>NZ_VOPZ01000001.1:318974-637948 GCF_010470665.1 Desulfovibrio sp. JC022 | reverse complement strand
TCGTGACCCAAACAAAGTGATACTCAATTTTGTACTTCGTATGACTGCCTCTGCGGTATTCCATACGGAGAATATAAAGCAACTACTAGCTGAAAGCTACCCGGCTGAAGCCGGGGGATTTAACCTTAGAGGCGGACGATTAAAATGAAACTTTGGTCTATCGGAGCACTGGCCATTGCTGGTTTTTTAGCTGTTTTTACAATCAATTTCTTCGGCACACAGCTGGTTGAAGAAAGCCTGCTCATGGAAGAGCACGCCCTTCAACTTGAAATTGAAATGTTGCAGGCCCGCCGGGCAGAAAAAGACTTTATTCTGCGCAAAGATAATGAATACATCGAAAAGCTGAAAACGAAAACCAGCATGATGCAAAGCCATCTTGACGAGCTGACACACGGTTCACTCAAGGATCTGGCTGTCCAGGGGAAATCCCTTTCTTCCGATTATGAGAAGCAATTTATGGTCGTTGCCAACAATTATATAAAACTCGGCCTGACCAAGGACACCGGACTTCTTGGGGAATTACGCAAAGCAGTCCGTGATGCTGAAAAAGCAGTCATGGGAGGAGACAAGCTTTATGAGGCCGGGATTCTCAGACTGCGCAGAAACGAAAAAGATTTCATGATTAGAATTGATGCAAAATATCTGGACAAATTCAACAAAAACATGGCCGCACTGGTTTCAAGTGTCGAACAATCCGACTTCACCCCGGAGCGCAGAGAATACATCCTTGAAAAACTGAAAGTATACAGTGAAGGCATGGACAGATATGCTCAGGGAACTCTTCGGATTAAATCTGAGCAAAATAAATTCAGAGCCGTAATCCATAAAATGGAGCCGCTTCTTGAAGAACTGGCCACAAAATCTGAAAAACAACTGCGCAGTCAACAAAAGCTGATCAATACAGCCACAATCGCAGCAGAATTGATTGCCGCCGTATTACTCATTACTGCGGTACTGCTCATAATCAGATCCATACTTGGTCCGCTCTCGGATTTACAGACATGTGCCCGAGAGGTTAGCACCGGCGACTTTGAATCCTGCAACAGAATCAGCTTTCACGGCGAACTTGAAGACCTGCGCGTGACCATTGCTGAAATGGTCGTCCAATTGAAAAAGAGTATGGATGAAGCCGAACAGAAATCAATCGAAGCTGACAATCAAGCCCAGAAAGCACGGGAGGCCATGGAAGAAGCACACTCTGAAAAAGAATATGCAACCTCGCTCCTTGAAACACTTTCCGCAATTGCCGATGACGCCGGTGACATTACCTTGAGCCTCAACTCTGCGGCAGAACAACTTGCCCGCCAGTCTTCAGGCATTATGGATGGAGCCGACAACCAGAAGCACCGGGTGCAGGAAACCGCTACCGCCGTTGACCAAATGAGCGCAACCATTCTTGAAGTCGCCAGCAACTCTTCCAATGCCTCTGAAGGCACCCGTGACGCTGCGGAAAAAGCACACGAAGGATTTTCTATTGTTGAACAGGTAGTCGGGGCGACCAGTCAGGTTCAGGAGAGTGCCGGAGAACTCCAAACCGCTCTTGCCAAACAGGATCAGCAGGCCGAATCCATCGGACAGATCATGAGCGTCATTTCCGACATTGCCGATCAGACCAACCTTCTGGCCCTGAATGCCGCTATTGAAGCAGCACGGGCAGGAGAAGCAGGCCGCGGTTTCGCTGTTGTAGCCGATGAAGTCCGCAAACTTGCGGAAAAAACAATGGCCGCCACTCAGGAAGTAGGCAATGCCATTGCTGCAATTCAAACCGGAACATCCACCAGTCTTGATATCATGAAGACAACTGACAACGCGGTTACCAAATGCGCTGAATTAGCTGAGGATGCCGGAAATTCACTGCAAACCATTGTTGAAATCGTCAACGAATCAGCAAATCAGGTAGAATCAATCGCCACCGCAACTGAAGAGCAATCAGCTGCTGCTGAGCAAATCAATTCATCCACCATGGAGATAAATACCATTTCCGCTGAAATATCTGAAAATGTAGCTCAATCCGCAGAGGCAGCCGACAATGTCAGCCAGCTTGCATCTGAGCTTCAGGCACTTATTGAAAAAATGAACGAGGCCAAGGACAATCGTTAATCCTTAACAGCCGCGGAGTTTCATTTCAGAACCCCACTCCACGCTCACAAATAAACCACGCAAAAAGGACCGCAATATCATGGAAGATATTGCGGTCCTTTTATTTTAACCTAGTATTTCGGATCGTAATCTATGCCACCCAATCATCATCCTCGGAGATGGGAGCGAAACCGCGGCGCATAGTATTTTCACAAACAAGACGCGGATCCATAAACTGGAGCAGGTAATCGGGACCACCGGCCTTGGAACCTACACCGGACATCTTGAATCCGCCGAATGCGTGACGCTCAACCAGAGCACCAACGCTGGGCTTGTTCAGGTAAAGGTTACCGACCCGGAATTCGCGTGAAGCCTTTTCAAGGTTTTTGGGGCTTCTGGAATAAACAGCACCGGTAAGCGCAAATCTGGTGGAGTTGGCGATATCAAGGGCTTCGTCAAAATCCTTGGCCCGCATGATGGAAAGAACAGGACCGAAGACCTCTTCCTGAGCAATGCGGTTTTCCTTAGTGATGCCGTCCACTACCAACAGCGGAGCGTAGCAGCCCTTGTCTTGGTATTCGGCAGGGGCTTCCTGCTTGATGACAACACTACCTTCTTCTTCGGCAACTTTGCAGTACTCAAGCACGTTTTTCTGAGCTGCCTTATCGACAACCGGTCCCATGTAATTTGTGGGATCTTCAGCGGGTCCGAGCTTGATGGATGCAGCAGCTTCCTTCAAACGGTGGATGAAACGGTCATAGATGGAATCAAGGACAATGGCGCGGGAACAAGCCGAGCATTTCTGTCCCTGAAAACCGAAGGCCGCGTAAAGCACACCGAGTACGGCTTCATCAAGGTCGGCATCGTCATCAATAATGATACCGTTTTTTCCGCCCATTTCAGCGATAACTTTCTTGCACTGCTCCTGACCGGGGTGGACCTTGGCAGCGCGTTCCTGAATACGCAGTCCCACTTCCATTGATCCGGTGAAAGCGATGACAGAGACATCGGGATGGTCAACCAGATGGTCACCCATCACAGAACCGCGACCGGGGCAGTAGTTAAAAACGCCGTCCGGCAATCCTGCGGCCTTAAACATTTCCACGATGCCGTAACCCACTGCGGAAGCAATCCCGGCAGGTTTGTATACAACCGGGCAACCCGCAACAATGGCGGCGGAAACCATACCAACACTGATAGCCAGCGGAAAGTTCCACGGCGCGATAACTGCGGCAACGCCCTTGCCCTGATAAAAATACTGAGAATATTCGCCAGGAGCATTCCCCATACGCTTGGGACTGCCGTGTCGAATCATTTCGCGGGCATAGTATTCGAGAAAGTCAATGGCCTCGGCAACATCACCCTGAGCCTGATCCCACTGCTTACCCACTTCAAGGACCTGCATTGCGCAAAGGTCATACATATTGTCTTTGAGATATTGAGAAGCCTTGAGCAGGTACTGGGCGCGTTCTTTTGGCTCTACATCACGCCAATCAAGGTAAGCCTGTTTGGCAGTGGCTACAGCCTTATCAACCTCAGCTGTTCCGGCCTGACAAACAGAGCCGATGATCTCGGAAGTATCAGCCGGGTTGTAGGAATCGAGAGTGTCATCGGTAACAACGTCCTGTCCACCTATGTAAAGCGGATACCGTTTGCCGAAGTCCTGACGAATTCTCGTCATGGATGCAGGAAAACCGTCACGCTCTTCTTTAATAGTGAAATCCGCAGGCGGATAGTTGTTAAACCGCGGTAACTCACCCTCTGGAGTATTGTTGCCCGGATTATTTTTGGGCTTGGCGGCAAGTTCACGCTCAAGGGTCAGTTCAGGATTCTCAAGCAGACGACTTACATCGGCCTCATCTGCAAAGGTCTGCTTAAGGAAAGATTCGTTAGCGGTGTTTTCCAGCAGACGGCGAACAAGATAAGCCATACCGGGAATAAGGTCACCGTAGGGACAATAAAGGCGAACGCGCTTGGCAACATTCCTCAATCCCTTACGCACAGGTTCAGCCATTCCGTAAAGAACCTGAAATTCGTATCTTTCTTCAGGGACATTCAATTCGTTAGCAACTTCCATTACTGAGGAAATAGAACGGATGTTATGGGATGCGCAGGCATAATGGCAGATGTCGTGATTCTCAAGAATCATCTTGGAAACACGCTCAAAGGCCATGTCTGATTCAGGCTTATGAGTCCAGACCGGAACAGGCCAGTCATTCTGCTTGGCGAGTACGGTTTCGTAATCCCAGTAAGCACCCTTTACCAGACGGATGGAGATGGGCAGTTTCTCTTCGCGTGCCCAATCGAGCAAGCCGGAGACGTCATCATCAACACTGCGCAGGTAGGCCTGAAAAACGATTCCGAGATGCGGATAATCAGGATATTTTTTCCTGAACCGCTTATACATTTCAACGGTGGGTTCTTTGTATTTAAGGGCTTCCATGTCGATACACATGAAACCGTTCATGTCCATGATCTTCTTGAACACAGGCTCAATGGCATCCATCATACCCTGCACAGTACCTTCAAGATCTACAGGCTTGGACTGGGAATAAAATGCGGAAGGTTTTACAGCAACGTTGATCTTGGGAGCATGTCCCCAGTCAAGGTCGCCGGAAGCATCAAGGGCATCCCATTTCTTGTATTCTTTTTCAATGGCATCAAGGACTTCCAGATATCCATCACGATAGGCTGCGGCTTCCTCGTGGGAAACGGTGGCCTCACCGAGCAGGTCAAGAACAAAGGCAAAGCCGTCCTTGCGCAGTTTGCGGATACCTTTAACCGCTTCCTTGGATTTCTGACCGATAATGAACTGACGGGCCATACCTTCAATGTTTGAACGGATGGTCTTGTTCAAAACCTTGGCTACAAGGCCGCCGCCGAATCCGGTCTTAGTGGCACCCCATTTGAGGACATCGGGAATATTACTGTCATCCCCTGCGAAATACTCTTCAATATGCCTTGAAAGAGACTCGGAAGTATTCAGGTATGGCAAAACGTCAACAAAGCGGAACATCTGGACCTTGAAATCTTCATTTTTCATGGACCAGTCCATAACCTTTCCTGTCCACCAGCCTTTATTAAAGACTGAAGGTGCTTCACCGGAAATGGAATCAAAAAACTGCTTTCCGCGTTCGATTACTTTGTTGTCCAGAGTGGAGACTTCTGCATTCATACCTGACTCTCCTGAGATTTTTAATGGTTCTTCAAAATCATATTTTTTGCAGACCGATTAAAAATCACTCCGACCCTGAGTTAACAGGAAGCTACAGGCTCACACTGCCGAGCCTGTATACGGGATATGGCACAGTCTGCTATGATTCGTAATTTTCTTCCTCTTCCAGAGGAATTGCCCGCGACTCCTTGATGGTGTTTAATACGATGGTTGAGTTGGTGTCCCTGACGGTTTCAATCCTTCCGATCTGTCCCAGCATAATAGCCAGCCCGTCGGTGTCCTCAGAACGGACCTTGATAAGATAGCTGTCCCGCCCTGCACAATAGTGCACTTCAAGAACTCCGGGAACACGGGAAAGCTCTTCACCTGTGGAGGTAGCCCCCACACCCTCATTCACATTCACAAAGATGAAGGCAGTAAGGGAACGCCCGACAGCCTTGGGATCTACAATCGCTTCATATCCGGTAAGCACGCCTTTGCGTTCCAATTTGCGGACACGCTCAAGTACTGCTGAAGGAGCCATGCCGACCTTTCTTGCGATGTCAGCATTGGAGACCCGGCCACTATTCTGAAGTATTGTCAGAATTCTACGATCAGTTTCGTCAATCTTTCTCTTATTCATTTGTCTTTTAGAATAAAATTCAATTTTAGAGGTTTTGTCAAGAAGAAATCACACAACGACATGCACCAAAACGTCAAAAGTTAAGCAAAACAATTGTATAAACGAATTTATTTCTACACACCTCCTTGTATACATAAATTTTTGACTGCTGCACACCTAAACATACACTACATACCACTTATCAATTGATTAATCGATCAATCAAAACTACCATGACTCATCAAGCAACATACATTTATGTAGGAAACAACCATAACAAGAGACACTGAACAAAACAGAACAGTGACAAAAAATTGAGACTAATTAATACAGAGGTCTGGTTTCGGAAATGCAGAGAACTGCAATGCAAAAGTCGGATAGTAATTTGAAACCAAGCGGAGCTTGACGAATTAAGTTCGTATATTATGTAATAAAGCAGAACAAAGCAAGCCTCCCGAACATTCTTCGGAATCCACAATCTCACGTTGATTTTCGAAGCAAACACCAATTGCATGACACTGAAAAACTTAAATCCGCAATAAACTCTTTATTCCGACCAACTAAAACAAAGAATATTGTTCATATGCCGACTCATGAATTGACGCTGCATATCTTTAATCGTAAAGATTCCCCGTCCACCACATTTATCAATCCGCTGCAAAGCAGGAAACAACATGTCATCACCCGCACTGCTCTACTTTAAACTTATCGGCTCTGTAATCTTCTGGGGCGGCACTTGGATCGCAGGCCGAATCCTTGCCGGAGACCTGACCCCGTACTCAGCAGCTTTCCTGCGCTTTTTCTTTGCCACCATTTTCATGTTCTTCCTCACCTGCCGGGCCACAGGAAAGAAGCCCAGCTGCACCAAAGCAGACATCCTCCCTTTGGCCTTCCTCGGGCTGACCGGAGTTTTCCTGTATAATATTCTCTTTTTCAGCGGATTGCAGACTGTCACCGCTGGCAGAGCGGCACTCATAATTGCAGCCACGCCCACTTTCATCGCTCTTGGATCAGCTCTTATTTTTAAGGAGAAGTTCACTGCATGGAAAATTGCAGGATTCGTACTGGCCCTGATCGGAGTCAGCACCATCATCGGTCATGGCAACCCCATATCGATCATTACGGAAGGAACAAGTTTCGGAGATCTCTGCATTATCGGTTGCGTTATAAGCTGGGCCGCATATTCATTGGCAGGAAAACCGGTCATGAAAAAAATCCATCCCATTGAGATGGTTTACTGGTGCTGCCTGTTCGGAACAGGTATGTTGCTAGTCCCTGCCTTGTATCACGGTCTGCTCTCTGAAATGATCAATGCATCTTTTGTGGATTACAGCTGCATAATATATCTGGCCCTGCTCGGAACAAGCCTCGGGTTCAGCTGGTATTTTGAAGCAATGCAGGAAATCGGACCATCCAAAACCGGAATTTTCATCAACCTTGTCCCGGTCACAGCAGTGGCTCTCGGTGCGATCATGCTGGACGAACCCGTGGATCTTTTTCTGGTTATCGGCGGAGCCTTGACGATCTTCGGGGTCTGGCTGACCAACCGCAGCTAGACTTGTTTTAAAAAACATGGAAGATTGCATTTTGATGCGCTACGCGCTTTTTAGATAAAAGGATTTCGCCTCCAGCGGGCAAAGGGCCCGCGGCCCTCTGCACTCCCAAGTAGGGCTTTGCCGCTGGAGACAATACATTGAAATAAATTTAAATTTTTTTTTGGAGAGTCCAGATAGGGCTGTCCGAGGCATAATATATGTACGAAACAGAAGATTTATATAACGACGACGAGGAACTTTCCGGTCCCAGTAGATCGCAGAAAAAACGCGAAATGGTCGCACTGCAAAAGCTGGCCGAAAAGCTCATGACCCTCGGTCCTGAACTGGTAAAAAAATGCGGTCTGCCGGACTATTTTATTGAAGAAGTGCTGGACGCCATGGCAATTAAAGCCCATGAAGCCAAACGCCGCAAAGTGCAGTACATCGGCAAGCTCATCCGCGACATCGACACTCAGCCGCTTGTGGATTTTCTTGAAGATATCGAGACTGGAAACAAAGCCGATAATATGAAATTCCATGCCCTTGAAGTATGGCGCAGCAGACTTATCGATGGAGATTTTTCCGCGCTTGATGAAATCATGGAACAACATCCGCAGGCTGACCGTCAGCGTATCTCACAGCTGGCCCGCAATGCCAGAAAGGAAAAAGACAAATCCAAGCCACCCAAATCCGCACGGGCTCTTTTCAAGACTTTGCGCGAACTAACTGAATAAGCGGCCTTGACTCCTAAGAATACAATCTTACTTTACATGTGTTGTGAATTAATTCACACTTAGTTTTTCAAGAAACAATCAAGGAGAGATACCGTGACTTATATCTATGACGGCGTAGAACTGGAAGAAAGGACTTGCCCCCATTGCGGAAAAGAACTCAGCCCTTGGATCGCACCCCCGGAATCCGGATGGGGTGTTATCGTTGTCTGCAATAACAATGAATGCCCGCACTACGCTGGTTCCGACTGCGATATCATCAACAAACGTGATGATTCCAACCTCGGTTGCCGCTACGCGGAAAACCCTGACAATAAATACACCCCCTTCAATCTCCTTGCGTGGACACGATAGTTTAGAGCTGTACCCACAATAATTTAAATCCCCGCAAGCATCGGCTTGCGGGGATTTTTGCATTTTATAGCTCTCATTTTGCTATTTTCGGAACTAAGTCCATATTGACAAAGCAAATCACAACTTCTATTTCAGGGTTCCCAAATCGATAATATCTTTCCCGCGAGGGTCCCAATGTCTTTTCTCCACTCCCAATATGTCGCTGTTGTCGCCCTGCTCGTCGCAGTGCTGCTCTGGTCCAGCTCCTTCATTGCGCTCAAAATAGCCATGGCGGTCTATGACCCAACTTTTGTGATCTTCGGCAGAATGATGCTGGCCTCGCTCTGCTTCCTTTTTTTCATTCCCAACTTCAAGAAGCAACCTATCCGCAAAGGCGACCTTAAGCTATTGGTCTTCATGGCCTTTTGCGAACCCTGCATGTATTTTGTATTTGAAAGTCAGGCCCTGACCATGACCTCCGCCTCACAGGCCGGGATGATCTGCGCCACCCTGCCACTGCTTATGGCTGTAGCCGCACGCTTTATCCTCAATGAACGGCTCAGCCGCAAGACACTGGCAGGCTTCACGCTGGCTGTTTGCGGCGGAATATGGCTTTCTCTTTCTTCTGAGTCTACAGAAAGTGCACCTAATCCGGCACTCGGTAACTTTCTTGAATTTCTGGCCATGTGTTGCGCTGTGGGCTACATGACCGTGCTAAAAAAAATGACCGCCCATTATTCCACCCTTTTCCTGACCGCATTTCAGGCCTTCATGGGAGCCATATTCTACCTGCCCCTGTTGGCCCTGCCTTCCACCAACATCCCCACTGTATTCGATCCTCTGGCAGCGGGCAGTATCGTTTATCTGGGAATCTGCATCACCATCGGGGCATACGGTCTGTACAATTTCGGCATGTCCAAGCTTCCGGCAAACCAGACGACTGCCTACGTGAACCTGATCCCAGTATTCACTCTCTTCCTCGGCTGGCTGATTCTCGGAGAGACCTTCACCTCCATGCAGTTCATCGCAGCCGCACTGGTCATGGGCGGGGTCATTTTGAGTCAGGATAAAAAAAGCGGCAAAGCTAAATCCTGACCTCAACCTGTATAGATGCCGATTCATACCAAAAAAGTCCGTTATAACGGCAGCTTCTAATTCATCTACGTGTTTTATTAAAAATATAATCTCAAATTCCCTACTGTGTTAAAATTATAGCAGGTCTCTGTTCTATTTTATCTTTTAACACAGAGGGATGTACAGATGCGGAAAATCGTGATTATCGGTGCCGGGGCAGGCGGAACCATGGTTGCCAACCTGCTGCGCAAAGAACTGGAAGAAGATGAATTTGAAATCACCATCATTGACCGGGATGAAAAACACCATTACCAACCCGGCTACTTATTTATCCCCTTTGGGATTTACAGCAAAAAAGACGTACTAAAGCCTAAACGGGAATTCATCCCTGAAGGCGTAGAATTCGTTCTCGACACGGTCACTAAAATTAATACCGACAGCCACAAGGTTGAGACGCTAAAAGCCAGCTATGATTATGACTGGCTTGTAGTAGCCTCCGGGGCACGCATCGATCCATCTGAAGTAGACGGTATGATGGACGGCTGGCGCAAATCCGTATTTGATTTCTACTCACTCGGAGGCGCACAGGCCCTGCGCAAGGAACTGAAATACTTTTCTTCCGGCAAAATTGTGCTCAACATTGCCGATGTCCCCTACAAATGTCCCATTGCTCCTCTTGAATTCGTTTTTATGGCTGACTGGTTTTTCACTATAAATGGAGTTCGCGACCAAGTGGAAATAGAACTGGTCACCCCGCTGGACGGTGTTTTCACCAAACCGGTTGCCACCAAGGCTCTTTCAGCACTGGCGAAGAAGAAAAACATCAAGGTCACCACCCAATTCGCTTTGGACAATGTAAACGCCAAAGAGCGACTGATCGAATCCGCAAACGGTAAAAAAGTCGACTATGATCTGCTGGTATCCATTCCGCCCAACCTCGGCGACAAATGCATCACTGACTCCAGTATGGGCGATCCCATGGGATTTATGCAGACTGATAATTTCACTTTGAAGGCTGAAGGTATGGATCGTGTTTTCGTCATCGGTGATGCTACCAACGTTCCAGCCTCCAAGGCCGGATCAACTGCCCACTACCAGTCCACCACCGTTGTAAACAACATTATCCGCGAGATTGACGGCTATGATGCCAATCCGACTTTTGACGGTCATGCCACCTGTTTTCTGGCTTCCGGTTTTGAAAAAGCGGTACTTTTGGATTTCAACTACAAAGTCGAGCCGCTTCCCGGCATGTTTCCTTTCCCCGGCATGGGTCCCTTTGACCTGCTCAAAGAATCCCTTGGCAACTACTGGGGTAAAATGATGTTCCGCTGGGTATACTGGAATCTGATGATGAAAGGACACGAGCTTCCCCTTGAACCTGAAATGAATCTCGCTGGCAAGGTGCGCCGCTACATTGAGCAGGAAGCGGAGGGTTAGTTTATGAAAAAAGAAGACGAAATCCTCGAAAGGCTCGAACGGCTGGAAGCCCTTGTTACCCCAATGGCTGAATCGGCGCGTTCCATGAACGAATTCAAGGAAGAATTGACACCTCGGGTCAATGAAATGGTCCGCCATGTAATTTTGGAATTGGCCGAGATAGACAGTGAATTTCAGCTCTCAGACCTGACCGGGCTGGGCAAGAACATGCTCCGCAACGTTAAAAATCTCAACTACGCCCTTAATCAGCTCAAAAATGCCATCGACTTTGTAGACACGGCTGAACCGCTCATGAAAGTCACTGTGCCCTACTACATTTCCAGATTGGATGAATTGGAACAAAAAGGTGTCTTTGACCTACTGCGCATCGGGGGCGGTACACTTGAAAGAATTGCTGAAACTTTTTCCAAAGAAGAATTGGAAGAAATGGCTGGGACCATGGTCAACATGCTCGGCGCGGTTCAGAAGCTGGGCAGCCCAGAAGCCACGCGATTCATTGAACATATGGCCTCTATACCCTGCAAAGTCGGAGATTGCGATGTAGAAGCTGTGGGCTTCACCGATCTGCTGCGCTCGCTGGGCGATGAAGATGTAAAAAAAGGATTGGCCGTACTCCTGCGCTTAACCAAAGCTATGGCTCCTGATAAATAAGAACCAGAGGGGAAAACTTTTGCAAAAGTTTTTCCCCTCTGGACTCCCCTTTTCAAAATCTTTTAATAAGCTTCGCATATAGCGCGGAGAGACTGCGCATAAATATTTTTACATATCAATAAATATAGGTAAATTCGGCAACTCAATCCCATCCATGCGGGCGGCTTCTTCGAGCAACCGCGATACAGCCTGCTCCCCTTCCTCTCCCACATCATCGGAATAATCAGTAACGAAAGTCTTGATGTGCTGATGAATCACCTCATCATCCATTTCCTGTGCATGCTCTTTAATGTAGGGCCATGCAGCTTCTTCATCGATGTAAGAAAGGGTCAGGGATTTGCGGATGGCGGCATTAACCATTGCTGCGGTTTCCACGCCGAGGGAACGTTTGATAGCGATAGCCCCCAGCGGGATAGGCAGACCTGAAAAATCCTCCCACCACTGTCCGAGATCGGCAAGCTTGGATAGTCCGAGGGCTTCGTAGGTAAAACGCCCTTCGTGAATGACCACACCGGCATCAACTTCGCCATTTTTAATAGCGGGCATGACCTGATCAAAAACCATTTCTACCAGCTCTACTTTGATCCCGGCTTCGCGGCACATGAGGCTGAATAATAAATTTGCCGTGGTATTGCGTCCCGGTATGGCAATACGCTTGCCATCAAGCCCGCCTATGGTGCAAGGTGCTCCGGTGAGCAGCAACGGTCCCACGCCGCGCCCCATGGCCCCCCCGGCACGCAGCAGGATGTAATCCTGCATGATATGCGCAGCGGCATGAACGGAAACCTTACAGATATCCATTTTCCCGGACTGGGCCATGGAATTTAGCTCTTCCACGTCCGCAAGGGTGACGTCCAGTTTGAAAGGGTCTATGCTGACAGCCCCGTTGGCGAGGGCATGAAAAATAAATGTATCGTTCGGACAGGGCGAATAGCCCAATTTCAATATTTTGCTCATGGACAATGTTTTTATATTTTTAAGAGCCGGAAATCCAGTGTTGACATGGCTGAAAGCGACTTTTATTTACGGCTGAACAAAGGTGAATATAAATGATCTCAGAAAACTATTTCAAAAATGCCGGACTCGGAAACATTCTCGACAAAGTGCTTGCCGGGGAACGACTTTCCATCGAGGACGGACTTACCCTCTTCAACTGTCCCGACCTTAATGCTCTGGGCGCACTTGCTTCCATCTACAGACGCAAGCTGCACGGCAACAAAACCTTCTACGTAATCAACCGCCACATTAATTACACCAACATCTGTGTAAACGGCTGTTTGTTCTGTGCCTATGCCCGCAAACCGGAAGAAAACGGTTCTTTCAAGCTCAGCAAGGAAGATATTCTCACAAAATTAGAAGAAGCGCCCATCCCGCCCCGTGAAGTCCACGTGGTCGGTGGATGTCATCATGACATTCCGCTTTCTTTTTTCGAAGAAACTTTCGTTGAAATAAAGAAACGTCTTCCGCAAGCAGTGATTAAATCATTCACCGCTGTAGAAATTGACCATCTTGCTATAGCTGAAGGGATCTCCACTACTGACGTTCTCAAGCGGCTTAAAGCTGCCGGATCTGAGATGCTCACCGGAGGCGGTGCTGAAATTTTCAATCCCGATGTCCGCGCCAAAATCTGCCCTGAAAAACTACCCGGCAAGGAGTGGCTGCGCATTCACGGTGAAGCCCATGAACAAGGCTACACAACCAACTGCACCATGCTTTACGGTCATGTGGAATCATATGCCGACCGCGTGGATCATCTTGACCAGTTGCGTCGCCAGCAGGATATTTCAGGTGGATTCAATTGTTTCATCCCCCTACCCTTCCTGACCGAGAACAGCAGGCTAAAAATCGACAATCCCCTGACTGGAGTCGATGAACTGCGCAACATGGCGGTCAGCCGTCTTATGCTCGACAATATCCCGCATATCAAGGCCTACTGGGTAATGCTTGGAGTCAAACAGGCCCAGACCGCGCTCCATTTCGGGGCTGATGATTTTGACGGAACCGTGGTCGAAGAAAAAATCGGGCACATGGCCGGAGCCAAATCAGAACAGGGCCTTAGCCGCTCTGAGCTGAAACAAATGATCGTCGGTTGCGGGTTCACGCCAGTCGAACGCGATGCTGCTTTTAATGAGGTTTAAAAACATGAATAATCTTACACAAAGTCCTGCTGAAGTTCTTGAAATCGGCGAAAAAGTAATGGCAGGGGAACGCATCAATTTTGATGAAGCGGTTACCTTGATGGAAAAGGCTGATCTTTTTGATCTGGGTAGCCTTGCCCACTCCATCAGAATGAAAAAGCATCCTGAACCGAACGTGACCTACGTAGTTGACCGCAATATCAACTACTCCAATATATGTGATTGCGGTTGCCGTTTTTGCGCGTTTTATGTTGCTCCGGGAAAAGACGGCGGCTTCGTGATCAGCAAGGAAGAACTGGGCCGGAAGATTCAGGAAACCATAGATCTCGGCGGCACCCAGATTCTGATGCAGGGCGGACACCACCCCGACTTGACCCTCGATTTTTATGAGGACATGCTGCGCTTCATTAAGGAAAATTACCCTGTTCACATCCATGCCTTCTCCCCGCCGGAAGTGGTTTACTGGAGCGAACTGAACGGGATTTCCATCAAGGAAGTGCTGGAGCGTTTGATCGCTGCCGGCCTTGCTTCCATCCCCGGTGGCGGTGCTGAAATCCTAGTTGATGAAGTACGCAGCCATATCGCGCCCAAGAAATGCAATACCGCCAAATGGCTGGAAGTGATGGAAACTGCCCATAATTTAGGACTGCGCACCACTGCGACCATGATGTTCGGGCACGAAGAACAGCCCGTGGACCGTATCAAACATCTTTTTGCCTTGCGCGAGGTGCAGGACCGCACAGCCGGATTCACAGCTTTCATTCCCTGGACCTTCCAGCCGGACAACACGAATATTCCCGACGCCCGCAAAATGACCAGCGTTGAATATTTGCGCATGCTGGCAGTTTCCAGAATTGTGCTGGATAACTTCGACAATGTGCAGGTTTCATGGGTGACCATGGGCCCGAAAATTTCACAGCTGGCCCTTTTCTACGGCGGCAACGACTTCGGCTCAACCATGATTGAAGAAAACGTGGTTAAAGCAGCAGGTGTGAGCTTCAGACTTTCCGAAGGCGAGATTCATAACCTGATCAATAAAGCCGGATTCGTACCCAAGCAGCGTCTCATGGATTACACCCTTGCGGAGAATGCTGATGGATAAGGTTAAAGTCGGACGCATATCGTATCTAAACGTTTTGCCTATCTATTACCCGCTTGAATCTGGATTGATAGATAACGACTTTGAATTCGTTTACGGGCCGCCCGCTCAGTTGAACAAAATGATGTCTGAAGGATTGATGCACATTTCATCAAACTCCAGCATCGAATATTTGCGCCATTCCGAGCAGTACCTGCTGCTGCCCGATCTCGCTATCGGCAGCCGCGGACCGGTGCAATCTGTGATCATGATCAGCCGCAAGCCGCTGGAACAGCTTAAGGGCTGCAATGTGCTGGTCAGTGCCCAAACACACACTTCCGCGGCCCTGCTAAAAATCCTGCTCTCAGAATACATCCCTCTTAACGCTACCTATGAGACAGGAAATGCCACAGAGCGACTTGAAGCCGGGGACAAGCCTGAAGCGATCCTGTGCATTGGCGATGAGGCACTGAACTTACGCAAGCATGAAGAATATCCATATATTTTTGATCTAGGCGAAGAATGGATAAGATGGACCGGCCTACCTTTCATTTTTGGAATCTGGACAGTGCGCCGCGATGCTGCTCAGCGTGAAGACGTCAAGCAGGCTGTGCGGGATTTAATCCGGGCCAAAGAATGGGGCCAGTCGAATATTGAAAAAGTCTGTGAAATGACCGCAGACAAAACCATGCTTGATCTGGAAGAAAGCCGTTCATACTATGACGGATTGGTTTACGATCTTGGAAAAACTGAAATTGAAGGACTAAAAGTTTTCTCAAAATACCTGAAAAAGACCGGGCAAATTGATCACATACCTGATCTGGAATTCATTGATATTTAATCTATGCAACTAAAAATAAAAAAAGGCCGGATTCGCAATATGCAAATCCGGCCTTCATCTTTAGCTAGAAATAGCTACTGGGACATGTTTTTAACATGCTCAATAAAATAACGCACCGCAGGAAAAAACTCCCTTCCCTGCAAGTGGGCAAGGTAAAAACTTCTTTCGAGATTCAGCGGTAAATCGCTGATATGCACGAGCTCACCGGAATCGATAAGCGGCTGGGCTGCGAGACGTGAAGTAACACTGACCCCAAGTCCAGCCCTGACACACTGAACCACGGCCTGTGTGGATTCAACCCAGACCGTGACATTGAGTTCACGGACACTGGTACCCATTTCTGACAATCCGGCCTCAAGGGCCTTACGAGTACCGGAACCGCCCTCGCGCATTACCCAAGGCAATTCCGCCAAATGCTGGATATCATCAATACCGTTATAATTTCGGACCAGCACCGGAGGCGCGACAATCACAAGCTCATCACGCATAATAGGGACAAATTCAATATTCGGAACATCCGCTGTGGCGCCCACAACCCCGACAATCAACTCGCCGGAACGCACTTTTTCCAAAATTTCAGAAGTATCACCTACTGACAGGTGTACACTAACATCTGGGTATTTTTTGCAATAATTATACAAAATTTCAGGCAAGAGATAATGAGAAGGGATGGTGCTGCCACCTATTTCGAGATCACCGACAACTTTATCACGCAGGATATTTATCTCAGACTGGGCTTTGCCGATCAGGCTGTAAATATCTTTGGCATTGCGGTAAAGCACTTCCCCGGCCTGAGTCGCCATAATGGATCGGCCCAGACGATCAAAAAGAGGTACGCCCAGCTCTTCCTCCAGAGTGGAAATATGGGCACTGATTGTGGGCTGGGAAAGGAACAGTTCTTTACCTGCTTTAGAAAAACTTTTTAATTCATACACCTTACAAAAGGCTTCGAGTCGACGTAAGTCCATTTGATCTCTCGTATCGGAAATATCTATATGTATTTATAAAAAAAAGGGGCGGAAAAGTATTCCGCCCCTTTGAATAAGCATTGATTTATGCTTCCTGAGCTTCCTCAGCGGGAGCTTCAGTGGTTGCCGCAGCTTCTTCAGCAGGAGCCTCGGCACGTTTGGTCAGCTCGATGATGCACATGGGAGCGCAATCACCCTTACGGGGTTCAGCGAGCTTGATGATGCGGGTGTAACCACCGCCGCCGCCTTCATAGCGGGGGCCGATTTCATCGAAGAGCCTTTTTACAAGACCGTGGTTCTCAAGAGTCTTGTAAGCAAGACGTCTGGAGTGGAGGTCGTTGCGAAGAGCAAGGGTGATCAGCTTTTCGCAAGAGCTTCTCAGTTCCTTCGCTTTAGGCTCGGTGGTACGGATATGTTCGTAGGTCAGCAGAGAGCGAACCATGTTTCTCAGCATGGCCTTCCTGTGGGAAGCACTTCTGTTGAACTTTCTTCCGGACTTTTTATGCCTCATTTTTCTCTTTCCTCTTCAGCCATTCCTGATGCTTTTTATCGAAATCCTCGAGGACCATACCGAACTTGAGTTCCATGCTATCGAGAACTCTGCGAATTTCGTCAAGTGACTTACGTCCGAAGTTCTTAGTCTTAAGCATGGTCTGTTCAGTGCGCTGCACAAGCTCACCAACAATACGAATGTTGGCAGCCTTAAGGCAGTTGGTTGCACGAACGGAGAGTTCGAGTTCGTCGATACTCTTGAACAGATTCGGGTTGAGATCGAGGTCGCTTTCTTTGGACTCTTCCTGCTCGGATCCCATTTCATCAAAGTTGATGAATACGGAGAGCTGATCCTTAAGGATTTTTGCACTGTAGGCAATTGCATCCTCAGGGGTAACGGAACCGTCGGTGAAAACTTCGAGAATAAGCTTGTCATAGTTGGTCATCTGTCCGACACGAGCCTGCTCCACACTGTAAGCTACCTTACGGATAGGAGAAAAACTGGAATCAACAACAATATGACCGATTTCATTAACAAGACCTTCATGCATGTCCGCAGGCACGTAGCCTTTACCCATGCGAATCTCGAAAGTCATTTCCAGGTCCATCTTTTCGGACAGAGTCGCAATAATCTGCTCAGGATTGAGGACTTTGACGTTCTGGTTTTCCTGAATATCAGCTGCGGTGACGACGCCCTGCTTATTTACCTTAAGGGTAAGAAACTGGGGTTCATCTGTAGTCATTGCGAATCTGATCTGCTTGATGTTCAGAACAATCTCAGTCACATCTTCCATCACACCTTCAATGGTGGTGAATTCGTGCTGAACTCCTTCGATCTTTACAGCAACCGCGGCAGCTCCCTGCATTGAGGAGAGCAGTACCCTGCGAAGGGCGTTACCGATGGTTGTTCCAAATCCGCGCTCAAGGGGCTCACAAATGAACTTACCATAAAGCTCGTTAGACTTGGGGTCACGCACAAGCTGTTCCGGCTTAACCAGCTCGGCCCAGTTGCGGGTGTTGATGAGTTTGTCACCGTCTTGAATAAGCATGCACTAATCCTTCTTATTTGGAGTACAGCTCGACAATCAGCTGTTCGTTGATAGGGAACTGGATGTCTTCCCTAGTCGGCATCGCTTTAACTTCACCTTTGAAATTTGCTCCGTCAGCTTCGAGCCACTCGGGGCAGCCGCGACGAGCAATAACTTCCTGTGCTTCAGCAATCACGGGGATCTTACGGGATTCTTCACGAACCTCGATTACATCACCGGGTTTTACCTGCATGGAAGGAACGTTAACACGTCTGCCGTTCTTGGTGAAGATGCCGTGTCTCACGAGCTGGCGAGCCTGATCGCGAGAGTTGGCGAAACCAAGACGGTAAACAGCGTTGTCAAGGCGGGTTTCAAGGAGCATGAGCAGGTTCGCGCCGGTTACACCTTTCATACCGTCTGCACGCTTAAAATAGGTGCGGAACTGGCCTTCAAGGACACCGTACATGCGACGCACTTTCTGCTTCTCACGAAGCTGAATTGCGTAGTCACTCATTTTCTTTCTCATGCGACCGGCAATACCGGGAGCATAAGGACGACGCTCATAAGAGCACTTATCAGTAAAGCAGCGGTCGCCTTTAATGAAAAGCTTTTCGCCTTCACGACGACACAGTCTGCATTTTGCTTTTGTATATCTGGCCAAGGTTATTACTCCTTCGAAATTAGACCCTGCGACGTTTCGGCGGACGACAGCCGTTGTGCGGGATGGGTGTTATATCGCGAATGAAGTTAACCTTCATACCGACGTTACCGATTGCGCGCATCGCTGCTTCACGACCGGAGCCGGGGCCTTTGACGAAAATACCAACAGTACGCATACCCTGATCCTGAGCTTTTCTAGCAGCGGTTTCAGCAGCAACCTGTGCAGCAAAGGGAGTAGATTTTCTTGATCCCTTAAAACCGGATGCACCGGAAGTAGCCCAGCTGATCACGTTACCTTTCAGGTCAGTGAAGGTAATGATGGTATTATTGAATGTTGCTTTAACGTGGGCGATGCCCACGGGAACATTCTTCTTCTCTTTTTTCTTGCCGGAACGGCGAGGTCTAGCCATACCATTCTCTCCAGAATGAATTTACATCAGCAGCACAAAGACCGTTACATGGTCTGACAACTGCAGATTGAATTATTTCTTCTTTCTGCTCATGACAGAGCGACGGGGACCTTTGCGCGTTCTTGCGTTGGTCTTAGAGCTCTGACCGCGCACGGGCAATCCGCGGCGGTGACGCAGTCCACGGTAACTTCCAATATCCATCAGACGCTTAATGTCAGCAATCTGATCGCGGCGAAGGTCACCTTCAACTTTATGATTATCTTCAAGTTCCTTACGGATGGTGTTCACCTGCTCGCCACTGAGGTCATCAGTTTTGAGGGTCCAGTCGATACCAACAGTATCAAGAATCTTGAGAGCGGTAGTCCGACCTACTCCGTAGATGTAAGTCAGTGCAATATCCAAACGCTTATTTTTCGGAAGGTCTACTCCAGCGATACGAGCCACAGTTATACCTCTCTATCCTTGACGCTGTTTGTGTCTGGGGTTGTCACAAATAACCCTCAGAACACCCTTGCGTCTGATTACTTTGCATTTGGGACAAATCTTCTTAACAGATGGTCTTACTTTCATGACCGTCTCCAAATAATGCAGTTAAACAGTTTCAACAATCGGGAGCTAGCCGATTGTGGCCTTATGCCTCAGCTACCCGACTAAAGGGTAACCGTACCATGCCAGTCTTTCGTTGCCGCGAAATTCAAGACGTGTACTCTACAGAACGATTTCAGAAAAATCAACCCCTATAGGGTACCAAAATCAAAATTAGGAAAGGCTCAGTATCTGAGGCCCGTCCGCAGTAATGGCAATAGTGTGCTCAAAGTGGGCGGACAGCTTCCTGTCCTTGGTTACAGCGGTCCACTGATCATCGAGAATCTCAATGTCGTGTGACCCCTCAGTCACCATCGGCTCGATGGCGATGACCATCCCGCTCCGGAGTTGCACACCGGGAAGACCTGACGGTACAAAGTTGGGAACTTCAGGTTTCTCGTGAAGGTTACGTCCGATGCCGTGCCCTACAAAACGGCGCACAATTCCGAACCCTTCCCCTTCAGCATATTCCTGAACAGCACGGGAGATATCATAAAGATTGTTGCCCGGCAATGCCTGTTTGATGCCCCGCATGAGAGATTCACGGGTAACATCTAAAAGATTGCGGGTAGAATCAGCAATTTTGCCGACCGGGTAAGTACGGGCGGAATCCCCGTAAAAGCCCTGATAAATAACGCCCATATCAATGCTGACTATATCACCTTCTTCAAGAATTCTTTTTTCAGAAGGAAAACCGTGAACAATTTCCTCGTTCACGGAGCAACAAAGGGCAAAAGGAAACCCGTGGTAACCTTTGAAAGCCGGTTTGACCCCGTAACCTTCGCAGGCTTTGCAGGCGATCTCTTCAAGGCTCATGGTGGTGACCCCCGGCCTTATGGCTTCGCCCAGCATATCCAAAATAGTAGAAACAAGACGATTGGCCTCACGCATGAGGCCAATCTCCTTGTCATTCTTGAGGTAGATTCCTCTGTACTTTTTCAAAGCAACTACCTGCCCTTAATCTTACTGCCCTTACCCATGAGTCCCTCGTATTGACGGGAAATCATGTAAGATTCAATTTTGCCCATAAAGTCCATAGCCACACCGACTACAATAAGCAGCGCGGTACCACCGAAGTAGAAAGGCACGTTGAACTGAGCGATCAGAATCATAGGCAGTACGCAGATAGCAGCTACGTACAAGGATCCCCAGAGAGTAATCCTGGTCAGAACACGATCAATATATTCACGGGTTCTGGTTCCGGGACGAATACCGGGGATAAAACCGCCCTGTTTCTGAATATTCTCTGAAATTCCCTTGGGATCAAACATGATCGCAGTGTAGAAATAACAGAAGAAGATGATCAGAGCGATATATACAATATTATAAACTACGGAAGACGGAGCGAAATACGCGGAAAACTTGGACAGGATCTCGTTATTGGAGAAACTGGCAAGAGTCGCGGGAAACATCAGGATACTGGATGCGAAAATGGGGGGAATAACACCGGCGGTGTTGATTCGCAGCGGCAGATGTGTGGTCTGCCCGCCCATCATTTTGCGTCCCATCATGCGCTTGGCATAATGTATTGGAATCCTGCGCTGTCCACGCTCCATATAGACGATAAAAGCCAGAATGGCGATCATAAATACCATTACAAACAAAAGCAGGAAGAGAGTAATCTCACCGGCCTGCATCAGTCTGACAGTATTGAAAATAGCAGACGGAAGGCCTGCAACAATACCGGCAAAAATGATCATGGAGATACCGTTACCGATGCCCTTCTCGGTCATTTGCTCACCGAGCCACATCAAAAATACGGTACCAGCTGTCAGAGTCAGAATGGTGATGCCTCTAAAGGCCCATCCTGCATGCAGTACTACGGGGGCACCGGTGGGGCTGGTCATACTTTCCAGACCCACAGCGATACCGAAACCCTGAACTAATGTAATCAGCACAGTGCCGTATCTGGTGTACTGCGTAATCTTCTTGCGTCCCTGAGCCCCTTCTTCCTGAAGTCGCTTAATGGTGGGACTAACCACACCTAGAAGTTGAACGATAATAGACGCGGAGATATAGGGCATAATCCCTAACGCGAATATGGACAAGTTACGCAACCCGCCGCCTGAGAACATGTCAAAAAGGCCGAAGAGAGTGTTGGAAACACTCTCAAAAAAATCGGCCAATGCTGAGCTGTCTACGCCCGGGACCGGGATGTGAATCCCGATCCGGTAGACAGCCAGAAGAAGAAAAGTCCAAAAGAGCTTTTTCTTCAGTTCCGGCAGTCGGGAAAGATTATCAACTCCAGACAATGCCACGTTTTATCCTTCCAGGGCTTTGGCAGTACCACCTGCCTTTGTGATCTTTTCAGTCGCAGATGCGCTGAAGCGGTGAGCTTCGATGGTGACAGCAGCACTTACTTCGCCCATGCCGAGAACTTTTACCAGTGCGCCTTTTTTGCAAAGGCCTCTTTCGTAAATGTCTTCGAGGGTGATTTCAGTTTTGCCTTCGAAAGCACCAAGAATCTGACCAACGTTAAGAGCTACATACTCTTCACGGAAGGGATTCTTGAAACCGCGCTTAGGCAGACGACGAGCCAGAGGCATCTGACCACCTTCAAACCAGGCGGGGACACCGCCGCCGGAGCGGGCGTTCTGACCTTTATGACCCTTGCCGGAGGTTCCACCCCAGCCGGAGCCGCCGCCGCGACCTACGCGCTTGCGATTTTTGCGTTCTTCTTCGAACGGATATATTTCGTGCAGCCTCATGATTCTGTTACCTCCACAAGGTGCTCAACTTTTTTGATCATTCCTCTTACGACGGAATTATCTTCAAAGCTTTTTTCCTGTCTGATCTTGCGCAGTCCCAGCGCCTTTACAGTAGCGCGCTGTTTGGGATTGCAGCCGATCATGCTGCGAACGAGTTTTACCTTAAGCATAACTATGTCTCCTACTTTCTGGGAGTCACAACTTTCTTCCCGCGGAGCTGAGAAACTTCATCAGCACTGCGCAGGGAAGCAAGTCCGGCGATAGTCGCGCGAAGGACGTTATGCGGGTTGTTGGTGCCGATAGCCTTGGTAAGGATATCGTGTACGCCTACAACTTCAAGTACCGCACGCACGGGACCACCGGCAATGATACCGGTACCCTTGGAAGCGGGCTTGAGCATTACGCGTCCTGCACCGTAACGGCCGAGAACTTCGTAAGGAAGAGTTCCGTCCAAAAGAGGAACGGTGATCATTTCTTTACGGGCTTTCTCTGAAGCTTTTCTGATTGCTTCAGGAACCTCGTTAGCCTTACCAAGTCCGAAACCGACCTGACCTTTACCGTCACCTACCACAACCAGGGCACTGAAGGAAAACCTTCTACCACCCTTAACAACTTTAGCTACTCGGTTGAGGTAAACGATTTTTTCAATCAGACCCAGATCATTCTGTTCCATGGATATTCCCATAAGTTTAGAATTTCAGGCCACCCTCACGAGCGCCGTCTGCCAGGGCCTTGACCCTGCCGTGATAGATATAACCGCTACGGTCGAAAACGACTGTCTCGATCTTCAGTTCCTTAGCTTTGGCAGCAATATCTTTGCCGACCAGAGCTGCGGTCTCGCAGGTAAGCTTGAGAGCTTCACCATCTTTAGCGAGAGCCTTAGAGGAAGATGCGGTCACGGTTTTGCCAATCAGATCATCTACGAGCTGAGCGTAGATGTGCTTATTTGAACGGAATACAACAAGACGCGGGCGAGCTGCAGTACCGCTGATTTTCTTGCGGATGCGGATCTTTTTACGCTGTCTTGCCTGTTCTTTAGTCATTTTCATGGCTTTACCCTACTATTTACCGGACTTACCGGCTTTACGTCTGATCTGTTCATCAATGTACTTGATGCCTTTGCCTTTGTAAGGCTCAGGCGGACGTACACGACGAAGCTGCGCAGCAACTTCACCAACCAGCTGCTTATCTACGCCGCTGATGGTGAGTTTGGTGTTGCCTTCTGCGTTAGCTTCGATTCCAGCAGGCAGTTCATAGTTAACGGGGTGAGAAAAACCAACGTTAAGAACGATGTTTTTACCCTGTACGTTAACCTTGTAACCTACACCGACTACTTCCAGAGTCTTGGAGAAGCCTTTGGAGACTCCTTCAATGCAGTTGGAGAGCAGTGAACGATGAAGGCCGTGCTGAGCACGTTCCTGACGGGAATCGCCAGACCTCTTCACCTCGACCACATTATCAGCAACAGTGAAGCTGACCATGGGGTGTACCGGGGTGGTGATGGTGCCTTTGGGGCCCTTTACGGAAACCACGTCAGCACCAACAGTTACTTCCACTCCGGAAGGTATATCAATAGGTTTTTTTCCAATTCTGGACATATTAAAACCTCTCTACCAGATTTCGCACAAGAGTTCGCCGCCAACGTTAAGCTCTGTCGCTTTAACGCCGTCAACTACGCCCTTTGAAGTGGAAAGTATGCAAATCCCAAGTCCATTGAGAACTGCGGGAATATCTTCAACGCCTACAAACACGCGACGACCGGGTGTGCTGATTTTCTTCATGCCACTAATGAGGGCTTTTCCATCAACATACTTGAGGGTGACGTTAATTTCATTGTCTTCGTTAGTGAAGTCAACGATATAACCTTCATCCTTCAGAATCCCGGCGATTGCTGTTTTGATCTTGGACCCGGGAATGGTCACGGTCTTGTGATAAGCACCGTGAGCATTACGAATGCGGGTCAGCATATCGGCGATAGGATCGACAACAGGCATTTTAAACTCCTTATATTACCAGCTGGCTTTACGCACGCCGGGAAGTTCACCCGCAAGGGCCTTTTCCCTGAAGCAGATACGGCAGATGCCGTACTTCCGCAGGAATGCACGAGGACGACCGCAGATGGGGCATCTGTTATATTCGCGCACTTTGAACTTAGGCTTACGTTTCGCCTTAACTTTTAAAGCTGTCCTGGCCAAAACGATATCCTCCTATTTCTTGAAGGGCATACCAAGAAGCTCGAGGAGCATCTTGCCTTCTTTATCAGTTTTAGCAGAGGTGACGATAGTCACGTTCATCCCTTTGGTGATCTCGATCTGATCGAGCTGAATCTCAGGAAAGATAGTCAATTCCTTGATTCCGAGGGTGAAGTTACCGCGACCATCGAAGCCTTTGTCAGGGATGCCGCGAAAATCGCGTACGCGAGGAAGTGCAAAGCTGATAAGCTTGTCCAGGAAGTCCCACATGAGTTCTCTGCGAAGAGTTACACGGGAACCTACAGGCATTCCTTCACGCAGCTTAAAAGCTGCAATTGACTTTTTCGCTCTGGTGACAACTGCTTTCTGACCGGCAATAGCGGTCAATTCAGCAACAGCACCGTCGATGAGCTTAGCGTTCTGGCTTGCTTCACCGAGTCCGATGTTAAGTGAGATTGCCTTGATACCGGGAATCTCCATCGAGCTCTTGTACCCGAACTCTTTATTAAGAGCCGGGGCGACCTTGTCCGTATATATTTTTTCGAGACGTGTCATCGCAAAACCCTAGTCGATGATTTCGTTACATTTTTTACAAAAACGGATGTTTTTTCCGTCTTCGGTCTCACGAATTCCAACTCTGGTTGCTTTTGTGCAAGCGGGGCACACAACCTGAATGTTAGAAATGTGAACAGGGGCTTCTTTCTCAACAATTCCGCCGGGCTGGTTAGCATACGGATTAGGCTTTGTGTGCCTGGAAACCATATTTACCTGCTCGATAAGGACTACGTCCTTTTTGCGGTTGATCTTAAGGACCTTGCCGATCTTCCCCTTATCCTTGCCGGCGATGACCATTACTTTGTCATCAACATGTATCTTGTTCATGCCGTTTACCTTCTTGTGATAAGGATTACAGAACCTCAGGTGCCAGAGAAACGATCTTCATGAACCCGCAGGCTCTGAGTTCTCTAGCTACGGGCCCGAAAATACGGGTCCCTACCGGGTCACTTGAGTTATTAAGAAGAACGGCAGAGTTATTGTCGAACTTGATGTAAGAACCGTCAGGACGACCAATTTCTTTCTTGGTACGAACAACGACTGCCTTCATCACAGCGCCCTTCTTCACTTTGGAATGGGGCATCGCTTCCTTAACGGAAACTACAATAATGTCTCCGACACTGGCGTAGCGTCTCTTGGAACCGCCCAGTACCTTGATACAAGATACTTTTTTGGCACCAGAGTTATCCGCTACGTCAAGTTTGGATTCTACCTGAATCATAGCTAATACCCCTAAACTGCTTTTTCCAGAATTTTATCGAGATGCCACCTTTTGCGCCGGCTAAGGGGGCGGAATTCAACAATCTGCACCTTATCGCCGATACCGCACTCATTAGCAGGATCATGTGCCATGAATTTGGTGTGGCGACGGATGTATTTTTTATACAGTGAGTGCTTCACGAGGGTCTCAACACGAACAACAATAGTCTTGTCGCTCTTGTCGGAGACAACCACGCCGGTCAGCACACGTCTGTTTCCTTTCAGATTAAGCTCTGCCATGGCTTATGCTCCCAGTTCCTTTTCACGCTGCACGGTGAGGATCTTTGCGATGTCTTTTTTAACATCGGACAATCTCTGGGTGTTTTCCAGCTGTGCAGTAGCATGCTGGAAACGAAGGTTGAAAAGCTCCTGACGGGCTTCTGCAAGCTTCTCATTCAGAGCAGCGTTGTCGAGTTCACGAAGTTCGTTCGCTTTCATTTTACAAACCCTCCTTAACTACAATCGCAGTCTTGACAGGAAGCTTGTGTGATGCACGGACCAAAGCTTCTTTGGCCAGTTCAATGTCAACGCCTTTCACTTCGTACAGAATGCGACCGGGTTTTACCGGAGCAACCCAACCAACCGGGGCACCTTTACCTTTACCCTGTCTGACTTCAGCAGGCTTGGCAGTGATAGGCATGTCAGGGAAAACCCTGATCCATACCTGACCGCCACGCTTAATGTGACGCATGATAGCGACACGAGCTGCTTCGATCTGGTTGTTGCTCAGTTTTCCGTGTTCCAGAGTCTTGATTGCAATATCGCCGAAAGCGATAGTGGAACCGCGCTGAGCTTTACCTTTCAGGCGACCTTTCTGACGTTTACGGAATTTAACTTTCTTAGGTGATAGCATTACTGTTCCACCTCGTGGTCGAGAATTTCACCTTTGAAGATCCAGACCTTGATGCCGATGACACCGTAGGTGGTATTAGCTCTAGCTACACCGTAATCGATGTCAGCTCTGAGTGTCTGAAGGGGTACGCGGCCATCGCGGTACCATTCGGTACGTGCGATTTCAGCACCGGCAAGACGACCGGCACAAGCAACTTTGATACCCTCTGCGCCGAACTTGCGAGCAAGGCCCACAATGCGCTTCATAGCGCGACGGAAAGCTACACGGCGCTCAAGCTGCTGAGCAATATTCTCAGCAACGAGCTGCGCGTCAGTTTCGGGACGGCGAATTTCATTTACTTCGAGAGCGAATTCTTTATTGAATTTTCTACGAAGATCTTCACGAAGCTTTTCGATCTCAACACCTTTACGGCCGATAACAATACCGGGACGTGCAGTGTGGATGATCAGACGGATTTTACCGCCAGCGCGCTCGATCTCAATTTTAGAGATACCAGCGTGGAAGATCTTCTCCTTTACATATTTACGAATGCTATCGTCTTCGAAGACGAAAGCTGGATAGTCCTTACTGGAGAACCATCTGGAAAGCCAGTTCTTGGTGTATCCAAGTCTGAAACCGTATGGATGTACTTTCTGACCCATGACACTACCCTACATTTCTTTTACTACGACGGTTATATGGCTGGTGCGCTTACAAATACGGTACGCACGCCCCATAGCCCTGGGCTGAATTCTCTTCCAGGTAGGACCTTCGTCAGCTTTGACGACGTCTACGTAAAGAGAGTCAACATCCACTCCGGGAATCTGTTCAGCGTTGGCAACTGCAGAGTACAGTACCTTGCTGAGCATATCAGCACCCTTTTTGGGGGTGAATTTCAGAATGTTGAGGGCTTCCTCAACAGGCTTTCCCTTGATGTTTTCCGCTACCAAGCGCACTTTCCTAGCGGAAATGCGCATATATTTTGCAATAGCTCTTGCTTCCATTGCTCAACCCTTCTAGCGTTTGGCCTTGCTTTTCTTGTCTGCTGCGTGGCCGTAGTAGGTACGAGTGGGGGAAAATTCACCCAGCTTGTGTCCTACCATGTTTTCGGTCACAAAGACAGGAATAAACTTACGGCCATTATGTACTGCGAAGGTCAGTCCTACCATTTCAGGAATGATAGTGGAGCGACGGGACCAAGTCTGGATAACCTTACGGTCACCGGAGTCCTGAGCTTTCACGACCTTTTTAAGCAGATGATCGTCAATAAACGGGCCTTTTTTCAATGATCTTGGCATTACAGTCTCCTACCTCTGCCCGCGGCGTTTAACGATGAGCTTGGAAGAAGGTTTCTTCTTACTGCGGGTCTTGTATCCCTTAGCAGGCATGCCCCAAGGAGAACAGGGGTGTCTACCACCGGAACTACGACCTTCACCACCACCCAAGGGGTGATCGATGGGGTTCATAGCAACACCACGAACTTTAGGTCTGCGACCGAGCCAGCGATTACGTCCGGCCTTACCAATGGTAATGTTTTCGTGATGGATGTTGCCAACCTGACCTACAGTAGCGCAACAAGTTGCGAGAACCTTGCGGACTTCACCGGAAGGCATACGCAGAAGAGCATATTTGTCTTCTTTAGCGATGAGCTGTGCATAGGTACCGGCTGCGCGGCAGAACTGTCCGCCCTTTCCGGGATGCAATTCAATATTATGTACGATAGTACCAACAGGAATGTTCTTGAGCAGGAGAGCGTTACCGGGTTTGATGTCGGCTTTCTCACCAGCAAGAATCTTGTCACCCTTATTGAGTCCTACAGGACAAAGGATGTAGCGTTTTTCACCGTCTGCATAGTTGAGCAGAGCGATGCGTGCGCTTCTGTTGGGATCATATTCGATTGAGGCAACAGTTGCGGGAACTTCCACTTTGTTACGTTTGAAGTCGATGATACGGTACAAACGTTTGGTACCGCCACCACGACGACGGGAAGTAATACGTCCGTTGCTGTTTCTACCAGCCTTCTTGGTCAGACCCTTGGTAAGGGTTTTTTCCGGAGTAGACTTAGTAATCTCCTCAAAGGTGGAGATAGTCTGGAACCGGCGACCAGGGGAGGTCGGCTTCAGCTTACGAGTAGCCATCTCTTAAACTCCTTCGAAGAATTCGATTTTTTCGCCCGCAGAAAGCTTTACGTAAGCTTTCTTGTAGCCGGACAATTTACCGACAACACGGCCGAACTTTCTGCGAAGACCGGGTCTTTTACGTACGATACGTACGGAATCAACCTTAACGTCAAAAGCGGATTCAACAGCTTTCTTGACTTCAGTCTTGTTGGCAGAAGGCAGCACATAAAAAGCGACCTGATTAGAGGACTCTTTAATGTCAGTGGCCTTTTCCGAAATGACCGGTTTGATAAGAATCTGAGTATAGTCCATGACTATTTTAACCTCTCCTGCAGATCCTGTGCTGCGTTCTCAAGCATTACAACCTGACGATGCTTCAGAATGTCATAAACATTCAGCTGGTCGGCAGAGATGAGCTTGATGCCAGGGATATTCCTCGCAGAAAGGAGGAGTTTAGAATCGGCGTCCTTGACAATAATCAAGGCTTTGTTCAGTCCGAGAGACTCAGCAACTTCGGCGAAGAGCCTGGTCTTAATCTCGGGAAGGTCGATGGATTTCACAACCATCAGCTTTTCTTCGCTGAATCTGGAAGTGAGTGCCATTCTGAGAGCCAGACGGCGGACCTTTTTATTTACCTTGAAGGAGTAGTCACGGGGCTGGGGACCGAAAGTAGTTCCACCGCCACGCCACAGGGGTGAACGGGTAGAACCTGCACGAGCACGACCGGTACCTTTCTGGCGCCAGGGCTTTGCACCACCGCCACGTTTCATACCACGAGTTTTAGTAGCATGAGTACCTTGGCGTTTGGCAGCAAGCTGTGAGCGTACTACGAGGTGCAGGATTTCGGGCTTGACCGGAACTTCGAAGATTTCCGGAGCAAGATCCATGCTCCCTACTTCCTTTTTCGTTTGATCATATATAGTAATGGTAGCCATTTTTAATTCCTCTAGCTGGTCTTGCGGATCATCACCAGACCGTTCTTAGGACCGGGAACCTGTCCCTTGACCACGAGAACGTTTTCGTCGGTGCGAACGTCTACGATTTCAATGTTGGAAACAGTAACGCGCTCATTACCCATCTGACCGGGCATTTTTTTGCCTTTGAATACTTTGCCAGGGAAAGTAGCGTGGCCGATGGAACCAGGAGAACGGTGTACCTTTTCAGCACCGTGAGAAGCACGGGAACCAGCGAAGTTCCAACGTTTCATTACGCCCTGGAAACCTTTACCTTTGGAGGTGCCGGTAACTTTTACCTTTTCACCTGCGGCAAAGATGTCCACGGAGATTTCCTGGCCCAGTTCGTAGTCAGCTACAGTGTCAAGGGGAAACTCACGAAGGTGACGGAAGTAGCCTTTGCCGGCTTTTTCCTGGTGACCTTTCGCGGGCTTGTTAACCTTGCGCTCGGGAAGAGCGTCGTAGCCAAGCTGGATGGCGTTGTAGCCTTCCTTCTCTTCGGTCTTAACCTGCATAACAGGACAAGGACCTACTTCGAGAACAGTGACGGGCACTACAGAACCGTCGTCTGCGAAGACGCGGGTCATGCCCAGTTTTTTACCGAGTAATCCGATAGTTTTTGCCATGTTGAATCCCTCCCTACAGCTTGATTTCAACGTCAACACCAGCGGGCAGGCTGAGCTTGCCGAGCGCGTCAACGGTCTGCTGGGTGGGTTCAAGAATATCAAGCAGACGCTTGTGGATTCTCATCTCAAACTGCTCACGAGACTTTTTGTCTACGTGCACAGAACGCTGTACAGTTGTACGGCTGATCTGTGTGGGCAGCGGGATGGGACCTGCGATAGCAGCGCCGGTATTGCGGGCAGTATCCACAATCTCAGTAACTGCTTTATCAAGGATACGGTAATCGTAAGCCTTGAGCTTGATCCTGATTCGATCACTAGTCATAGAAACCATGTTAATTTCTCCTAATTGAATTCAGAGATGGCCTTGTCAACTTGCAACAGTAAGAAGGAGCGTGAGGTTATCCTTCCGGGCCTGGTATGGTCGTCCGGCCAGCATGCCAAACCTTATACCTGATCTCTGTGGTTTCACGGGCGGTTCCCGTAAAAAATAAGAACCTCCCGAACTCGTATGAGGTCCGGGAGGTATATTGCTTTTTCAGCGTTGCTGTCAAGCGAAAATCAAATAAAAATTAAATTTAATCTAATTTTTATTGATAAGCTCTTCAGCGATAGAAGCAGGAACAGGCTCATAGTGGTCAAACTGCATGGTGAAAGTAGCACGACCCTGAGTCTTGGAGCGGAGGTCGGTTGCGTAACCGAACATTTCGCTAAGGGGCACGTCGCACTTAACAACCTGTGCGTTTGCACGGGCTTCCATGGAGCCTACGCGACCACGGCGACCGTTAAGGTCACCCATGACGTCGCCGAGGTACTCTTCAGGAGTAACAACTTCAACAGACATGATGGGCTCGAGCAGCTGCGGAGCAGCTTTCTTAACCGCTTCTTTAAGAGCCATTGAACCGGCGATGTAGAACGCCTGTTCGGAGGAGTCAACATCATGGTAAGAACCGTAAGTCAGAGTAGCCTTAAGGTCTACGAGCGGGAAGCCGGCGATAACACCGTTCTTCATTGCGTCGTGCATACCACGGTCAACTGCGGGAATGTATTCTTTCGGAATTACGCCGCCTTTAATTTCGTCGACGAATTCGTATTCACTTTCTTTGTTGGGCTCGATGGTAACAACAACGTGACCATACTGACCACGACCACCGGACTGCTTGGCGTACTTGTGATCAACTTCCACCTTCTTGGTGATAGTTTCACGGTAAGCAACGCGAGGCGCACCGACGTTTGCGTTAACATTGAACTCGCGCAGAAGGCGGTCAACAATAACTTCAAGGTGAAGTTCACCCATACCGGAAATCAGAGTCTGACCGGTTTCCTCGTCACCTTTGACGCGGAAAGAGGGGTCTTCCTTGGCAAGCTTGCCAAGGCCCTGACTGAGGAGATCGCGGTCAGCCTTAGTTTTAGGCTCAATAGCAACCTCAATTACCGGCTCAGGAATGTCGAGTGATTCGAGAACCACTGCATTCTTCTGCTCACAGAGGGTGTCACCGGTAGCCATGTTCTTAAGACCAACAGCTGCCACGATGTCACCGGCGTATGCTTCTTTGATTTCCTCACGCTTGTTAGCGTGCATCTTCAGCAGACGACCGATACGCTCTTTTTTACCGGTTGCGCCGTTAATGAAAGTAGCACCGGATTCAATTTTACCGGAGTACAAACGCAGGAAGGTAAGGTGACCGACAAAGGGGTCAGTCATGAGCTTGAAGGAGAGAGCTGAAAGAGGCAGATCATCATCACAAGGACAAGGAATTTCCTCGTCACTGTGAGGATCAGTACCGACAATCGCAGCAATATCCAGAGGAGAAGGAAGATAATCAACAACAGCGTCAAGCAGGGGCTGAACACCTTTGTTCTTGAATGCGGTACCGCAAAGAACAGGGCAGATGGTCAGGTTGATAGTCGCTGTACGGATACCCTTGATAATTTCTTCGGGGGTGAGTTCTTCACCGCCGAGGTATTTATCGAGAAGTTCTTCGTCTTCTTCAGCAATCGCTTCGATAAGCTCGAGACGCATGGCCTCGTACTTATCCATCAAGTCAGCAGGAATTTCCTCAATTGAGTAGTCCTTGCCCATTACGTCGGTGTAGATGAAAGCCTTACCAGTGATAAGGTCAACTGCACCTTGGTATTCGTCTTCAGCTCCGATGGGGATCTGAAGAGGTACTGCTTTAGCACCCAGACGGTCCTTGAGCATTTCTACACAACGGAAGAAGTCTGCTCCGATACGGTCCATCTTGTTAACGAAAGCCATACGGGGAACTTGATATCTGTCAGCCTGACGCCATACGGTCTCAGACTGCGGCTCAACACCGGCTACTGCATCGAAAACGGCAACTGCGCCGTCAAGTACGCGCAGTGCACGCTCAACTTCCATAGTGAAGTCAACGTGACCGGGAGTATCAATAATGTTGACGCGGTGATCTTTCCACATACAGGTGGTGGCAGCACTAGTGATAGTAATGCCACGTTCCTGTTCCTGGACCATCCAGTCCATGGTGGCTTCGCCATCATGGACTTCACCGATCTTATGAGAAACACCAGTATAGAAAAGAATGCGCTCAGTAGTGGTAGTCTTACCCGCATCAATGTGGGCCATGATACCAATGTTACGCTGTTTATCTCTTGCAACCTTTCTAGGCACTTTGTACTCCGATTACCAACGGTAGTGAGCAAAAGCCTTGTTGGCTTCGGCCATACGATGGGTGTCTTCCTTTTTCTTAACAGCACCACCACGCTTATTGAAAGCGTCGAGGAATTCACCGCTAAGGCGGGCAACCATGCCCTTCTCGCCTCTGGAACGAGCCTGGTTGATCAGCCATCTGATTGCCAGGGAAACCTGACGCTCAGGGCGAACTTCAACGGGCACCTGATAAGTAGCACCACCAACACGGCGGGACTTAACTTCCACGTGGGGCTTAACGTTTTCCACTGCCTTTTCAAAAGCCTTGATAGGATCTTCCTGGGTTTTGTCACCGAGGAATTCAAGAGCTTGATAGAATATATTTTCAGACACACTCTTCTTACCGTCGAACATGAGTCTATTCATGAACTTGGTTGCAAGCTGAGAGCCGTATACCGGATCGGGAAGAATCTGTCTTTTGGGTACCGGACCTTTACGAGGCATATTGGTTACTCCTTGGAATTAAATGCTATTTAGGACGCTTTGCGCCGTACTTGGAACGACCCTGACGACGATCTGCAACACCGGCGGTGTCGAGGGAGCCGCGAACGATATGGTAACGAACACCAGGTAAATCTTTTACACGACCACCACGGATAAGTACCACAGAGTGTTCCTGAAGGTTATGACCTTCACCACCGATGTATGCAGTAACTTCGATGGCATTAGTCAGACGCACACGAGCGACCTTACGCAGTGCGGAGTTAGGCTTCTTAGGGGTTGTGGTGTACACGCGAGTGCATACGCCACGGCGCTGGGGGCAGGCCTGAAGCGCAGGAGTCTTCTTACGCTTGAGCTGCTTTTCACGCCCTTTTCTTATAAGCTGATTGATGGTTGGCATGAACCCTCCAAATTAAGTTTTATTACAAAGACCGACGCAGTTAGACTAATATTTCACAATTTGTCAAGAACAAATTGTGAAATATTTCTCCGTTGTCCTTAAGTCAGGCTGCAACCACCTGCTCTACGGACCGGGTCTGCGTACTGGCGCCAGCACTATCTTTCGTTAACGAGCAGCGGTTCTTCTTCAAGTTCTTCAAGGAACTTATCAGCACGTTCAGGCTGGTCGGGCACAATGATGTCAGTACGTGCGTACTTACGGAACCCGGTACCGGCCGGAATGAGTCGACCAACGATAACGTTTTCTTTCAAGCCGCGCAGATAATCCTTCTTGCCGCAGAGTGAAGACTCGGTAAGAACCTTGGTAGTCTCCTGAAATGAAGCAGCTGAGATGAATGAAGCGGTTGAAAGCGAAGCCTGAGTAATACCCAGAACATGAGTCTGAGCGGTAGCAGGCTTAAGTCCGTTAGCGACAGCGTCCTGGTTGGTTTCCATGAAACGCTGCTTGTCCACCTGTTCGCCCACAAGAAAATGGGTCTCGCCGGGATCAACGACGCTGACCTTCTTGAGCATCTGGCGGACAATAACTTCGATATGCTTATCGTTAATTCCAACACCCTGGAAACGGTAAACGTCCTGAATTTCCTCAACCAGAAAGCGTGCGAGAAATTTCTCACCCTTGACTTTCAGGATATCATGCAGTTCGGGCAGACCTTCTGTCATCAGGTCACCGGCTTCTACGAAGTCGCCTTCCTGTGCAGTGATATGACGGCCCTTGGGCACGAGGTATTCTTTAGTTTCACCAACTTCAGGGGTAACAACAATTTTGCGCTTGCCTTTGGATTCAGGTCCATAGGAGACCACACCATCAATCTCCGAAATGATTCCAAGTTCCTTTGGTTTGCGCACTTCAAACAGCTCCGCAACACGAGGAAGACCACCAACGATGTCCTTGGTCTTTGAAGTTTCGCGAAGCTTACGTGCGATAATGTCACCAGCATTGACAACATTACCGTCTTTAACCATCAGAATCGCGCCAACCGGCAGCGGATAAATCGCTTTCAAGCTGGATCCGGGACGGTTCAGGGGTTCCCCGTCTTCGCCGCAGATGGAAATTGATGGTTTAAAGTTAGTGGTACGGTATTCCTGGATTGTGTAAGTAGCCTGTCCTGTGGCTTCATCAACACGTTCCTGGAAAGTTTTACCTTCAACAAGGTCGGTAAACTTAACAGTACCGGTTACGTCAGTGATAAAGGGCTCTGCAAGAGGATCCCACTCGGCTAGCATAGTACCTTGTGTGATCTGCTGCCCTTCTTCAACGTAAAGTTTTGCACCAAGGGGAAGAACGTACTTTTCACGTTCCCTGCCCTGCTCGTCCACAATACCGATCTGGCAACTCTTACCAAGAACCATCTGGTTCCCTTCAGCGTTACGGACGGAGCGCATGCGGTTCAGGACTACAGAACCGTTATGCTGTGCTTCAAAAGATGACTGCTGAATTTCACGGGATGCGGTACCACCAATGTGGAAGGTACGCATTGTCAGCTGTGTTCCAGGTTCACCAATGGACTGCGCGGCGATGATACCTACGGTTTCACCTACGTTTACAACGTGGCCCCTTGCGAGGTCTCGTCCGTAACACATGGCGCAGATACCGTGCTTGGCACGGCAGGTCAACGGAGAACGAACAATCATGGAGTTAATACCGTTATCATCAATGATCTTTGCTGCTGCTTCATCAATAAGAGAATCAGCAGGAACAAGGATTTCACCGGTATCTTCCTTAACGACATCGTGAATGGTCACGCGGCCGAGAACTTTTTCCGCCAGTCTTTCCTTGATTTCGCCACCTTTAATATAGTGGGTAAGCTCAAGGCCGTCGACTGTGCGGCAGTCGTGGTCGGCAATGGTTACATCCTGAACAACGTCGACAAGACGACGGGTCAGGTAACCGGAGTTCGCTGTTTTCAGCGCGGTATCCGCGAGACCTTTACGGGCACCGTGAGTAGAAATAAAGTACTGGAGAACCGAGAGACCTTCACGGAAAGATGAAGTAATCGGAGTTTCGATAATTTCACCGGAAGGTTTCGCCATCAGACCACGCATACCTGCGAGCTGACGCATCTGATCCTGGTTACCACGAGCACCAGAGTGGGCCATCATGAAGACCGGGTTGAAGGAAGAGTTGGTCTCTTCTTTACCTGTCTTGGGGTCGACCATGACGTCAGTAGACATTTCATTGGTCATCTCGGTTGAAACGTCGTTTGTTACCTTGGTCCAAACGTCGACAACCTTGTTGTACTTCTCAGTACGGGTGATGATACCTTCGCGGTACTGTGCTTCAATATCTTCAACCTCGGCGTATGCAGTTTCAAGCAGTCCGGCCTTTTTAGCGGGAATGGTCAAATCTTTAACACCGATAGTGATAGCAGCACGGGTTGCGTGTTCGTAACCGAGGTCTTTAAGACGGTCACAAAGAATGACAGTCGCCTTACTTCCGGAAGTGCGGTAGGCGCTGGAAACAAGCTTCGCGATATTCTTCTTGGTCATGACCACGTTTGCATACTCAAAGCCCATACCTTCGGGAACAAGCTCACCAACGAGGATACGGCCGGGAGTAGTCTCGACCAATTCACCCTCAATGCGAACCTTGATGCGGGCATGCATGCTGAGTACTTTGGCATCCAGAGCGGCAATAACTTCCCACGGAGCGGTAAAAGTCATGCCTTCCCCTTTTGAGAATGAACGTTCAACGGTCAAATAGTAAAGACCGAGGACGATATCCTGAGAAGGGTTGATGATGGGCTGTCCGTTTGCAGGGGACAGGATGTTGTTTGAAGACATCATCAGAACACGACACTCAATCTGTGCTTCCACGGAAAGAGGTACGTGAACAGCCATCTGGTCACCGTCAAAGTCAGCGTTGTATGCAGAACATACAAGCGGATGCAGCTGAATAGCCTTACCTTCTACCAGAGTCGGTTCGAATGACTGGATACCGAGGCGGTGAAGAGTCGGCGCACGGTTGAGCATGATCGGGTATTCGCTAACAACATTGTCGAGAATATCCCAGACAACGAGGTCTTCGCGTTCAACCATCTTTTTTGCGCTCTTGATGGTGGTTGCGATTTCCCTACGCTCAAGTTCTGCGTAAATAAAAGGTTTGAACAGCTCCAGAGCCATCTTCTTGGGAAGACCGCACTGGTGCAGTTTCAGCTTCGGACCAACAACAATTACGGAACGTCCGGAGTAGTCAACACGTTTACCGAGCAGGTTCTGACGGAAACGACCCTGTTTACCCTTGATCATATCGGAAAGGGATTTCAGGGGACGACCGTTGGTACCGGTGATTGCGCGGCCGCGGCGACCGTTGTCGAAGAGTGCATCAACAGATTCCTGAAGCATGCGCTTTTCGTTACGGATAATAATGTCCGGAGCACCGAGTTCGATCAGGCGCTTGAGACGGTTGTTCCTGTTGATGACGCGACGGTAGAGGTCGTTGAGGTCGGAAGTTGCAAAACGTCCACCATCAAGAGGAACCAGAGGACGCAGCTCAGGCGGAATGACCGGAACAACATCCATGATCATCCACTGGCAGTCGTTGCCGGACTCAAGAAAAGCTTCAACAATCTTAAGACGTTTGGTCAGCTTTTTCTTTTTGGTCTGGCTACGGGTAGTCAGGGACTCTTCACGGAGCTCATGCCTGAGAGTTGGCATATCAATCTGGGCCAGCAGTCCTTTAATGGTTTCTGCGCCCATGCCCACTTCAATGGCTTCTTCGCCGTAGTGGTCGATAACCTGAAAATACTGGTCTTCAGAAATGATCTGGTACTGCTTGAGCGGGGTTTCGCCCGGATCAAGTACAATATAAGAATCAAAGTAGAGCACCTTCTCAAGGTCGGCCATGGTGATATCAAGCAGGGTACCGATCTTGGAAGGAAGAGTTTTCAGAAACCAGATATGGGCTACAGGAGCTGCAAGCTCGATGTGGCCCATGCGTTCACGTCTGACTTTTGAAGCGATAACTTCAACACCGCATTTTTCACATACGATGCCGCGGTGTTTCATGCGCTTGTACTTACCGCAGTTACACTCATAGTCTTTTACAGGTCCAAAAATTTTAGCGCAGAAAAGACCATCTCTTTCCGGCTTGAAAGTCCTGTAGTTGATGGTCTCGGGCTTCTTGACTTCACCGAAAGACCACTCACGGATCTTCTCGGGAGAAGCAATGGAAATCTGAATACCTTTGAGGCCACGTCCAGCGAGGCCTGCACCGGATGTTCTACGCATAGTGAACAGTTCGTCCAGACTCATTAATATACCCCTTACATGAAAAGGTTTATTTAATCGCGGGGGCCATTTAGGCCCCCGCGTTCATTATTTCTTGTCGGCAGTTTCTTCGACTTGATCCTGAAGCAGGTTAACATCAAGACCGAGGGACATAAGTTCCTTGACCAGAACGTTAAAGGATTCAGGCAGACCGGCTTCAAGGAAGTTATCTCCCTTGACGATCTTTTCGTACATCTTGACACGACCGGTTACGTCATCGGACTTGACGGTCAGGAACTCCTGAAGCAGGTAGGCTGCGCCGTATGCTTCAAGTGCCCAGACTTCCATCTCACCGAGACGCTGACCACCAAACTGTGCCTTACCGCCGAGAGGCTGCTGGGTAACCAGCGAGTAAGGACCGGTGGAACGGGCGTGAATCTTTTCATCAACAAGGTGATGCAGCTTAAGGATGTACATTACACCGACTGTTACGCGGTTATGGAACGGGTCCCCGGTACGACCGTCATAAAGTGTGACCTTACCGTCTTCACCGATACCGGTCTTGCCGACCAAATCCCAGATTTCTTCTTCGGTAGCACCGTCAAAGACCGGGGTTTTGGTGACCATACCTTCGCGGGCCTTGTTAACCGCGACTCTGAATTCTTCATCATCCAGAGAGTCGATCAACTCAAAGACATCTTCTGAATCAAAGGTATCCTTGATTTCCTGGCGAATAACGCCAAGGGCTTCGCCGGTATCAAGCATGGCTGCGAATTTCTGACCGAGAGCCAGAGCTGCCCAGCCGAGGTGGGTTTCCATAATCTGACCGATGTTCATACGTGAAGGAACACCAAGGGGGTTCAGTACGATATCAACGGGAGTACCGTTATCAAAGAACGGCAGATCCTGTTCAGGCAGGATGTTGGAGACAACACCTTTGTTACCGTGGCGACCAGCCATTTTGTCACCTACGCTGAGCTTACGCTTAACAGCGATGTAGACTTTGACCATCTTGATTACGCCCGGGGGCAGATCGTCACCTTCGGTAACTTTTTCGCGTTTCACATCATAAATTCCTTTGATGATGCGAATCTGCTTATCGTATTCAGCGAGCAGCTGTTTAACTGCTTCGTTGGTTTCTTTATCTGCAAAGAGTCCGCCCAGTTTTTTAAGAGGTACTTCAGCGAGGATTTCATCGGTGATGATGTGTCCAGCTTCGGCAAGAACCTCTCCTTTTCTGCGACCCATGAGGGTCTGGGCGATCTGCTTATTGGTGACCACTTCCGCGACTTTAACGCGGGTCTTATTGGTCAGGGATTCGATATGCTTGCTTTCTTTCATATCGTGTTTGGCAAGCTCGAAATCCTCGATGTTTCTGGTACGATCGTCTTTGTCACCGGAACGGCGGTTAAAAACTTTAACGTCGACAATAGTACCTTCAATTCCCGGCGGAACCTTGAGGGATGTGTTTTTCACATCGCGGGCCTTATCACCGAAGATTGCGCGGAGCAGTTTTTCTTCGGGAGTAAGCTGGGTTTCACCTTTGGGAGTGATCTTACCGACGAGAATGTCGTCGGGAGCGATACGCGCACCGAGGCGGATAATACCGCACTCATCAAGGTTGCGGAGCATATCTTCACTCACGTTGGGAATATCGCGGGTAACTTCTTCGGGCCCAAGCTTTGTGTCACGGGCGACCAGTTCGAATTCCTCGATATGAACCGAGGTAAACACGTCTTCCTTGACCACGCGCTCGGAGATGAGGATGGAATCCTCAAAGTTGTATCCGCACCAGGGCATAAATGCTACGAGCAGGTTCTTACCGAGAGCAAGCTCGCCGTCCTTGATACCGGGACCGTCAACAAGGACATCACCTTTCTTGACACGGGTTCCGATAGGCAGACGAGGACGCTGGCCGTAACAGGAGTTCTGGTTGGATTTATGCCACTTCTGGAGTTCGTAATGCTTGATACCGCCGGTATTGGGGTAAACACCATCATCATAACGAACAACAAGACGTTCAGCATCAACATAGTCGATAATACCGTCGTTCTCGGCAAGAACACAACTACCTGAATCCTGAGCAACGTTTGCTTCCATACCGGTACCAACCAGAGGCTGGGAGGTTTTCAGCAGGGGAACAGCCTGACGCTGCATGTTTGAACCCATAAGTGCGCGGTTCGCATCATCGTGCTCAAGGAAAGGAATCAGCGCAGCAGAGACAGATACTGTCTGACTGGGGCTGATATCCATGAGAGTTGCATCTTCACGGGGGTGCATAGAAACATCACCGTTAAGACGACAGGTTACCAGAGGATTACTGAATGATCCTTTTTCATCAATAGGAGCGTTAGCCTGTGCGACTACATGCCCTACTTCGCGAGTAGCATCGTAATATAAAATCTCGTCGGTCATGGTGGAATCTTTAATTGTCCGGTAAGGACTTTCAATGAAACCGAAATCGTTGACCTTGGAGTAAGTTGTCAGAGAAACAATCAGACCGATGTTCGGACCTTCAGGAGTCTCAATGGGGCAGATTCGTCCGTAGTGGGAAACGTGAACGTCTCGAACTTCAAAACCTGCACGCTCACGAGTCAGACCACCGGGTCCAAGCGCGGAAAGTCTGCGCTTGTGGGTCACTTCGGAAAGCGGGTTGGTCTGGTCCATAAACTGTGAAAGCTGAGAAGTACCGAAGAACTCCTTAAGTACAGCTGCCACCGGCTTGGGGTTGATCAGGTCATGAGGCATGAGAGTGGCCACTTCCTGGAGGCTCATGCGCTCCTTGATGGCTCTTTCCATACGTACAAGACCGATGCGGTACTGGTTTTCAACCAGCTCGCCAACCGGACGGACACGTCTGTTACCGAGGTTATCGATATCATCAGCAGGACCATGGCTGTCCTTGAGCTTGCACAGAACCTTGACCGCAGTGAGGATATCCTCATTGGTCAGGGTGCGCAGTTCAAGGGGAGTCTCAATGTTGAGACGTGCATTCAGCTTGTAGCGACCAACGCTGGAGAGATCGTAGTAATCGGAGCTGCGGAACAGGTTTTCAAAAAAGTTCGCAGCAATTTCAGCAGTGGGCGGGGAACTGGGACGCAATCTGCGATAAATTTCAATCTGCGCGGACTCAACATCAGTGGACTTATCCAACATCATGGAGTCACGCAGAGCAGATGAAACATCAGCACCCTGAGTATGCAGAACTTTAACCTCTTTAAGGCCAACTTCCTGAATGCGTTCAAAGATCTCTTCAGTTATCTCGTCAGCTGCTTCAGCAATAACTTCACCGGTGTCCGGATCAGTAATATCGTTGAAGGCAAACTGGCCCACGAGGCACTTGGGATCTACTTCAATATATTCAACACCGCCACGGATCAGCTTTTTCCAGCCGAACTTGGTGACTTGTTTATCACGCTTTACAATGACCTTGCCGTCTTCGAGGCAAAGGTCAACCCAAGCATTTTCCTTGCGGTACTGACTTTCAACAACCTTACGACGTACAATATGACGGTCGATCTGGTACTCTTCCACGTCATAATAGTAGTCGAGAATGTCCTGCTTGGAGAGGCCCATAGCCTTAAGCAGTACAGTCGCGGGCATTTTGCGGCGACGGTCGATTCGCACATAGAGAATGTCTTTGTGGTCGAAGTCAAAATCCAGCCAAGAACCGCGCATGGGAATAATGCGGCAACTGTAAAGGACCCTGCGGCTGGTGTGTGTTTTACCGGAATCGTGTTCGAAGATAATACCGGGAGAACGCTGGAGCTGGTTAACGATAACACGTTCAGTACCATTTATAATAAAAGTACCCTGCTCACTCATGAGCGGAACGGTTCCGAAATAAATATCCTGCTCTTTAATGTCGCGGATAGTTCTGCTTTCGGTCTCTTCGTCAACATCGAAGACCACGAGGCGTACCTTGATACGGATAGGAGCTTCATAAGTAAGCCCCTTGGAGATACACTCATCCATATCATATTTAGGCTCGCCAATGTCATAGCTGACATATTCGAGACTTGCGGTTTTGTTGAAATCTTCAATCGGAAAAACCGAACGAAAAACTCCTTCGAGGCCTATATCCGCCCTGCTGGCGGGGGCTACGCCTTCCTGAAGGAATTTTTTGAAGGAATCCACCTGCAGTTCAAGCAAGTGGGGAATCGGCAGAGTGACTTTGATCTTTCCAAATATTTTTCTGAGCTGACCCATCGTATCCTCAATCAAGTGAGAAGGTTAGGGTTGGAATGAAGCAATTTGACGAACATCAACCAATAAATAGTTAGTTCCAAGTCAAAAAGTACAAGATAAACGTAGGCGGCAGAACAACTTGCCTGAAAGAAATTTTTTAAGGTTTATTTTGATGCGCAAAAAAGATCCGGCTGCGCCTTTTCCGAATCTTATCAAAATAATTGATCAGGCAATTTTGTCAATCTTTTTAACAGCGAGAAGAGCGCAACCCCGTTTTACAGGGGTTTGCGCTCCTCTTACATAAGCGATAAATTCGCCTGAATTACTTCATTTCGGCTTCAGCACCGGCTTCTTCAAGCTGCTTAAGAGCTTCTTCAGCTTCTGCTTTTTCTACGCCTTCTTTGATAGCTGCGGGAGCTTCATCAACTTTAGCCTTGGCTTCTTTGAGGCCGAGACCGGTCAGAGCGCGAACTGCTTTAATAACAGCAATTTTGTTGCCGCCAGCGCCTTTCAGGATAACGTCGAATTCGGTTTTTTCTTCAGCTGCTGCTTCGCCGCCTGCTGCGCCGGGCATTGCTGCTACTGCTGCAACGGGAGCTGCTGCGGATACGCCGAACTTCTCTTCCAGTTCAGTGATGAACTCGGAGAGTTCGAGAACGGTCATATTGGAAATAAAATCAACTACCTGATCTTTGGTGATATCTGCCATGGAAATTTCCTCCTGGGAATATACTTTAATTTGCCTTGACTAGGCTGTTATGCAGCGTCTTTCTGATCTTTCACAGCGGAAAGAACATTCAGGAGGCCGCGGGGTACATTTGCGAGCAAGCTCACAAAGTTGGTAGGTACAGCATTCATTGTACCCAGAGTTTTGCCGAGGAGCTCTTCCTTGCTCGGGAGCTTGGAAAGCGCCTGCACGCCATCTTCGTCAAGAAATTTGCCCTCAAGGGATGCGAAACGCATTTCGAAAGTTTTGCTTTCTTTTGCGAAATCAGCAACTGCTTTTGCTGCTGCAACAGGATCATCATATCCGGTTACAACTGCACAGTTTTCCTTGAATTTGTCAGCCAGTACTTCATGATCAGTACCAGTGAAAGCCAACCGGGCCAGAGTGTTCTTGACTACTTGGCAATCGACACCGACATTACGCAGGTTAGCGCGGAGCTGAGTAAACTCTTCCACACCAAGGCCTTTGAAGTCGGTAACGATGGCAATACTCGCCCTTTCAGCTCTATCTTTGAGCTGCTCAATAATCTGGGCTTTTTCTTGCCTGTTCACCTTAACACTCCTAATGATTTGACCCGGAAAGCAAGTCAAAGTATTGTCTAAGCAGGATATTAAGGGACCATCCCTCCTGCCGTCTTCGACTAAACTTCCCGTGTATTTATACATCAAGGGCCGCCCTTGCGGGGCGGCCTATGACATTTTAGGACTCTGAATACTTTCTTGCGGAAAGGGGATCAATTTTGAAACCGGGACCCATGGTGGTAGCTACGGCAACAGCCTTCATGTAGGTACCTTTCGCAGAGGAAGGTTTCATTTTGCCCACTGTTTCCAGCAAGGTTTTGAGGTTCTCAAGAAGCTTTTCAGCTCCGAAAGAAACTTTTCCGATGGGCGCGTGAAGAACACCGGCTTTGTCGACCTTGAATTCTACGCGTCCAGCTTTAAGTTCATTAACGGCTTTAGCCACGTCAAAAGTAACGGTGCCGGTCTTAGCGTTAGGCATCAGACCGCGGGGTCCGAGCACACGGCCGATCTGACCGACTTTAGCCATCATGTCAGGAGTAGCGATAGCTTTATCGAAATCAAGCCATCCTTCCTTAACTTTAGCAACCAGGTCATCGCCACCGACAAAGTCAGCGCCGGCTTCCTTGGCTTCCGCTTCTTTTTCCCCGTTCACGAAGCATGCTACGCGTACTTCTTTACCGAGACCGTTGGGCAGGGATACTGCACCGCGGATCATCTGGTCTGAATACTTGGGGTCTACGCCGAGGTTGATAGCAACATCAACAGTCTCGTCGAACTTGGCATATGCCTTATCTACAGCAGAAGCTACCGCCTGTTCGACGGTCAGGCCGAATTGTTCGGTACCTTCTGTTGCTTTTCTATATTTTTTTCCGTGCTTAGGCATGATCTATTCCCCTTACCTAGTCTGTGACTTCAATGCCCATACTGCGGGCTGTTCCCATGATGGATTTCATGGCAGCTTCAGTATCGGCAGCGGTCAGGTCGGGAGCCTTGAGCTCAGCAATTTCTTTAACCTGAGCCTTGGTTACTTTACCGACCTTATTCTTGTTAGGCTCACCGGAACCCTTTGCAAGCTTTGCAGCTTTGAGCAGGAGGGTAGATGCCGGAGGAGTCTTGGTAATGAAGGAAAAGGACCTGTCTTGGTAAACAGTGATGATCACCGGAATGATCATGCCCTTCTGATCCTGCGTTTTGGCGTTGAACGCCTTGCAGAATTCCATTATATTTACACCATGCTGACCGAGAGCAGGACCGACCGGAGGGGACGGGTTTGCTGAGCCAGCAGGTATCTGAAGCTTGATTTTGCCTATTTCTTTCTTGGCCATCGCTTTATGTCCTATATTAAATTCCAGTGAGGATACTCACTGTCGGAAATGAATATGCAGCAGTGCGGTCAGGACTACCCTTTGGTTACCTGAACGAAGTCCAGTTCCACCGGGGTCTGGCGGCCGAAAATGGAGACTGACACCCGAAGCTTGCCTTTGTCGTAGTTGACATCTTCTACAACGCCGTTGAAACCGCTGAACGGTCCATCGATAACCCTGACATCATCGCCACGATCAAAGTTGAACTTAGGTCTCGGCTGTTCCTGACGGTCTTCCATCAGGCTCAGGATTTTGGCTGCTTCGCTGTCGCGCATTGGAGTCGGACGGTTTTTGCCACCGATAAATCCGGTAACACGAGGAATAGACTGGATGAGATGCCATGATTCATCCTCCATGATCATTTTGATCATGACATAACCCGGATAAAACTTCCGAGTAGATGTTCTCTTTTCCCCTTTAACCAGTTCGACAACTTTTTCCGTGGGAACGACGACTTCTTCGATCAGTCCTTTGTCCTGACCGGTTCTCATCATCTCACGGACAGTCTGCTCAACACGCTGTTCAAAACCTGAATAGGTATGAACAATGTACCAGCGGGCCTTTCTTCCCTGAGGTTTTTCAGCGTCTGCGTTCATGGAACTTTTTCCTTTTTACGGGTTATTTAAGACAGGATTGTCTCAACAAGTTTGCTGAGACCCATGTCAACAACACCCAGAAAAAGCGACATGACTACGACAAGGACCAAGACGGCGGTACAGGTCTGAATAGTCTCTTTCTGAGTAGGCCATACGACCTTCTTGATTTCGACCTTAGACTGCTCCAGAAACTCGGTGAACTGTTTAATCTTGCCACCGGCACCCTGAGCTTCAGCCTTAGCCTGAACTCCCGCACTTTTATTTTTTTTCTTGGCCATATTGATTTCCCATAAATGAAGTGGCAGGCCAGGAGGGATTCGAACCCCCAGCATTCGGTTTTGGAGACCGACGTTCTAGCCGTTGGAACTACTGGCCTGCTTATTTATAGAATCTACTTGGTCTCTCTGTGAAGAGTATGCTTCTTATCAAAAGGGCAATACTTCTTCAGTTCGACACGACCAGTAGTGTTCTTCTTGTTCTTCATCGTCGAATAGTTACGACGCTTACACTCGGTGCACTGCATCAGAACTTTGACACGCATGTCTTACTCCAGAATTTCAGTTACAACACCTGCGCCTACGGTACGGCCACCTTCGCGAATAGCGAAGCGCAGACCCGGATCCATAGCAACTGGGTTGATCATTTCAACGTTGAAAGTAGCGTTATCGCCAGGCATAACCATTTCAACGCCTTCATCCAGAGTTACAACACCGGTGATATCAGTTGTACGGAAGTAGAACTGAGGACGGTAGCCGGAGAAGAAAGGAGTGTGACGTCCACCTTCGTCTTTGGAGAGAACGTATACTTCTGCTTTGAACTTGGTGTGAGGGTTGATGGAGCCGGGAGCAGCAAGAACCTGTCCACGCTCAACTTCTTCACGCTTAATACCGCGGAGAAGAACACCAACGTTGTCGCCAGCCTGACCCTGATCGAGCAGCTTGCGGAACATTTCAACACCAGTACAAGTAGTCTTGGTGGTTTCTTTGATACCAACGATTTCAACTTCTTCACCAACTTTTACCACACCGCGTTCTACGCGACCGGTAACAACGGTACCACGACCGGAGATGGAGAAAACGTCTTCGATAGGCATGAGGAAAGGTTTGTCGATGTCGCGCTCGGGCTCTTCAATGTAGGAGTCACAAGCATCGAGAAGCTCGAGGATGGGCTTTGCAGCGTCATCACCAGCGTTGTCGCACTCGAGAGCTTTAAGAGCGGAACCGAGGATAACCGGAAGGTCATCACCGGGGAAATCGTAGGAAGAGAGAAGTTCGCGAACTTCCATTTCTACGAGTTCGAGCAGTTCTTCGTCATCAACCATGTCGCATTTGTTCAGGAATACAACGATTCCGGGAACACCAACCTGACGAGCGAGCAGGATGTGCTCACGAGTCTGAGGCATGGGACCGTCGGTAGCTGCAACAACGAGGATTGCGCCGTCCATCTGAGCTGCACCAGTGATCATGTTCTTGATGTAGTCAGCGTGACCGGGGCAGTCTACGTGAGCGTAGTGACGGTTTTCAGTTTCGTATTCAACGTGCGCAGTAGCAATGGTGATACCGCGTTCTTTTTCTTCAGGTGCTTTGTCGATTTCGTCGAAAGCAACATAGTCGCCGTTACCAGCAAGACCAGCGATCTTGGTGATAGCAGCAGTCAGAGTGGTTTTACCGTGGTCAATGTGACCAATGGTACCGATATTTACATGAGGCTTACCGCGTTCGAATTTTGCCTTACCCATGATAAATCCCCCTAAATTAAATAGAGTTTTTAATGATTTAAAGCGTCAAAAAGGTCATACAACACAATGTATGGAGCCCACGTCCGGACTTGAACCGGAGACCTCTTCCTTACCAAGGAAGTGCTCTACCGACTGAGCTACGTGGGCATCCTTATTAAATGCGCATAATGGATAGGGTAAAAATGGAGCGGGAAACGAGATTCGAACTCGCAACCCTCAGCTTGGAAGGCTGATGCTCTAGCCGTTGAGCTATTCCCGCACCCTAATCCGTAGTTAAACAGCAGGCCTACCTGCCTCCTACAGCGCGATTTTCTAAAGTGGTGGTGGGGGGAGGATTCGAACCTCCGAAGGCGTTGCCGACAGATTTACAGTCTGTTCCCTTTGGCCACTCGGGAACCCCACCACTATATTTTGTTGTTTCACATGGAGCTGGCGATGGGACTTGAACCCGCAACCTGCTGATTACAAATCAGCTGCTCTACCAATTGAGCTACGCCAGCCCTTGTGAGCGAATCTATCTACAAGCTCTGTTTTCAAATTGCAAGAACTTTTTGAAATTTTTTCAAGTTATTCTCAGCTCGAAAACTTCGTCCGCCTGTGATTCGCCGAAGCAACGAAGCGGGGTTTAAATGGAAATCGCCTTTCAAGTCAATACTTTTTTTCGATTTATTTTAATTTTTTCGAAAATAACCTGCGCAAAATATGCTACAAACACAGGCAGGCTTTGACTTTGCGGACATTTGGACGTAATTCACTGCCCTCGGCACATTTGACCGAATCAACCAAGAACATAATATTCTCAGGTATTAAGAACATGATATCACTTCCCATAAGTCCAGATAAACCGTGGCTGGCGCCCCTCGCCGGATACTCGGACCTGCCCTTTCGCATGCTTTGCCGCAAACGTGGATGCGCCGTAGCCTGCACAGAGATGGTCAGTGTCAAAGGACTTAAATATGACGGCAAAGGAACCAAAGTCCTGCTCGCTACCAACCCCGAAGACAATCCGCTGGTGGTCCAGCTCTTCGGCGGTGAGCCGCAAGACTATTCGGATACTATGCCCCAACTGCTTGACCAGGGCTACTCTTTTTTTGATTTAAACTCAGGCTGCCCGGTAAAAAAAGTCCTCAAAACCGGCGGCGGTTCCGCTTTGCATCTTGACCCGGATAGATTGATTGAAACAGCATTAACCATGGTCCGTATTGCCGGTGAAGGACGGGTCGGCGTCAAGATCAGACTCGGGTTCATGAATGGCGAGGACAATTATCTTGAAATCGCCAAAAGACTCGAAGACGCGGGCGTAGCCTGGATCACCATGCACCCCCGTTACGCCAAACAGATGTTTTCCGGTGATGCGGACTGGTCCAAACTTGCCATCTTGAAACAGAACGTATCTATACCTGTAATAGGAAGCGGAGATCTCTTCACCGCCGAAGACGGTATGAACTGCATCAAACAAACCGGTATTGACGGGATCATGTTTGCCCGCGGCGCTCTTTTCGATCCGGCCATATTCGCCCGTTACCTGAGACTGCTTAATGACCCGCAATGCGATGACCTGCCCCCTTTCGACCTTGGCAAAACCATGGAAGAGCATATCAATATAACTCGTGAATTCGATGGCAGCACCCGTTCTTTCAGGAAAATCAGGTCCATCTTACCCCGTTACGCCAAGGGAATGGACGGAATCCGGGCCATCCGGACCAAGCTTACTGCTTGTGAAGACTGGGAAGAACTTATCGAAGCAGCGCGGGAAGTGTCCACACTGACCATGGACCGTTGTTAACCATTTATTTTTTTTAAGCGATTGTTGACGATAATACTCTTTAAAGCTTAATATAGTATTGTGATTGAATAAAAGAATCTGACTTTAATCGGAGAAGCACATGGCCCAGACCGACATTTTACTTGAAGCTGGTACGAATGAACTTGAAATCGTTGAGTTCTGGCTTGAAGAAGAACCCCGCGAAGAAGGCGAAGGCAACTATCGCGGTTTTTACGGCGTAAACGTAGCCAAGGTTTTGGAAATTATCAGAATTCCTGAAAAAATTACCAAACTTCCCAAGGTTGCGCATCCGGCCATTATGGGTACTTTTAACCTGCGCAACAAGGTAATTCCCTTAGTGGACCTGAGCCATTGGCTCAAAAAGCCGCGCGTTGAAACAGAGCCTCCAAAAGTCATTGTTACCGAATTCAACAATGTCTCCTCAGCCTTCCTTGTTTCCGGGGTAACCAGGATTCACAGGATCAGCTGGGAAAAAGTTGAAGCTCCGTCCAACTACGTATCCACCCTCTCCGAAGACTCCATTACCGGCGTTGTTAAATTCGATGACCGGATATCCTTGATTCTCGACCTTGAAAAAATCGTAGCCGAGCTCAACCCGGATCTCGGACTGAAACTTGACGACTCTATTGATTGGGCCAACCACGCCGGTTACAAGGCTATCATTGCAGACGACTCTACCCTGATCAGGGAAATGCTCTTCGAGATGATGGTGCGGGCCAAATTCTCCGTGGAAATGGCCAACACAGGACGGGCCTGCTGGGACAAGCTGCAAGAATACAAACAGCGCTCCATCGAGGAAAAGAGACCCATTACCGACTTCGTCAATGTCGTCATCTCAGATATTGAAATGCCGGTTATGGACGGACACAACCTTACCGTACGCATCAAATCTGACGAGGTTCTCAAACAGCTGCCTGTAATACTGTTCTCTTCCATCATTACTGATAAGTTGCGCCACAAGGGTGAATCTGTAGGTGCTGACGACCAGATTTCAAAGCCGGAAGTAACCCAGCTGGCCCAACGCGCCATCGCCTTGATAGAAAAATAATCCGGGTGGAAATCAATATGGTTTCCCCTTCCGATTCCAAAACAAAAAAACGTACTGGAACCTCGTTTAATCCGAGGGTTCAGTACGTTTTACTTATGTCTTTCTCCGTAGCCATCGGCATGGCTGCAGCCGGCGGGGCTTTTCTCTTCCGCTGGATGATTGAAAATTTCCAACACCTGTTCTGGGCGGGAGGACATTCCTTTCTGGATATGGCCGCCAACTCACCGTGGTGGCTGGTGCTTTTCCTGCCCTGCTTTGGCGGGCTTATCGCCGGTGTGATCATCACAAACTGGGCACCGGAAGCCCAAGGACCCGGAGTTCCGGAAGTAATCAAGGCTTTGACTGTACGGGGCGGTGTTATCCGCCATCGCATCACCTTTCTTAAAGCTCTGGTCACCAGCCTGCTCATCGGCTGCGGTGCGTCAGTTGGCCGGGAAGGCCCGGTTGTCCAGATCGGGGCATCTCTTGGCTCCTCCGCAGCAAGAATATTCCGCCTTGATCCGTCCATGCTTCCGGTCTGCGTGGCTTCCGGCGCAGCAGCAGGGATCGCAGCGACCTTCAATGCCCCGCTCACAGGAACACTTTTTGCCATTGAAATCCTGCTGCTGGATACGGAAATGTCCTACGTCAGCCACATCATTGTGGCCTCGGTAACAGCGTCAGCCCTTTCAAAATTTTTCTGGGGAGACTTTCCCACCTTCGATGCTCCCAAATTTGTTTTCAATAATTTCGAAGAACTTATTATTTTCTTCCTACTGGGAATCCTCGCCGGACTGGTATCCATTGCCTTTGTAAAAATGATCCGGTTATGTGAATTAACCTTTGATCACATACCACTTCCAAACTGGCTTAAGCCCGCCCTCGGCGGCCTTCTTCTAGGCGCAATGGCTCTTAAAATACCGGCAGTACTCGGTGTAGGTTATGAAGCTGTGAACATGGGGCTTACCGGTGTATTGCCCCTTGATCTGGCCCTGATCCTTCTCGGAGCCAAGCTCGTTGCCACATCACTTTGCATCGGTTCGGGCATGAGCGGCGGAATTTTTGCTCCCTCGCTGGTTTTGGGTGCTGCACTTGGAGTATCGGTAAGTTCCACTCTCAATATGTTTTTTCCGGAACTGGCCCTGACCCACGGACAATACGCCCTTGTAGGCATGGGAACCGTTGTAGCCGGAACCACCCTTGCTCCCATAACCGCAGTGTTGACCGTGTTTGAATTAACTTATTCATATAAAATAATCCTGCCTATGATGGTCGGCTGTATAACCAGTGCGCTTGTCGTCCGCATACTCAAAGGATATTCCGTATATGAAGCCAAACTGCTGCGGCAAGGGGTGAACATTCTGCGCGGTCACGATGAATCCGTGATGGTCAATGTTTCGCTGCGGGAAGTAATGGAAACTGAATTCGACCACTTACACACAACAGACAGTCTCGGCAAAGCCGCAGACATGGTCCTGAACTCCGAATTTCCTCATTTCCCGGTGCTGGATGAAAATGAAAAGCTTGCCGGAATCCTGACCCTGCGCGACATGCGGGCTTTCCTTAAAAATGCTCAAGACTTGAAAGGCGGGGCTGAAATTGTGGATACCCTGATGGTCCGTACTGTTGTTTCACTTCCAGCGGATTCCAATCTAAAAGAAGCCATTATGAAATTTGAAAGGACCGGGGTATCCTTTTTACCGCTCATCAATCCTGATATGACAATGGCTGGGATAATAAAATCCAAAGATGCCATGAAAATTTTCCGCACTAAAAGATATAAAGATAAGATTCTATCGTCTTCTCTTTAATTTTGTCCACTTGCGGCAAAAAAAAGGCTTCCCCAATGGAGAAGCCTTTGACTTATCAAATCAATTTTGGACTTAACAAATACGGGGCAATTGCTCACCTTCCAGCATATTAAGCAGCCTTTTACCGCCCAGCGGGGTAACAAGAATAACCTTGCCCGGATTTGCTTCAGTAATGGTTCCTACCTGACAGGCATCCTTGCCCAAATCATCTGCACGCATGATTTCAAGGGCCTGCTCTGCGTACTCCTGAGGCAAAATACACAAAAACTTACCTTCATTTGCAAGATAGAGAGGATCTAAACCGAGAAATGAGCACCCCCCAGCAACTTCGGGGAGTACAGGAATAGTCGATTCTTCTAGTTCGCAGCACACATTGGAGGAAACAGTAATTTCATTCAGAGTAGTTGCCAGCCCGCCCCTTGTGGGATCGCGCAGGACATGAATATCAGGAATTTCCTGCACCAGCTTGACCAGCAGATGGTTCAGGGAAGCACTGTCACTCTTGACATTGGATTCTAGAGAAAGACCTTGACGGGTACCGAGAATGGTCAGTCCGTGGTCGCCCATGGTTCCGCTGACAAGCACAGCATCCCCAACCGCAGCGCGATCTCCGCTGGGAGCTGGATCAGCAATAATTTCCCCTACCCCGGTAGTGTTGATAAAAATCTTATCCACCATACCCTTGGGCACAACCTTGGTATCACCGGTAACGATATTCACCCCGGCGTGCCTGCAAGCCTCGCCCATTGATATGACGATTTTCTCCAGATCGTCCATGGGCAGCCCTTCTTCAATAATATAGGCACAAGTCATATACCGCGGAATCGCGCCGAGCATAGCCACATCGTTGACTGTTCCGTGAACTGCCAATGATCCGATATCACCACCCGGAAAAAAAATTGGATCAACGGTGAAGCTGTCGGTGCTCATGGAGATTTTTCCCTTTAAATTCAGGGTGGCTGCGTCATTGAGCCTCTCCAGTTCATCGTTAGCAAAATGCTTGAGGAAAAGTTCGGAAATAAGCCTCTGAGAGGCCCTTCCGCCGGAACCGTAATCGAGTAAAACTTTATCTGAGGACATATTAATCTACTTTGTATTTGAAGTAAGCAGCGCAGCTGCCTTCAGTTGAAACCATACAGGGACCTACCGGTTTGGCGGGAGTACAGGCTTTCCCGAACAGCGGACACTTCTCAGGAGTCATTTTCCCCTTAAGGACCTCTCCGCATTTGCACCCCTTAAGCGGCGGACATTCACCGATATTGAGATCAAAAATTTTCTTGGCATCAAATTTTTCATACTCAGCCCGGAATTCAAGGCCGCTTCCGGGGATCATCCCGATACCGCGCCAGAGAGCATCCGACTCCTCAAAAACCTGATACATGACTTCCACAGCCTTAGGGTTGCCGTTCTCGGATACACCGCGCACATACTGGTTCTGGATAGCCGGGTGTTCCTCTTTAGAAGCCCGAACCATCATCAGCAAAGCCTGTAAAATATCCACAGGATCAAATCCGGTTACCACTGAGGGCTTACCGTATTTTTCACCGATAAAATCATACGGATGAATTCCGATAACAGTAGAGACATGTCCGGGCAATATGAACCCGTCAATCCGCGTATCCGGGTCGGAAATCAGTACGTCCAGTGCAGGCGGCACCAGCTTATGAAAGGAAAGTACCTTGAAATTTTCAAGTCCCTGCTGCTGAGCCATGAGCACTGTAGCCGCAATGGTCGGGGCCGTAGTCTCAAATCCTACACCCAGAAAAACAACCGTGCTGTCAGGATTATTCCGCGCCAGATCCAGAGCATCAAAAGGAGAGTAAATGATCTCCACCCGGGCACCGTCAGCTTGCGCATTCTTCAAGCAATGCCCTTTGTCTCCGGGAACTTTGATCAGATCCCCGAAGGTCGCCACTATTACCCCGTCCTTCCCGGCAAGATCCAGAAAAGCGTTTACCTCGGATTCGTGGGTCACACATACCGGACAGCCGGGACCGCTGAGGTGAACAACCTCTTTAGGCAGGACCGAATGCAACCCGCTGCGAAAAATGGAAACCGTATGTGTTCCGCAGACCTCCATGAACCGTATTTCACTGTCCAGCTCATCCCGCAAACAAGCCAGAAGTTCTTTACACAGCTTAGGGTCATTAAATTTATCCAAAATCTCAAGCGACAAGGAGCACCCCCAAAGTTAACATTTCCTTAAACAGATTATACAACTCACGCACAGATATAACCTTGTTATTCATAAAGCTTTTGTTCTCATTATACCCATTCACGTTTAGTAACAAGTCCGATGCTGACCATATTTTGATAGCGCAAAAAAAAGACTCCGCCAAAATGGCGGAGCCTTAAAAAAAATCAAGCAAACAAAAAATGAACCTTATTTCAAGCAACGGTTGATCACGTCATTAAATTCTTCTTTATCGATAGGTTTGGGCAGAAAATATGTCGCCCCAAGAGCCAATAAGTTGGAAATATCCGAAACACCGACCACTGCGGACATAATCACAATAGGCATATCCATAAACTGGGAATCGCCCCTTAAAGTCTGTACCAGCTGACGTCCGTCCATTTCGGGCATCATTATGTCTGTAACCAGAACATCAAAATCATTTTCAGCTTTCAATGCTTCATAAGCGTGTTTGCCGTGCGGGCTGACAAAAGAGATATGTCCCAGATCGTTCACAAACCGCGCAGCAAGTTTTTGAGAAATTTTATCATCTTCAGCAATCAATATTTTATACATGAACCCCTCTTCATTTTAATTATCGATTCTGTAATGCCTAAGCTAAACCGGCAGCTTTTGTAAAGAGCAATTAGATGTTAATTACCAATACACTGCGTTACATTTAAAATCTATGGACCTGACCTTTCTAATATTGTAACATATTAAAATAAGAACCAAACATCCTAATATAATTTTTCAGGAGCCGCTGCCATGGCAAAAACAGAAATCCTGCTCGAAACCGGCACCAATGAGCTTGAAATTCTTGAATTTTACATCGATCTTCCAAAGTCTGAAGACGGGCCGGAAGAACGATGTCATTTCGGGGTCAACGTTGCCAAAGTTATGCAGGTTATTGAAAGCCCCCAGCTGGAGCACCCGGAATCCGCCGAACATCCGTGTTTTATGGGTACTATCCCCCTACGCAACCACATCCTGCCGGTACTTGATCTTGCGGTCTGGCTGGGGATGAAACGAAAAACAAACAAATATGACATCGTCATTGTTACTGAATTCAGCCAGACAGTATCCGGTTTTCAAGTCAGCGGGGTGACCGAAATCCATCGAGTAGGCTGGGGACAGGTGCTTTCGCCCGACAAATTCATGAGCAGTTTTGATGACAGCTGCATTGTAGGGATAGTTGAGCGCGAAGACCGCTTTATCCAACTACTCGACCTTGAATCAATTCTTGCCGACCTTGATCCCACATTAGGCGGTGATTTTGATGCTCCCTCGGCAATAGCAACAGAAGCATACAACGCGCTGGTCTGTGACGATTCCCCAACTATTCGTGCCATGCTTGAAAAGAGCCTTAACAATGCAAATTTCAGGCACACAATCCTGCATAACGGCAAAGAGGCTCAAAAAGCCCTCATGCAAATCAAAGAAGTAGCCAAACAGGAAAACAGACCTGTTAAAGACTATGTGGAAATCGTAGTTTCAGACATTGAAATGCCGTTGATGGACGGATTCAGTCTCGCCAAATGGATCAGGGATGACCCGGACCTGAAAGACCTGCCCATCATTCTCTATTCTTCCATTATTACCAAAGAACTGCGCCATAAGGGAGAATCAGTCGGAGCAGATGATCAAATTTCAAAACCTGATCTACACTTGCTCCCGGAAAAAGCCATTAAATTAATTGAAAGTAAAAAAAATATGTAATCCGACTAGGCTTTACTAGGTATTTTCCTGCAAGCGGTCCGCATTTTTGTGGGCCGTTTTTTGTTGCATGAAAGTCAAAGTGACAATATCTTCCTTTTTCAAAATGGTATTAAATATTAAAATATCCCTTTCACGGAGGAGCAAAATATGGAAGATGTAAGAGTATACGGAGATGTTCACGGTTTATCCGCAGAGGATTTCGAAGACATCAAACTGGAAATCCCATTTGAAAAAATCGTATACAAAAATAAAGTTTTGAACGTCGATTACGAAGGACACTATATCGACATTGATGATTTTCTGGAAGAACTTGTCAAGCGTCTGCCCCCCGAAGGATGGGCCAAGGTGGATTTCATCGATCACATTGATTGGAAGCTGACCCGCTACGAAATTGAAAACAACAAAATGACTTCACGCGAGGTCAACGTGGACGCGGTCCTAGAACCCACCAAAAACGAAGCCGGGCAGAGATAAAAAGCCTTCGGCGACCCTGCCGGGGCCTTAAACCCTTTTGCAAAAAGGTTTAAGAATCCCAAAACCTTTTATTGGGGCTTCACCACTAAATTTTATGACAATTTGCCAATAGAAAAGCCCGTCTGTTTTCCAACAGGCGGGCTTAAAATTTATATTCATAAAGAAACTAGTAATTAATTATCCGAACAGCTGTTGCTTTGGGTGCTGTATCTTCGTCTACAAGTTCGAAGACTACTTTCTCGCCTACATTAAGGGTCTTAAATCCGTCCTGGAGAACTTCGGAAAAATGAACATAAATATCCTTTCCGGTCTCATCTTCAATAAAACCGAATCCCTTAATATCATTGAACCAGCTGACTACCCCTTTTGAACTCATAAACCCCTCAGCAGTCGGATCAGGACTGAACTTATCAGCAAAATTATTTCATGCGGAAAGTAATGCGTCCGCGGGTGAGGTCATATGGTGAAAGTTCCACCTTCACCCGGTCCCCCGGTAAAATACGTATGTAATACTTACGCATTTTACCGGAAATATGCCCCAGAATAACATGCCCGTTTTCGAGTTCAACCTTAAACATAGCATTGGGCAATGCTTCTTGAACAATACCTTCTACCTCAATACCTTCTTCTTTAGCCATGGCTTCCTCCGTCGCCAACAACTGCTTCAAAAGTAAAAATCAGAAATGTGCTACACATACCTGTTACTAATCTACAGCTATTAATGCAATAAGGAAAGAATTAACGAGCAGACCCGATCTTAAAATTTATGACCGAGCCTCTCGATGGCATTAAGAATATCTTCCACCAGCAGATTAAGTGAACGACGGCTTACTGCGCTGGAGGGAATACCTTGCGGATAAGTATTGCGCATTAACTCGCGCTGCTCATCATCAAGTTTATCCCACTTGTTGAGTACGAGAATTGTCGCCACATCATCAAGATTCATATCCGCAACAATATTATCTACTGCTGCAATCTGCTCCCCCACTTCCGGGTGGGAAGCATCGCAAACATGAAGCAACACATCGGCAGCTTCCAACTCTTCAAGAGTGGCACGAAATGCTTCTTTCAATTCCACGGGAAGCTGACGAATAAATCCAACCGTATCGGTCAGGATGAGTTCCTGCTCACGGGGAAAACGGATACGCCTACTGGTGGGATCAAGAGTGGCGAAAAGTTTATCTTCAGCCAGAACTCCGCTGTTGGTCAGGGTATTGAGTAAGGTAGACTTGCCCGCATTTGTATAACCGACCAGCGACACAACCGGAACACCGGCACGTGCACGCCGTTCACGGGTAAATCCCCGCTGACGACTTACCTTTTTCAGTTCCTTGCCCAGCTTAGTGAGTTTATCCTTGATACGACGGCGATCAATCTCCAGCTTGGTCTCACCGGGACCGCGACCGCCGATTCCGCCCATAAGCTTCGACATAGCCCGGTTCTTACCGACCAAACGCGGCATGGTGTACTTGAGCTGCGCCATCTCCACCTGCAATTTACCGGCGCGGGTGGTGGCATGCTGGGCAAAAATATCCAGAATAAGCTGAGTGCGGTCCAGTACCTTGCGTTCAGTCAGCTTGGCAAGGTTACGCATCTGGGCGGCAGAAAGTTCCTGATCAAAAAGGATCACTTCCGCATCAGCCTGCAAGGCAATAACTTCCAGCTCGGCAAGTTTGCCCTTACCCATGATAAATTTGGGATTGAGTTTACGGATACGCTGCACCAGACGTCCTTCAACCTTCAGCCCTGCGGTATCTGCAAGGTCTTCCAGCTCATCAAGGGAACGTTCCTGCACAGACTTGGGGTCCTGCGAAACACTGACCACAATGGCCCGCTCACGTTTATCAGTGGTATCGCGGGTACGGTCCGCACGGCGAAATTCATCTTCGAGGGCTTTAATCTGGTTCGGAAGATCCATGTCCGCACGGTCCCAGCGTACCGGGGCAAGCTGTTCGTAAGGTTTTTCTCCGGAACCTGGAGGAAGCAGATAGGCGAACTGAACAAAATCAGGTTCACCATGCGGGTTGGATGCAATGACGCTGACGCTGTCCAGACGCAGGAAAACCATATCCATGAGATCTTCCTCGGACAGGTTTTCCCCGGAAATATGGGTATGCAGGAGTCGCAAACCGCGCAACCGCCCTTCGGACTGACGGGTCCTCGGCAATTCGGGAATATAGATTGACCCCGGATCACCGACCAGAATCATTTCCGGTTTACCCTGCCGATTGATCAACAGGCCAATCTGGCGTCCGATTTCATGACTGAGAAAAGAGAGCTCGCGGGCCTGCTCATTAGTGAACCCGTTGGGGTCATTGTAACGACGGTCCGCAAGACGGTTGACACGTTTCAACTCACTGGGCTTAAGGCCCTGAGTATTACCTTTGGCTTTAAGAGCTATAAGACTATCCCTCCGGGGGCTTAAACCCTTTTTGTAAAACGGGTTTAAGAATCCCAAAAACTTTTATTAGGCTTCGCCGCTGTCGATAACAAAATTTTACCCAACTAAGGATTCCAAAGGGGATTATCCCCTTTGGCCGCCGGAGGCGAAATCACCCGACTAAAACGCGAAGCGTATCATAACATAAAAACGGGATGCCATAAAAATGACATCCCACTTTTAAAATATTACGCGTCGTGATCTGCCAGATATTTGGCAATCATGGAATCGTATTCAGAGACAAGCGCAAAAGTCTCCGCAGCCAGATCTTTTCTGAGCGCGAGAGAAACCTTGCCGTCGTTCTTTTTTATGTCTTCAAGAATACGGGGGTAATGTACCGGACTGGGAATAACCAGAACGGAATGGAAATTTTTCGCTGAAGCACGCAGCATAGTGGGACCACCGATGTCGATCTGCTCGACAGCGTTTTTCAGATCCTGCCCTTCACTTACAGCCTTGGCAAAATTGTACAGGTTAACACAAACCATATCGATGGTCTCGATTCCGTGTTCTTCGAGAGTCGACAGGTGCTCCGGGTTATCCTTGTCAGCAAGGATGCCGCCATGCACGCTGGGGTGCAGGGTCTTTACACGACCGCCCATGATCTCAGGGAAACCGGTAACATCACTTACAGATTTAACATCCAGTCCGGCATCAAGAAGCATTTTCCTTGTGCCGCCGGTGCTGATGAGTTCAACACCGAAACCAGCCAACTCAGCCGCAAATTCAGCAAGCCCGGATTTATCAGTAACACTGAGCACTCCGCGCTTTACAGGCAACATATCCATAACACATCTCCACTTTGTTTTTTGTGGAGTTGTGCCGGATTTATGCCGTAAAGGCAAGCTTCCGGACCGCACATTTTCTCGCCGGTAGTTGGTCCCCGCTCCCGAACCACACGAACAGGAACGGGACCAACCGGGAGGGGAGTCGGCTATATATAAAGGATCTGTGTGAGCTAAATCTGGCTCAGCAGTTCCTTAGCCGCTTCATTTGCGGGATCCTTTTCAAGGATCATTTCAAGCTGCTCGACAGCTTTTTCCTTCTGCTCCATGCAGATGTAAAGACCTGCGAGGGAGTAGCGGACTTCGTGCTTCTCGGGATCAACTTCGAGGAACTTTTCGAGGAAAGGAATAGCTTCAGCCATTCTTTCAGCCTCGTGACCGATCCTGATGATGCCGAAAAGAGCAACCATGTTGCTGATGTTAATGTCGAGAGCCTGAGAAAAGTTGTCAAAGGCTTCGTCCTGACGGGAGGTTTCCATCTGGATCAGTCCCATGCCGGCAAAACTCTTATCGGTAGCTTCTACCTGATGAGCTTTTTCATACAGTGACATGGCAGCATCATACTCACCACGCTGGACTGCGATTGTTGCAAGACCGATGTAAGGATCAGGATGCACACCGTTAGATCCGGCAGCCTTCTTGTAGTAATCTTCAGCCTTATCCAGTTCACCCATGAACAGATAACACTCACCGAGTTCCTTGTTAATTTCATAATCTAAATGACTCATAATTCCCCTCCGGAAATTTTATTTACCGCCGGACAATCCTAAGCGGCATTTTTTTCGACCTCTAAGGGTCTGCCTGAGTTTATGCATGCCGCGTGCCAAAACCAAACCCAGCACTCCCTACATTATATAATGGATATATTTTTTGCGCCCGATTTCCGACACCAAAGCCACACAGGCAAAAGCAACGCAAAAACTAATCATACATTTCAAGTAATTACAAGAACGGCACAGCTTTTGCTAAATACGAATCACAAAGTAAATACCAATTCTTTCCGGCCCATACCGGCACCGGGAATTTTTTGCAGGAGGATATACACATGAAAGGACTTTTCGGAAGCCACATACAATTGACAGGTAAAGTACTCGATCTGAGATTACAGCGTCAAAACCTCGTCTCCTCCAATCTGGCTAACGTCAACACCCCAGGCTACAAGGAAAAACGCCTCGAGTTTGAAGACGATCTTCAAAAGGCCATGGGCCTTGATGCCAAAGGTAAGATGACCAAAACCAGCAAAATGCATATCCCCAATGCTTTTGATGCAAACAAGTTTGAAGGAGATGTTCTTTCCAACTTCGAACCCAGAGTCGTTCACGGTGAAAACCGGGTCGACATGGATAAAGAGATGGTCGCCATGGCCAAGAACACCCTTTACTACAATGCCCTCTCTCAGGTTATCGGGAAAAATTTTCAGGGCATGAACAAAATCATCCAAAGCGGAGCTAGATAATGAACTTCTTCACAGCACTTGATATCGGAGCTTCAGGGCTTAAAGCCCAAAGGGAGTACCTGAACGTTGTATCCATGAACATGGCTAACGCCAGGACTACACGGACAGCCGAAGGCGGCGCTTACCGCCGCAAAAGTGTTGCCATGGAGTCCAGCCCCGTACTCTCACCTTTTGAAACCGCCATGGATCAACAGCTCAACCAGCAGCTTCGGGGCGTAACAGTCAGAGGCGTAGTCTCCGACACCCGTCCTTTTAAAGAAGTGTATGAGCCGAACCATCCTGACGCCAACTCAAAAGGAATCGTCAAATATCCGGACATTAACGTTGTCGAGGAAATGGTCAACATGATCACCATCAGCAGATCTTACGAAGCCAACGCGCAATCAGTAGACTCCGCCAAGAGGATGTTCAACCGCGCACTGAGAATCGGAATGGGACAGTAAGACCCGGCTGATTACAACCGACGGATTTCCGACACACGAAAAAGGAGCAAAACATGTCCATCAGAAACGTAGCAATGAATGCATACAGCAATGCAATCCAGAACCAGCAGAAGTTCGATAAAAAGTTCGACAAGACAATGGATCTTCATAAGGCCGAACCGAACTCTTTTTCCGAAACCCTCACGGACTCCATCAAAGGCGTCAACGAGCTGCAAGGTCAGAAAAAAGCTATGATCGAGGAATTTGCTTCCGGAAAAAACCAGAACGTCCATGAGTTGATGATCTCATTACAGAAGGCCAGTGTTGCCATGACCATGACCAGTACTGTGCGTACCAAAGTTATGACTGCTTATCAGGAAGTCATGAAAATGCCTTTCTAATCAGGTAGATCAATTTGCTCCGACTACCATCTTAGAAAATACAGCTGCCATAAGAGGGTCCTAAACAGGCTTCTTTTATGGCGGCTTTTACTCGTCTTAAGTCCGGACATTTTTTTGTCACCTGCTCTCGCCGCCTAAGACCTCTCTCAAAACAACCGCGATAAACTACTAATTTCAATAAACAACTTTACGTTGGACTGCATATTGCTTAAACAAATGAAAAATCGTCAGGAGTTTTAGTATGCCAAATTTCATCGTTGAGTATCTGGGTAAATTTCAAGGTTTCTGGTCTGACCGCACAGTTTCACAGCGGATCATGATCGGCGGACTTGCGGCCACAGTCGTAATCGCATTCATTCTCATGGTATTCTGGCTCAACCAGACTGAGTACAGAGTTCTTTACACCAAACTTTACGCAGAAGACGCATCCCGCGTTGTTTCCATCCTGCAATCTACCAAGGAGCCTTACAAAATTGAGGACAACGGTTCTACAATTCTGGTTCCCGCAGATAAAGTCTACGACCTGCGCCTGAAAATAGCCGGGGAAGGAGCTCTTCACGGACAGGGAATCGGCTATGAAATTTTCGACGAGGTTCAAATCGGACAAACTGACTTCATTCAGCGCATCAACTACCAGCGTGCCCTACAGGGTGAACTAGCACGTACAATCACCGAATTTCCGCAGGTTGACCGCGCCAGAGTCCATCTGGTGATGCCTTCCAAGTCCCTGTTTATTGAAGAGCAAATTGACCCTTCAGCTTCCGTAGTCCTTAAGCTCAAAGAAGGGGAAAAGCTTTCCGATAAGCAGATCAAAGGTGTATTAAATCTCGTAGTCATGTCTGTTGAAGGTTTGAAACCTGGGCACGTCACTATTACTGATATGCGCGGACAGGTCCTCTACCAGCCCGAAGATGACGGCGGACTGGGACTGAACATCACCAACAGCCAGCTCGAATACAAATCCGGCCTCGAATCCAAGATTGAACAGCGCATCCAGCGTCTGCTCATGCCCATCGTCGGACCGGATAAAGTCATCGCCAAAGTTAACGCAGATCTCGACTTCAGACAGCGCACCATCAAGACAGAAGCATACGACCCTGACGGTCAGGTGGCACGCTCCGAACAGACCAGTGAAGAAACAACACGCGGTACCGCCAATGTTGACGGCGGCGTACCCGAGGCAAACTTTCGCGGCGACGGTTTCACCGGAACAGCCACTACTCAGGACTCCACCCGTGAAACCCGCACCACCAACTATGAAATCAATAAAGAAGAACAGCAGATCATCGTTCCTGTAGGCGAGCTCAAACGCCTCAGCGTAGCGGTTATCGTTGACGGAACCTACACCAAAGACCCTGACACCGGCGAAATGACCTACGTCCCCCGCTCTGAAGAAGAAATGCAGCGCATCCGGGAACTGGTAAGCTCCGCAGTCGGTTATGACGAAGTACGCGGCGATATAGTTGAAGTCTCCAATATGTCCTTCGGCATGCAGGATATGTTCGGTGACGAAGGCCTCATGCGCACCATGCTCGAATACGCACAGCGCCTTGGCAAGCCTTTCCTCAACGGCCTCCTGATCTTCCTCTTCCTGATTCTGGTTGTACGTCCGGTAGTCATGGCTCTGATCAAACCCCGTGTTACTGAAGATGAAATTGACGAAGTTGCAGGACTGCCCGAAGCAGGTGAAAGACTCGCAATTGATGAAAGCGACCTTGACGAAGAGGCTCTTGATACGGCACGTAGACTGGAGAACGCCAAGGCTCAGGCTCTGCAACTCTCGGAAAAGAACATGGATCAGGCTGTGCAGGTGCTAAAGAGCTGGCTGAAGCAGCAGGAGGCAGCTTAAATTGTCAACGCCGTTCACCGGTAACCAAAAAACAGCAATCGTACTTCTCGCCCTCGGGGACAAGTTTACCGCTGAAACCTTCAAACGCATGAATCGTCAAGAAATTGCCGAAGTATCAAAAGCCATGCTGGAGATGGATTCAGTCCCCAAGGAACAGGTTTTGGAAGTACTTAAAGAGTTCAACGAAACTCTGGCTTACGGTGCTGAACTTCTCATGGGCGGAGCTGATCAGGTCAAAAGGCTGCTCAGTAAATCCCTTGATGAAGAAACCGCAAAATACATTCTGGATAAACTCGACCTTGAAAGCGGCCCAGCTCCTTTTCAGGAACTCCAGAACGTCAGTCCCAAGATTCTGGCCCAGATTCTCAGGAACGAACATCCGCAGACACTGGCCCTTATCATTGGTCACCTGCACCCGGATCAGGCAGCGGATCTTATATCCAACCTGCCCGGCGGCGTAAGAGCCGAAGTGCTCATGAGACTGGCCAAACTGGAAGCGGTTGCGGAAGAAATGCTCATGGAAGTGGATCGGGTGCTTCAAAGCCAGCTGATCGCCATGGGCGGCAAGGAAGGAAAGAAAGTGGGCGGCGTCCCCGCAGTAGCGGAAATCCTCAACGCCGTGGACCGCTCAACAGAAGAGGAAGTTCTTTCAGAAATCGAGGAAGAATCCACCCAGATGGCCGAAGAAATCAGGAACCTCATGTTCGTTTTCGAAGACATCAAAGGGCTGGACGATCGCGCGATCCGCGAACTGCTCAAGGAAGTTTCAAACGAAGAGCTCACCACCGCACTCAAGGGTGCATCTGACGATTTACAGGAGCTTTTCTTCAAGAACATGTCCGAACGAGCTTCCAATATGATCCGCGAAGACCTCGAAATCATGGGACCTGTGAAACTTTCCGATGTGGAAGGTGCACAGCAGAATATTGTAAAGAATATCCGCCGCCTCGAAGACGAAGGCCGGATAATGATCAGCAGAGGTTCAGGAGATGTCTTTGTCTAAGGCTGAAGAAGACAAGTTCTACACCGGTAGGGTCATCATGGGTCTTGATTCCAACAACAAGACTCAGGAGATGACGATACAGGAAATGGAAGGCAAAAAGAAGCCGACCTGGAACGACGACACTGACCGCGAATATTATGAGCGGGTCAAGGCTAAAGCCCAGAACATGGCCAAGGAGATAATTGCCAAAGCCATGACTGACGCGGAAGCCATCAAGGCCAATGCGCAGGCGGAAGGATATGCCGCCGGACAGGCTCAAGCCGCTCAGGACGCTGAACAGCAGATGATAGGCTTCAGCCAGCATCTCGGCCAGACCTTGCAGGCAATTCAAGACCAGTCACACAATGTGATGATGGCCCAGTCAGCCGATGCCATCTCACTGGTCTTCATGGTCATAGAGAAAACATTGGCCGTGGAAATGGAAAGCCGCAGACAGGAAATCCTTGCAGCCCTGCTTGACGATGCCCTGAACCGCATAGATTCCATGACCCAGCTGGTGATTAAAGTATCCCCGGATGACAGCGGAATCATAGGCCCCCTGCTTGAGCAGGCCCAGACCGAACACCCCGACCTTGCCAAATGGCGGATCAAGGCTGATCCCGCCATCGACAACGGAGGAGTTATTGTCGAAGCCGCCGATGCTATGATCGAGAATACCGTCACTTCCCGCTGGGAAGGCGTACAGGCAATTCTCGGACAGCTCGCGCCAGGAACGGGAGAATAACCATGGCCGACATGAAAGGCTGCACACAACTCCTTTCCGCACTGGACCCCTGCCGCAGCTACGGCCGGGTAAGCAAGGTTGTCGGGCTGATTGCCGAAGGAAAGGGCATCAAAGCCCCCTTGGGTTCAGTCTGTCAACTCATACCCGAAGAAGCAGAATCCCCCATCGCCGCTGAAGTCGTCGGCTTCAGGGATGGTGCCTGCCTGTTCATGCCTTACGGGGAAATGCATGGCATCAGTCCCGGCAGCCTGATTGAAAACTCCAGAACTCCGCCCAAGGTTCCTGTAGGCATGAACCTGCTGGGACGTGCTGTTGACGCCTTTGGCGAACCAATTGACGGCAAAGGCCCTATCATACCCGAAGCTTACAACCCCCTGCATCGCGACCCTCCCAACCCGCTGGAACGTCCACGCATCAATGAACCGCTTGACGTCGGTGTCAAATCTATCAACGGCCTGCTGACCATCGGCAAAGGCCAGCGCATGGGTATTATGGCCGGATCAGGGGTCGGAAAATCGACACTGCTCTCCATGATGGCCCGCTACACTGTGGCAGATATCAACGTTATCGCTCTGGTCGGCGAGCGTGGTCGTGAGGTTGTCGAATTCATAGAACGTGATCTCGGACCGGAAGGACTGGCCCGTTCAGTGCTGGTCATCGCCACTTCCGACAAAAGCCCGCTTATCCGTATGCGCGCAGCATATACTGCCACCGCCATTGCCGAATATTTCCGTGACCTGAACAAAGACGTCCTTTTGATGATGGACTCGGTAACCCGCTTTGCCATGGCCGGCCGAGAAGTGGGCCTAGCCGCTGGCGAACCGCCGACCCGTGGAGGTTACACACCTTCAGTGTTCGCCCAGTTACCCAAACTGCTGGAGCGCGCAGGAAAGAATCAGCACGGGTCCATCACCGGAATTTACACAGTACTGGTTGACGGTGACGACTTTACCGAACCCATTGCCGATGCCGTGCGTTCAATTCTTGACGGACACATTGTACTCACCCGCGACCTTGCCGACCAGGGACACTACCCCTGCATCGACGTACTCAAAAGCGTCAGCCGTGTACGCGGAGATATTGTACAGGGTGATATTGTAGCCGCCGGACGCAAGGTCCTCGGCCAGTTGGCTACCTTCCGAAAAGTTGAAGACATGGTTAACATCGGAGCTTACCAAAAAGGTGCCAACCCGGAAATTGACACCGCCATAAAAATGGTTCCGGTCATCAACGATTTTCTGCAACAGCTGGTCGAAGACAAGCAAACCATTGAGGAAAGCTTTGCCAAATTAATGGAACTTGCCGCAGCAAGTTAACCCACCTGCGTAATGGCCTTCTGCACGCCTCACCGAGAATTATTTCTATACTAATTTACAGTTATAAATATTTATATGGATTACCCCAGCTCTTGCTGCTAATAATATATTTTGCAAGCAACACATCAAGACACAAAAAGATAGCTGTGGCAAAAATGACAACATCCATAAAACACATCTTCGCCACCATTGCCGCGGTATCAATTATATTAACGGCAGAAGTTGCTACTTCTTCCCCCCTTATCGTAACTCACTCCTCAAGCATGCCTCCGCTCGCTTTTATAAATAATAAAGGTAAGCCGGACGGGGTACTTATTGATTTATGGAAAGAATGGTCCGAGCAGTCCGGGACGGAAATCAAATTCAGGCTTCAGCCCTGGAAAACTGCCGTGCAAGATACAATAAGCGGTAAAGCCAGCATTAACGGAGGCATGTTTTATTCAAAAAGCCGCGCAGAAAAAATGCTCTACGGAGATTACATTTTTCATTTCAAAGGCGGACTTTTTGCTGCCCGGAACATTAATGAAAAAACGATATTAAACGGAGGTGAAAGCTGCGGAGTAATCAAAGAAGGCTACGCGAAAATTTTCATGGAACACCACCACCCATACACCCCGCTTATGCTTTTTGATTCGGCGCATGCAATGTACACAGCCGCAGCTGAAGGGCGGCTAAAAATATTCGTAGCCGACTGCCCGGTGGCTCTCTATCAGATGAATAAATTTGGGATAACGGACTTATTCAAAAACGTTCAGGAACTTTATACCAGAGAGCTTTACCCCACAGTAAGCAAAAATAATCCTGGGCTGGTCAAACTTATCAATAAGAATATGGCTGCCATTCCTCCGGAAAGAAAACGAACCATTATAAACAAATGGCTTGATCTGCCGGACAGAGAACAAAATCATCACAAAACAGCAGACATCACTGTAACCCTTGTTCTCCTGCTCATGTCGTATTTATATCGCAACGAAATAAAAGCAGTGCTAAATGCCTTCAAGAACAAAATTACAAAACAGACCTAGGATGCCGTAGAGCCAACCCAATCGATTGAGAGTGCGGTTACATCATCATCAAAAACCGGCCGGAACCCGGTTTTCTCCTCAAGTATATCTTCAATTGAATCAAGATGCAGGGAATTATCGAGCATTAGCCCTTCAGCTATTTCCACAAAAGGCTCAAGGCTGAAAAAGTCATCATTCATGCGCCATTCATAACATCCGTCAGTAAACAGAAACAGACGCAGAGAAGATGAAAACCGACATTCCGAAAGAACACTGTCCACCGGAAAAAAACCTAAAGGAGGAACTTCCGCCACCAGCGGATCACTCATTTTTCCATCCAGCATAACCAAAGCCGGACAATGCCCCGCGCTCATGTATTTCATTACGCCCTGATTAAAATCAATGTCAGCGGCAAACAAGGTAACAAAATAACTGTCTTTGCCGATCAGGTCGAGAAGATGCTCGTTGATTTGCCCGAGACTGTCGGCAAGATCATTATGATTCTCCCCGTCTGCCTTGAAAAGAGTACGCACGATAGCCATGATGAATGCCGCCTGCGGGCCATGCCCGGAAACATCAGCCATAATTACCCGGACGACCCCTTCTTCCAGCCCGAAAACATCGTAATAATCTCCACTGGCTCGACCGGACGGGCGGTACATACTTTTAATATCAAGCCCGTCAATAACCGGAACAACAGTGGGCAGCAATTTATCCTGAAGCCGGGCCACAAGCTTAACTTCATCATCAATTATGTCGTAAGCACGTTGCAGACTTGAGTTAGCTGCCTGCAATTCCCGGGTAAGCATAACCTGTCTGATAGCGACACCGACCCTAGCCTTCAACTCTACAACATGAAAGGGCTTGGTCAGATAGTCGTTGGCTCCGCTATTAAGGGCGCGGGCTTTAATTTCCTGTTCGTCCTGACCGGTAAGAACGATAATGATGACTTCCTGATCGTTGATCACATTACGAACTTTTTCAATAACATCAAAACCGTCCATTCCGGGCATAAGTAAATCAAGCAAGATGACACTAGGCCGAACCTTCATGTATTGAGTAATGCACTCAACTCCGTCGGAGGCTGTTTCAACATCATAATCATCTTCAAGTACACGGGTTAAAAAATTCCTCATGGTAGCAGAGTCATCTACCACCAGAATTTTAGGAATCTCTTCACCCGACTTAACATCAAGATCACTTTCACTCACCTGAAAACCTCCGGAAACATTCACGCTGCTGCGAATTCAGCCGACCAATACAGGACAATAAACCTTCATTGCGAAGTTGTTTTTACTTTTCGCTCTCACATTACCACAACTCAGATCCATTATGTAGTATAAACAGGCCCATAATTAAGAATCACACGACTCGCTACTTCCTGAGCACGGTTCTGAACCGATTCCCCAGCAGGATTCAGCAACACCGGAAGACTTTCGACCCAATAATCTTGTCAAATATGCCAATCCGCATGCGTTAACAGATTTTCCCTCCGCAGAAAGACACTCGATAGATTCACTTATAAATTCAAGAGCAGCAGAAACATTGTTAATTTCTACGACAACATCCTCAAAATGCTTATTCATATGTCCTCCTTTGATACAAAACAGGATCGGCACTCACCGACACAAATGCAGGATTATATATAAAAACACATTTTGTCTACATAAATATGATATTTTCCCAATAGATTCACCTATTTGCATTGCTATTTTCATTTTTATATTTTAAAAAGATTTATCTGAATAAAAACCAAAACAATAATATTATAAAACAACAAACCATCCATTGTTTAAAAAAACAAATTTTAAATACAATCGATATAAAATATTAAGTACAATTTTTCACATAAGCACTTAACAATAAAATTCCCCTCATACAAATAAAATTATATACGAATATCATTGCAATCAAAACGTTATACAACATGAGACGCAAGCCAAATTCACTAACAGAAACTATGCTGCCACTTTTTAATTCTTTCTAAGTCTTCCGCACAAAAAAAACCGAGGCATTTTTTTATTATGCCCCGGCTTCCTATATAATATATTTATCAACTCAGACTAAAACGAATCTCCAAACAATGTATCCATACTCACATCAAATAGACACCGTATCAAAATATAACTTGGAAAGATCAAACATAAGAGCCTTTCCAGCAAGAGCGGGGTCTTTTCCGCTAAGTACCTTTAAAATTTCACCGCTTTGAATCCCCACAGCAGTGGATATAGCTGGAACAGGAGTTCCCAGCTCTTCTTCAAGGCCGTTGTCGGAACCGAAAAAATCAGCCGGAGAATTGTTACCCGGATAGACAGTAGAAACGATCCCGGACCAACCTGCTACGGATGCAGTCACCATTGGAATACCCATATTTGCTGCAGCTTCCTTGAGCTTTGTTCTGTACGCAAGACCTCCCAGACAGTCCGCCACAAGATCCGCTCCTCTGATAAAAGATTCAAAATCATCTTCAATAAAATCTGAACGTACATCCAGAAAGACCGCAGGATTAACTTCCCTGATCATTTCAAATGCGGCCTCACTTTTCTTACTATATAAGGAATTTTCAACCGCGAATCTCTGCCTGTTCAAATTAGACGGTTCAAAGCAATCACCATCACAGGCAGTAATATGCCCCACCCCGACACGGGCCAACGATTCCAGAAGATGACCGCCAAGACCGCCGATCCCGACCATGGCAACTTTTGAAAAAAACAATTTTCGCTGCTCAGCTGCTGTAAAAGTACTGAGATTACGCACATATCTTTCCGGCACAGCCTCGTGCGAAAAAACAGCCCGCTCAACACAGTTCACATCAAGCCCCAGCTCCCGTGAAATTTCACGGACAACAGCATGCGGGGCAATTCGTACCTTTTCCCCGGAAGCATAAATTTTCTCAGTAAACCGTCCGCTGAGCATTTCAGAAACCCTGATATCTATCTTCATAATCCCCCCTGTAGAACACACAAAAGACAAGCTCCATATGTGGGCAAGTCAAAAATATCAAAGCAGAACTTATCAACAGATGACACTTTGCAAAACCTTTGGTACAGCTTGACCCATGAAAAAAATGATCAAAAACTTATCACATATTGCCCGTGAAGCCGGCGCAGCCATAATGGCTGTCCGCAGCAAAGGATTTGACGTAACCAATAAAGACGACAAATCCCCGGTTACAGAAGCTGATATTGCTTCCAATAAAGTCATATTTAAATATCTGACCGACCTTTATCCCGAGATTCCCATCCTATCCGAAGAAGGTGCGAAAATACCATTCGAGGAAAGAGCACAATGGAAAGAATTCTTTCTCGTTGACCCCTTGGACGGAACGAAGGAGTTCATCAAGGATAATGGAGAATTTTGCGTCTGCATAGCCCTGATGCATAAAAACCGTCCGGTTCTGGGGGTAGTTTATGCTCCCACACAGGATACTCTCTACACCGGAAGCATTGAAACCGGGGCACAGGTCAGCAGAAATAGCGAAGCCCCAGCCCCCATTACCACTGCACCTCCCGCAAAAGATGAAGGACTGAACGTGGTCGGCAGCAGGTCGCACCCCGCTCCTGAACTGGAAGATTACCTGAAAGACCTGAATGTGGACAAAATGACTCCGGCAGGAAGTGCCATTAAATTCTGCCTTGTTGCAGAAGGCAAGGCCCACCTCTATCCCCGCTTCAACCCCACAATGGAATGGGACACCGCAGCAGGACAGGCAATCGTAGAAGCAGCCGGAGGGTCTATGCTCGGGCTGGACGGAAAAGAGTTTCCCTACAACAAAGAAAACTTAAGAAATGCGGGCTTTATTGTAAAAGCCTGATAAGGTTAAAAGATGAGATATATAATCCTGACAGCCTTGCTGCTACTTGCAGGCTGCACATCATGGCAGAACCCGACCCTTGATATGTCCGTAAACAGAAGCGAACGTTTTCAAGCAGACCGCGACCAATGCCGGGAACGGGCCCAGAAAAGAACCCACGCGGCCCCGGATAATGACCTGCCTCGAAGGACCTACAGTCACGACCAGAGCCGATCCACCGGTGAAGCCAAAGTATTTCAGCGCTGCATGAGCGCAAAAGGCTGGGTGAAAAAATAGGAGCGACATATGAAAAAATCTCTGTTTCTGTCATTTCTTATTTTGTTTACTGTTCTGCATGGCCAAGCATACGCTGACTCAAAAAAGGTAAGTTCCAGTAAAAAAATCGGGGAGTCAAGATTCTTTGCCGTGTGCAATGTAAAGATTAATCAGAAAACATGGAATGGGCGTTGGATCAGCCATGAAACATCTATAAAGCTAGGAGGCAGCAATAAATACGACTGGTCATGCAAGAGTAAAGGCATCAAACTAACAGACCTGTCTTACACCCATGAATGTACGTTAACATCAAAAGAAGAAAACGATTTAAAGCTCTTCAATGGAAAGATTTCCTTTCCCCTCACATTTGGAGACCAAAACGCTTATGCCATTGTCTGCAGGAGCCTCCTCGAAAGGATGAGTATGGAAGACAGACATTATTCCACCAGAGACTAAAACTCGAAATGCATTTCACTCATTACTAGGCTTGAAGCTTAAAATAATCTTCCTTTGTTCCCCGAAAGGACACCCTGCCCTCCACGATTTCAAGAACATGTGAGATAGACGGGATAAGTTCCTCGCGATGATGGGTCACGTAAACCATGGCCACCCCGGCCTTGGCTAGCAATTCCAGCAACTGATAGATTTCCCGGCGCGATTCCTCGTCCACCCCGGCCAAAGGTTCATCAAGCAGCAATACGTCCGGCCCGGCTATTAAGGCACGGGCAATAAACGCCTTGCGAAGCTGCCCGTATGAAACCTGCTCCATGGGTCTTTCTGCCAAATCTTCAATGCCGAAAAAGCGCAGCCACTCCCATGTTTTCTCACGCATCTCATCGGAAAGCTCATCCAGAATTCCCGCTGAAGCAAAAAAACCGGAAATAACCAGATCAAATACAGGGATAGGCTTACCCACAGCTTCTCCGAACGAAGCCTGCATGGAAGCGGAAACCATCCCCATGCGCCCGCGTGCGGTCCGCAAGCTATCCGCCCTTTCGGGCAACCGTTCCATCTCATCTTCAGCAGCATAAGCTGCGGCGTCTCCGTAAAGCAAACGTAGAAGCGTGGACTTCCCGGCCCCGTTACGCCCAAGTACGGCCCAATTCTCGCCACCTTTCATTTCCCAGTCAACATTATGCAGAACGGTCTTGCCGAGAAAAACTACGCTTGAATCTGAAAGGCGAAACAGATTTCTACCTGCTTCAATACTATTTACTTCAGGAGGAGTACGTTTCAAAACCTGCTCTGTTGCGCAAGCGACCTCCTGCCCCTGCCCATCCTGACAATGGTCAATCTTACCATCGCGAATATACAGGGTTTTATTAACACAGGAAGGAAGCTCCTCCTTGCGGTGAGCGGAACAGATAATTGTGGTACCGTTGGCGGCGGCAATATCAATTGCCCGGATCAATTGCTCACGGGACTGCTGATCAATACCTTCAAGGAACTCATCCAGAATCAATATTTCCGGCTCAGCCATCAGGGCGCGGGCAATGAGAATCTTGCGCCCTTCCCCGCGCGACATTTTAACCATGCTGCGCTTAGCAAGATCGAGCATGCCCAACGAATCCATGAAATCACGAACCCGCACATATTCTTCATCATCAGCCAGACGGTATAAAAAGGGAGTATTATCCTTTCCTGCAAGGACCACTTCCTCCCCGGTAACGTCCCAAGCCAGCTTTTCAAAAATATCCTGATGCTCAGGCGAAATCATGCGGTAACGTTCCAGCGGCTCCAGCGGGCTGTTGACCATCCGGCCCTCAACATCGAATTCACGGGTCATTTCATCATCCGGCCAGACTTCCCCGGCAAGTATCATCATCAGGGTAGTTTTACCGGCTCCGTTAGGTCCCAGAACAGCCCAGTGTTCACCGGAACAGATGTCCCAATCGATACCCTGCAATACGGGACCACGGTCCAGTGTGAGTGAAAGATCCTTCATGGAAACCAATTTACCGCTCATGATAACCCCGCTTCGCCTTATACTTAAGCTTTTAAAATATAAACCAATATTTATGATCAGGGCTAAACTTCTACTACTTAAAAAACACAAGTGCAAGTTGTCCTCCGAATAAAGAATGGAAAAACTTGCAGAAAATTTTACCTCAAAATATCTTTTGAGAACAGGTGGTTGATATATTTCCAGATTGTTTTTATATATAAACAAACTATTTACTTCATCAGGCAGGGAATCAGATGAAAAAACCTTCCGGCCGACTCACATTTCTACTCATAAGTGCAGCGTTTCTATTGCTCTGCCCGCTGCTCTTGAATGCTGCGGATATCAAAATCCCTGAATATCTTGGAAGAGCCAACAATCCCTATATCCTGCCGGACGAAAACGGTCCGGGTTTTTTCCAGTGCACAGCCATCGGACTGGTCACCGGAATGCTCAGTGCGGTAATCGGCGCGGGCGGCGGGCTGCTGGTTGTCCCGGCACTCATGACTGCCGGGGTCAGTGGAATTTATGCTGTTGGGTCAGAATTGTTCAGGCTGTTCATTTTCAGCACTATCCAAAGCATACGCATGGGCGTCAACAGGCGCATCAAATATACGTTAGCACTCATCATGACCGTGGGAACAACCTTGGGAGGAGTCGCCGGTTACGCTCTATGCAAAACAATTTTCATCGCCGATCCAGCGGGTCACGACATATTTATTTCATCCATGATAGCCCTCTGGCTGATAGTTTATACATTCATAATAATCCCCGATTTCCGCGAAGCTGCCGGAAAATATGCCCTTGAACTGCTGCGCAAAGAGCAGGAAGAGAAAAATGAAACGGAAGCAGTAAACACTCAGCCTGAAGCTCCTGCTGAACAATCCAAAAGCGAAGATAAAAAAACGGAAGGTCAGACCGAAGCTGCCTCTGAAGACAAAAAAACAGAAACAAAACAGGAAAAAGTACCGGAGTCGGAACCAGAACCGGAACCGCAATTCGAAGATGAACTCTACCCGGACGAAGAGCCTTGGGAAATTGCCAGCAGTATGCGCAGTATGAAACTGCCCCCGTATATTAAATTTCCTTCCACCATAAAAAAAGAAGAAGATGAACTGGAGCCTGCTGAAATGAAACGGGACGGGGAAGAACCTGATCTGGACAAAGAAGAGGATCAGGATAAAACGGAAAGCATTCCCATCCTGCCAATTTTTTTCCTGACCGTAGTCGGCGGGTTCTTCATGGCCATGACCGGATCAGGAGGAGTAATCCTCACTTTTACGGTCATGACTAAGGGATTCGGCTGTGTTGCCGCCCTTGTGGCCGGAACTGATCTGGCAAGACTGGCCCTCTCCACCGGCGGATTGAGCATGGGCACATACGGACTGAACGGATTCATCAATATCTACTGCATTACCGGGCTGGTATTCGGAACCATCAGCGGATTGCATCTGGGCAGCAAGGCCTTGAAAAATATCCTGCCTTACCGGGTGAAGGGCTTGGTAGCCCTGCTGGTAATCTCGGTCATCATCAACCGCCTGCTTGCTATCCCCGCCCTGCTGCGCAAGGCAGGGGCCTCAATTGATCCGGGTCTGGTTTCTACCTTTGATTCCAGCGGAGCATACATTCTGCTCATCGGAACCGGTATTTTCGGATGCTGGATGCTGTTCGCCTTTCTCAGTGGAATCTACAAAGCACTGCAACCAGTTGAGGATAAGGAGGAAAGCAAATGACCTATTCCTTTAAAACCCTCACCATCGCGGCTATGCTTTTTGTCTCCAGCATGCTCATTGTGGGAGCAATGCATCTGCCTTTTTTCAACGGCGCAGATGGCTTTGAGGCCATGGAATCCACCTTTAACTCCCTGCGCAAAGGCGTAAAACCGCCTTTCCAGGAAATCGAAACAGAAAACAATCAATATCTCGGTAAAAATTTCAGGACGACACTCACCTTCAGGGACAACGACGAAGCCCGCATTGCCACGCTCATGTTTCTGCGCAATAAACTGACCGTGACCCCCAAAGGACGCAAGGTCAATATTCAAGGCGACCTCGGCTACACCCTCAAATTTTTCATGAATGACATCCACCTGCTCTACATGAACAGATTTGAGCACTTGGAACGCAGGTATTCCATGCCTGCCACCCAAGCCATGTACTACCTTGACCGCATATTGCAAAAAATGACTGTTGCCATGGCTTCGCAAAAAAAAGACGCACAGGAAAAACTGATCAAGAAGATTCGCAGTAAGCTGCTCATACCAGCCTACAACCTACGCGAGGCCCTTCCCATCAGCGAGACATCAGGTTTCACCTATCTTTCGCTGGGAACACTGGGGATACTGGTTTTTGCAATTCTCTGGGATATGTCTAATTTCCTGTTTTTCGGAACCCTTGCTTCCGATGATTTTATGAAAAGCGTACGCATCAGGCTGGGCCGGGAATTATCTGATGCCCAGAAAAAAGCCCTAGCTGCTAAGAAAAAGAGAATCGCCAAAGCCAAGGCCCTGAAGAAGAAAAAAGAACAGGGCAAAAAAATCAAGAGCACCAAAACCAACAAGGACGGGCTGAAGAAAAAAGCCGAACCCAAAGCAAAACCGGACGATTCTGATTCAGCTAAGAAAAAAGCAGTTAAAAAGAAAAAAAAGATTCCTGAAGATGGAGCCAAACCACGAAAAAAGAAAGCTCCCACACCGGAAGGCGAAACAAAAAAAACAGTTAAAAAAGTTGTAAAGAAGAAAGCAACCGAGCAAAAACCAGCTATACAAAAAGATGCCACAGCCCCGGTAAAGAAAAATGCTCAACCCGATCAAAAAAAGAAACGTCCGGTCAAAAAAGACGCTAATGGTAAACCTGTTAAAAAATCCGCCAACAGTAAAAAAGTAAAAGAGGCTACTTCACAAACCAATGGCAAAAAAGTAATTACTCAGCAGGGGGGAAAAAAAGCTGTAGCTCAGCCCAAACCGGATGCTGCTAAAAAAATGAAAAAGAAGCCTGCTGCCAAGCCAGTGAAAAAGAAAGCTGGGCAGCCACCTCAAGCCGCCAAAAAAGAGATAAAACCAGATGAGCAATAGAACTCCCAAAGATCCTGTCGCCTTCTTCCGCATCCTTGAGTATGAATCCACATTTCTGGATACGGCAGTAGCCATGACCTTGGAGGAATGCAGGCTGAAGGTGAATCCCGGAACCAAGGTTCTGGTGAAGCCGAATCTGGTTTCCTCAAAGAATCCACTGGCCTGCACGCACCCCAATGTAACCCTGTCTCTGTGCCGTTATCTCAAGGATTGCGGAGCGCAGATAACAGTTGCGGATTCTCCGGGGTACGGCAGTGCAGCGCAGGTATCCAAAGCCATCGGCATGACTGACGGTTTGAAAAAGCTCGGTTTAAAACCCAAAAGTCTAGGCCGCCCTGCCCCGCTCAAACTTTCCTTTGGGGAAACCATCGGCATATCCCGCGATGCCCTTGAATCTGATATGATCATCAGCGTGCCCAAACTGAAAGCCCATGGTCAATTCGTTGTCACCGGGGCGGTGAAAAACCTTTTCGGTACGGTGGTCGGCTTCCGCAAGGCTTATGCCCACACCCGGTTCGGAGAGACTCCCGGATTGATGGAAAAAATGATTATTGAAGTGGTCAAGTCCATGCCCCTCGCTTTCAACCTCATGGACGCCATCTACCCCATGCATGTCAGCGGCCCCATAAACGGCAAACCTTACACCATGAGCTTGCTGGCCGGCTCCACCAACCCATTTGCCCTTGATACCGCCATTTACATGTTGCTGGGTCTCAGTCCCAAAAAGATACTGCTCTGGCGGGAAAGCACACGCCAGAAAATTTTCGGCCACGACCCAGACCACATCAAATACGTAATCGAACCGCCGGATGATTTTGACACCACGGATTTCATAATCCCGGAAAAACTGAATCCCATGGAATTTGAACCGGTCCGCTTTGTCAAAGGACGTATCAAATCCCTTTTCAGCAAATTCCTGTAAGCCCTCAAGTTGATCCTCTAAAAAAGAGATTTCCCACAGATGACCGCAAACAACATTTCCCGCAGACTGCTAACTGTTACCGGACAGGTGCAGGGAGTCGGTTTCAGACCATTTATTTACAGAACCGCCCTCAAGCACAAGCTCTCCGGCACAGTTCTCAACAGCCCGGAAGGGGTACTCATAGAGTTGCAGGGAAGTGAGGCTGCACTGAACGAATTCAATCAAAGTTTCAAAGATGATTTGCCCCGCTTGGCACGCATAGTTTCGCTGGAAAAAGAAGATTTGGAAGTGGTTGAAGGCGAGGAAAAATTCTGCATTCTGGCTTCAACCGCCGGAGAAGGCCATTGCGTACTGATCAGCCCGGACGTAGCAACCTGCCCGGACTGTTTCGCGGATATGAATGATCCGCAAAACCGCCGCTACGAATATCCCTTCACCAACTGCACCAATTGCGGTCCGCGCTACACCATTACCAAATCCATACCCTATGACCGTCCGGTCACATCCATGGCCTGTTTTCCTTTGTGTGACGACTGCCGGACTGAGTATGAAGATCCACTTGACCGCCGTTTCCATGCCCAGCCTAATGCTTGCGCTGAATGCGGCCCCAAAGTCTGGCTGACAGACAACAAAGGCAATGAGCTTGCCGGGCCGGAAACAGCCCTGCGTGAACTGGCAAAACTACTGGCTGAGGGAAAGGTTGCCGGAGTAAAAGGACTCGGAGGATTCCATCTGGTCTGCGATGCTTCAAATGGAAAAGCCGTACGCACTCTGCGTAAGCGTAAAAACCGCCCGGACAAACCACTGGCGGTCATGGTCCGGGATGTAGATGAAGCGCGCAAACTTGCTAACCTCACCACCAACGACATTGAATTACTGGAAGGCTTGCAGCGCCCCATCGTGCTGGCACCCAAAGGTGATCATTATTCCCTTGCCCCAGAGATAGCACCAGACACCGATTTTATCGGATTGATGGTTCCGTACACTCCGCTGCATCAGGTTATGCTTAAGTACTTTTCCGCGCTGAACGAATCGGACAAGCCGTTCGCGCTGGTCATGACTTCAGGAAACATGAGCTCCGCGCCTATCTGCATCGGCAACCGCGAGGCCCTGAAACGGCTGCCGCATATTGTTGATGTTTTTCTTTTCCACAACCGGGACATTCTCATCAGGGTTGATGATTCAGTGGCCCGTTCCGTACATGAATATACTAATGAGATAGATAAGGGTGAATCTCGCACAATTTTCATGCGCCGTGCCAGAGGCTATACACCTTCCCCGGTTTTCCTAGCGCAGGACGGTCCCTGCGTGCTGGGCACCGGACCGGAACTCAAGAATACCCTCTGCCTGACCAAGGGAGACCAAGCATTCAGCAGCCAGCATATCGGGGACATGCAGAACCTTGAGACCGCCAATTTCTGGAAGGAAATCCGGCTCCATCTACAATCCATCCTCAAAGTCAAACCGCAGCTCATAGTCCATGACCTGCACCCGGATTACCTGACCACCGGACTTGCCGAAGAAATTTCACTGGCTGAAGGTATCGAGACAACCGCGCTGCAACACCACTACGCCCACATCCACGCCGTACTTGCCGAGAACAAACATCAAGGTCCGGCACTTGGTCTGGCACTCGACGGAACTGGACTGGGCGAAGACCGCACCATCTGGGGCGGCGAGTGTCTGCTGGTGGATAACGAAAAGCTGGAACACAAAAGACTGGCCCGTTTCACCCATCTGCGCCTCCCCGGCGGGGAAGCAGCAGTACGCGAACCGTGGCGCATAGCCTACGCCGCAGCCAAGGAGTTCGGCCTTGATGCAAACGTGATCTCCATTCCCGAACAATTCCAATCCGGTCTGAAAATGTTTGATCAGGTCCTTGAAAAAAATATTAACTGTCCGCTGACCAGCAGTTGCGGACGGCTATTTGACGCAGTCTCGGCCATGCTCGGACTTTGCCCCGCCATATCTTACGAAGGACAGGCGGCAATCATCCTCGAAAAAGTACAGGATATGACTGAGACCGAAGCATACGAATGCCCCCTCGATCAATCCGCAGAATCATACGAAATCCGTACAAGTGAACTTTTCAAGCAGGCCTTTGCTGATTTCCGAAACGGAATTTCCCCGGCAAAGATCAGCCGCCGTTTCCATCGAGGCTTGATACTTGGTCTCGCAGATTGCGCCGAAGCCATCGCCAAGCAGACCGGAATCAAAACAGTAGGCCTGAGCGGCGGGGTAATGCAAAACCTGACCATCGCCGTGGAACTCCCCGAAGAACTCCAAAAACGCGGCCTGACTCCGCTGGTCCACCGCCATCTTCCTCCCAATGACGGATGTATCTCACTTGGGCAGGCTGTTTATGGGCAATTAGTGCTTAACGACATATAATTATTGAAACTATTGCTTTTGAATAGCAAAAACTATTGCTTCACAATAATTGTATTACAATAGTCAGCCAAACCACCTGATTTAACAAAAGAAAAAGCCTCCATCAAAACTGATGGAGGCTTTATTTGGCTATATAAATAAAATTTAAACACTAAATCAGACTTCACTATCGGGCTCAACTTCAAGCAGACAAACAATTTTCCTATTAGGCTTTTCCTTCACTTCTTCCTCTTTAAGGGAGCAATAATTACGAGCCTTTCTTTTAAGCTCTTCTCTGATCTTTTCTCTCTGGGCAAGGACCTCTTCGAATAAGCGTTCGTTCTCATTCTTTGTTACTGTTCTCATGCTGTCCTCCAATTGTTTTCAAAGTCAGAAAAAGAACCAAAAAATTGTTTTTTCAAAAATTGATATTCAATTAAAGTTTTATATGGGAAAATATTGTTTTCCATAAACTCCTGCATCTGTAACTCGTCAGTAAACACAGACTCATTATGAAATTCTACTGTCAAAAAGCCATAGATAAAACCATTTGATTCCAACTTACATCCTAGATACTGCTTGATTGTTTTGTGCCGCTTTGAGTTACCCTTCGCATAGCCATTTTTACTCAAAAGATAACAAGTAGAATTTCCCGATTTGATACATTTTACAGATTCATATTGTGCAAATTCCGGAGAATCAATCGGAATCCGCTTTGACTTCACCCAATCCCGTTTATAGTCGTGATGACATAAATAATTTAACACGCCTTCTTCCAATAAGTAAAGCGATATAAAAACATCTCTTTTAGATATCGTTACATCTTTAAAACACCGCTTCACATGTTCAGCAAGCGCTGCAACGATCCCACGAATATTACGGTCACAATCATGAAAACCGCTAAGCTTGCAAATATTCACAGGACCATCTTCTTCAAGTCGATTTAAATGATTTAAAATATCCAAATTCATAGTCTGAAGACATTCTGATATTTCGCTAGGGTCAATGTCTGAAGCTTGAAGAACAGGACAATGGTCGACAATTAAGTTACCTAATTTGATAAGAATTGCTACAATTAAAACAAAACCAGCTATCCAAAAATATGCTATAATAAAAGGCTCTTTGAAATACTCCTCCATTGACCTAGAAATAGACATGCCAAATAATTTTTTTTGCTAGAAGATAACTTGACGCAACAAGTATTATTATCTCTGAAAAAAGCCTAACCTTACCCTGAAAATATTTAGCAATAAAGCAACGAATTTTTATCCCACAACTCAATGTATCCCCCTCACATCAAAGTTTAACACAAAGCAAAATCTAACTTCCAATTTTAATTAAGCAGATAGGTACATGAATGCCTATATATAGCTACATAAAATAACCACATTAAAAAAGTAGAACTCTACGGCAGCGCAGACCTTACGGTTTGTTACCAATAGTTGAAACTAATCCTTTCCAAACATAACAGCGCAACAGTCAGACAAACCATCTTATTTAAATAAGCAAAGCCCCTGCTCATAACGAACAGGGGCTTTAATATTTCGAAATAAAGTTAGTTTCTACCAGCCCTTATGGCTCAGAATATCCTTAACTTTTTCTTCGGTCTTTTCTTCAACGATGATCATTTTCTTGGCCTGTGCTTTTTTAATCTTATCGGTAAGCACGTTGATATCGGCGGGTTTTTCAACGAAATCCATTGCGCCGAGCTTCATGGCCTCGATGCCTTTTTCTACGGTTGCGTGACCGCTGAGCAGGATAACCTGCATTTCCGGTCTTGTCTTTTTGATGTGCTTAAGAGCCTCAATACCGTCAATACCGGGCATCTGAAGATCAAGCACGATTGCGTCAAAACCTTCAGCATCTACTTTGTCGAGGGCTTCCTGTGGATTGGTACATGCTGTTACGTTCATACCACGCAGTTCCATGCGTTCAGCCAGACCTTCAACAAATTCTTTCTCGTCATCAACCAGAAGTACTTTTTCTGCCATCTTTTTTCTCCACCTGCATGATGCAGTTTAAAGTAATTAAAAATTTAAAATTAATATATTGTCCTGCCGGACATATGCGGGTTTGCCGCCCGCTTTTACGGAAATTGATTCAAGCTCAGCCAGCTGTTCTTCAGGTATTACTGCACTCAATCCTGAAATCGTCAGTACATTGACTCCATCTGCGGTGCTTAACTCGATACAAAGTTCTCCATCCCTGCCGGCACTGTCCATGGAATACTCAAGCGCTTTTGCAATGAGCATCTGGATGGTGAAAGGATCACCCTTGCCGTTGACCTGTTCGCCCTCTTTAAGGGTTACCGTGACACACTTGCGTGAGGCCATGCGGGTCAACAGGGATATTACCAACGTTGTGAGTTCGCGGAAATCAACATCGCATACCGGGAGGTCCACACTGTGGGCGAACCGGTTCATGTTTTTGATTATTCCATCCCCTCTCTTAACCTGACCCTGAATTTTTTCCGCCAGTTTAACCAGACGAGGCGGGTCAAGTTCCATGCCCTGCGCAGCCATGAGTGAAAAATCCTGCAACAGGCCGGCATCTTCATTGATGATTGCCAGGACATTTTTGAGGTCATGGGAAATGACCGCGCTTACCTGCCCGAAAAAGCAGAGGCCGTCACGATCTTTCTGCAGTGCTGATGCTCCCATGCGATACTCCTTGTGAATGTTATTTAAGATTCCAGAGCCAGATTGATCTTTTCCACCAACTCTTCAATCTTGACGGGCTTGACCAGATAGCACTCCGCTTCCGCTGCTCCCGCCTTGTAATCCTCTTCCGAACCGTGCCCGGAAAGGAAAATATACTTCATACCAGAACGAATCTTATTCAGTTCGCCCCGCAATTCCAGTCCGCTCATGCGCGGCATTTTAACATCCAAAACCGCGAGGTCGTATTCATTCTCTTTGACCTTATCTATTGCATCTGCTCCAGAACAGGCCCAGTCAGCATCAAAACCGCGAAAGGAAAGCCTTTCCGCAAGAGCTGAAACCAGTTCGGATTCATCATCCACCAATAAAATCTTCATCGACTAACTCTCCCCGTTCATATTGGGTACAACAGGCAGTGAAAAACTGAACTCAGTCCCTTTACCCAAACGGCTTTTAACTTTCATGTCCCCGCCAAGATCCTGTACCAAACCGTAGGTAATGGACAATCCCAGACCGGTTCCGCCTGATTGTTTCTTTGTTGAATAAAACGGTTCAAAAATTCTTTTCAAGTCTGATTCGGGAATACCGCACCCGTTATCCTTGACTGAAAAAAGCACCTGCCTGTCTCCACGCTCTACCCTGACCAGCAGAATACCCCCGTCTTTCATGGCCTGAAAGGCATTGTTAATCAGGTTCAACAAAACCTGCTCCAGCTTGCCGCGATCAGTTACCACTTCATAAATTTTGTCATCCACATCCACACTGACATCAATGCATCTGTATTCCGCTTCCTTATCCAGAAAACTGAGTACGGTATCGATGACCTTGCGCGGATAAACCGGACGTAATTCCATATCCGTCTGGCGGGAAAAACCAAGTAACCGTTTAGTGATACGTCCGCAACGTTCCACAGAACCGATCACGGAATCCACAAGCCCCAACACCCGTTCATCAGCATCATAAGCCTTGCTGAATGTAAACAGATCTTTGAGCAACCCGGCCTTTTCATTAATGATAGCCAGCGGGTTGTTAATCTCGTGGGCCACCCCGGCAGCCAGTCGCCCGATAGAGGCCATACGGTTGTGGTGCTCCATCTGCTGCAAGGCCTTGGAGCGGGTCATATCCGCCATGTAAATACGTTCTACAAGATAAGAAGCCACCGCCCACATGACCAGAATAATGACGGCAATACTGACAATGGTGAACCAGGTCACCGTATCGCGAGAGCTCTGCCAACCGCCCATATACTCCTCCTCTGTTTTCACATAGAGCAGCACAAAGGGGGTGTTTTCAAGGTAGGCATAACCAACCATGGCCGGAGCACCCTTGCGATAAGAAATTTGTTCAACTTTGGTACGGAAAGATTTTTCCGGAAGCTCGAAACCAACCTTGGAAAAAATGTTTCCGTTCCATTTGGATGGTGTCTGCAACACCCCGTCCCTGTTAACCAGAAAAGCGTCTTCACCTATCGACAGATCAAGGGAGGACAGGATGCCGTTAAATTGTGTTGTGTCCAAAGTGGCACGCAAGATCTTGAAATGATTCTTTGTCTCGTCCAGCATATGTTTTACAGCAATAACAAGATGTGGACTGTCACGAAATCCGAGAAAGACCTCGCTTATGTAAATACCCTGCTCAACTGTCTGCTTGAACCAATCCTGCCCGGCGTACTCACGCCCTTCAAGCTTATAAGGACCAACATAAGCGACCTGCCTGCCTTCATTATTAATTACACCAAGATCGATGAAACCGCCGAAACTGTTCTTAAGGGACTTCAACATCTGAGACAGTTTTTCCCGATCATCGAAGGAGCGGAAATCATGCAGTTCAACCAGCAGCTGTAATGCTGATTTCCGCTCCTCCAGAAAGTAGGAAACCGAACGGCGGGTATTGGACGTAGTCCTTGCCGCCTCCAGTGTATTCTCAGATATGATCGCTCCACGGGTTACACTGAAATCAATGGAAGCCATGATCAGGATGGGAACAAGGGAAACCGCAACAAGGATACCGATACAAAGCTGCCAGATGCGCTTGTAGTCAAACAGCTGCTTGTAAGGTCCGGCAGACTTGGGGTCCGCATCCCAAAATTCCGGCTTGAATATTCCCTTTATGTTCATGGCCAACCCCGGAGAGTTTATTAATTAAGAGTTACGCACCTTGGCGTAAGCATCCTTGAGAGTCTTGCTGAGTACATCGATATCCACAGGCTTGTTCAGGTAAGCGAACGCGCCAAGATCCATACAGGTCTTGCGGTCATCTTCAGAGCCGTGACCGGTAAGGATGATCACTTCGATGCCGGGACGGTCAGATTTAACCCGGCGCAGAACCTCGATACCGTCGATGCCGGGCATCTTGAGGTCGAGGATCATTACTTCAGGCTCATCATCCTGCACAACATCAAGAGCGGATTCACCGTCGTAAACCACTGCGGAACCAAGGTCACGCAGCAACAAGCGTTCGGACAGGGTCTTAACAAATTCACGCTCATCGTCAACCAGCAATACGCGGGACGGCAGTTCGAAATCCATGCGGCGATAGATATCAGCCTCATAGAATTCTTTACCGAAAGTCACATCCACGCTCTTTACACCATCAAGAGGCTCGGCGATTTCGCGCAGATCCTTTTCAAGACGCTCAACCATGAGCACCTTTTTATTGATGGCGAGGGTTACTTTGCCTTTTTCAGCACGGACAACAACGTTGTGTCCCTTGGCGACCAGAGCAGTTTCAACTCTGGCAGCAAGCAGGAAGTCCTGTACGGCCTGTTTGGAAGCATCAGTAACTTCAACAGCGGAATTAACCAGCTGTTCCTTAATCAGGGCTACAGACTCATCCACGCCGGTTTTGTCAGCGGGTATGACCATATCGTAAAGGGAGGTAGCCCAGGGATCATTATTCCCGGAGACTTCGCGAACCCATACGGTACTTTCCTCATCGCTCTGCTGGATTTCCTTTTCAGCCTCGCCTTCGGAAAGCCCGGACTCATTGCGGGCAGTCTCCATGCGCTTCTGAAGGTCATCGATAATGCAGACCTTGAGGACATGGCTGATTTCCTGAGAAAGGAGCTGGGTGACCATACCGGAAACCAGCAGGGCCTGCCCTTCAGCCAGTTTATTGGCAAGAGCCAATCTCAGCCAGGAAACAGCACGTTCCTTTTCATGACTGAATTTATTGAAGATGGAAGTCTTGGGAGAAAAAGCCTTGGCTATGGCCTTTTCGCTCATTCCGCCAAGAACAGCAGCATCGGCCACAAGGTCTTCATCAGTGACCAGCTTGAAATCGGTGTCATCCATCAGACGCTTAACAATAGCATCCGCCTGACAGAAAAGACCGCTAAAGAGAAACAGATCAGACATTAGAAACCTCCACTAAGCGTTACCGCTGAGACGGCAGTGAGTTGTGAGCGGGCAATCAGGCTCGGTTCCATCTTTGTGAGCCAGAGCGTGAGTCTTGCAGAGAGCGTCCTCAGTATCGGCATAAACATGATCACGACCGATCTTTTCAAGCAGGTGGGTGCGTTCAAGCACTGCCATGACCGCTTCATTCACACCGGAAAGGGAGATGTCACGGCCACCGCTTCTTACGGTATCAACGATCAGGGAAAGAGCTTCCTCGCCGGATGCATCAATGTCGTTAATACCGTTGCAGACCAGAATGATGTGCTTCAAATTAGGCATATCCATAATGCGATCGGTGATCTGGTCTTCGAGGAAACTTGCGTTTGCGAAGAACAGGGGACCGTCAAAACGGACAACCGCGATGTGGTCGCATTCACGCAGGCCATGGATGCTGGCGTCACGAAGGACTTCATCCTCACCCTTGGACAGAGCGGCAACACGGGGACGCATGCTCTTGTAGAGGAATACGCCAAGCGAAAGTGCCACACCGATCATGATACCCTTATCAAGGTGCGGTGCAAAGGCCAGAGTTGCAATAAATGAGATAATTGAGATAGCTCCGTCATATTTCTGGGCCTTCCATGCGTGGATGAAACCGGAAGCGTTGATCAGCCCGATAACAGCCATCATGATAACAGCAGCCAGAACAGCCTGCGGCAGATGATAAAGGAGCGGGGTGAAAAACAGCAGGGTGACGGCCACGATGGCGGAGGTAAATACACTTGAAAGCCCGGTTACAGCACCCGCCTGCAAGTTAACCGCGGAACGGGAGAAAGAACCGGAAGCCGGGTATGCGGAACCGCAAGCACCAAGCATGTTGGCAAGGCCCTGACCGATAAGTTCCTGGTTAGGATCAAGTCTCTGTCCGGTCTTTGCTGCCATGGCCTTTGCAATAGAGATCGCTTCCATGAAACCGAGCAGGGAAATGATGATCGCAAAGGGGAAGAGCTTAAGGATGACCTTGAAGTCGAGAGAGGGAACTGCAATTGCGGGAAAACCGGAAGGAATGGTTCCGACAACCGCGCCGCCGCCCATCATTCTCAGGGAGGTAGTGTCGAGGATTTTATTGCCCACTTTTACACGCCAGGTACGTCCGTCAGTGGTAACCCCTTGAGGAGCTTTCCCCTGAACATAGAAAGCCATGGTACCGTCAGCCTGCTCCACACCATCAAAAAGGGTGTGACGCAGTTCAGCGCGCAGTTCATGGGACTTATGCTTAAGCAGCTTAACCTGATAGTTAACTACGGCAATATCATGCTCGGCATCATAATAACCGATCTGGTTCTTGTCTGCCTTGGCTTGGTCTTCAAGAGCTGCAATCTCCGTACGCTTGGTCGCCAGATCTTCAATTCCGGTTACGGACTTATTGAAATCGGCGATAAGAGTCTGCACTTCCTGATCTTGAATCGCAGCGACATTAACATTGGTGTCATGGTTGAAACCGGTGGCCCATGAGAGCAGCGTGGTAATAACAACCGCGCAAAGTACGTTTGGAATTTTCGGGTTAACCCGCTTCAATCCAACCATGATAGCAAATGCAAGGACCCCCATACCTAATGTTGGTAAATGGGTGTAGTGAATGGCCCCCTTGAAAACTCTCATAATGGTTTCAAAATGCAGTTCGGCCTTGTCTACGTAGACACCGAACATCTTTGAAAGCTGTGAGGAGGCAATAATGATGGCCGCTGCGTTGGTGAAACCGTTAACAACCGGATGAGACAGGAAGTTAACAACCAGACCGAGGCGAAGTACGCCGAGCAGGAACTGGAAGATACCGACCAGCAAGGCCAGCAGCAGAGCATAGGCAATGTAGCCTTCGCTGCCTGCGGTTGCCAATGGTTCAAGGGAAGCTGCGGTCATAAGGGATACAACAGCAACGGGACCGGTAGCGAGCTGACGGCTGGAGCCGAACAGAGCTGCCACCATGGGAGGAAGCAATGAGGCGTAAAGACCGTAATAAGCAGGCATGCCCGCCAACTGCGCATACGCCATGGACTGGGGAATAAGAACCAGAGCAACGGTCAGGCCGGAAATAATATCCGCCCGGAAAGCTACTCCGCTGTACTTTTTGAACCAGCCCAGAAAAGGAAAAATTCTAGTAAGCATGAGATAAACACCCCTAGTTAGGTTTCAACATCCTGCGGATGGACTCGATCAATTCATTGAACAAAGCACCCGCATCGTAGAGATTAAAATTCTTGAATCTCACTAAACCATCGACCATCGTGAATATGATGAGTGCGCTTTTCCGGGGGTTGACCTCGCCGATGGAGCCATCATCCAACCCCTTCTGGATAGCCTGTTCAAAAAGGATGACCAGACAGTTATAGATGGCTTCGAGGTTTTCCCGGAATTCAGGTCGGCTTTCGGCGAACTGATAAAGGAAATGTCGGTGCAAAAGAAGAAACTGATATTCCATTCGTCCGGCCAGAAGAAGGTAAAACGCAACCACCTCTTCCATCTCTTCAATCCCTGTTCCCGGCTGATGGTGATCCATGTGAGCCTCGAACTCCTCAAGTATACGTTCCCTTGTTGCCTCAAGGATCGTTAACAAGAGATGCTCCTTGTTCTTGAAGTGATAAAAGATGGTTCCTTCCGCCGCCCCGGTCATCTTGGACAATTCCTGCATGGAAGTGTCGGCAAATCCCTTGTTAGCGAAAAGGATGGTGGCAGCCTCCAGAATTGCCGCCTTCTTTTTGGACATCTTGGTCATTTGTTCTCCTTTCTAAAAAACCGACTGAGCACTCAGTCGGAATAAAAAATAATCTGAATCAGGGTTCAATGTCAACCCGTCCTTTTTTTCACAAATACAACCTAAATAACAATCTAACCATCTGTTATATATACGTATAGCATCAGACAAAACGCTAAAAATGCCATGATATTTTTTTCACATATCTCATATTTAGCCCATAAACTGAGTCAGCACTCGGTTTTAATTGACAAATTTTTTTTACTTTTGCAAGAAAAACTGAGTGTGCACCACAAAAAATATTCATTTTAAGCTTCATAAATAATAAACCCCGGCCCCGCTTTTGCGGGGCCGGGGTTCACAAATCAAACTCTGCACACTTCTTAAAATGGCATCCCATTATTCACAGGAACAGAGTATCCTCTATTAGAACTTTCACGCCAGTTGGCCCAAGACACAAGACCAACAACGTCGTCATCATATTCTTTATTCACCCACTCAATTACAGCATAGCCATAATCAGACTCAGTCGTTCCAGTGCCATTAATTTTTAAATTGACTGTCTTACCTGCCCCAATTTCAGTATTATTATTCTGAAAATTCTTATACTCGATACCTGACAGAAAAATTGTCGAATCCCTATTATACACCGTCACCTTAACTACAAGATCATGCTGGGTAATATTAGTAATAAATATATTTGATGACTGCGCATTGCTTTTTCCATAGTTCACTGCCAGCCAATGCGGAACAATAGCCTTCCCACTCCCAGCAAAGGCGGCAGAACAACTCAGCGTAGCGATAATGCAAGCCAGTAAAACAATCCTAAAAATCTTCATCATGAACTCCATGGGTTAAAAATTAATTCAATAATTCGTGCCTCGTCTCCCATAGTTCGGTGTCTTCTAGAAATACTTTAGAGATAATGCTAGTTATATTATTTGATGTACAAATAAGCGTTATTGCACAGCAAAAAACCCTGATCCACACACGCGGATCAGGGCTATCAAAAACCGTCTAAAAGAATATCCGTTTACTTAAATCCCTTCAAAACTCCACCAAGCACCTCAAGATATCCCTCAAGCATCTCCGGCTGAATATCAGCCATGTGCCCTACGCGAAAGATGGGGGATTCGCCCTGCTCTGCAAGCTCCTTGTTGATCTTTCCGTAACCGGGATCAAAAAGGTAGCCGTGCCCGCGCATGAGTTCTTTAACATCCTTAAGCTTCTCAATAGTCATGTGCGCCGGAGTCTTGAAGGTGGTCAGGCTGGGGGAACGATGCCCTTCCTGTGCGAAAAGTTCGTAGCCGTCCATGCTCTCGACCCATTTGTGGGCAATGGCCCGCATATCTTCATGACGCTTAAAGCGTCCAGCAACAGTCTCATCATTAACTATATAGTCCAGCTGCACACACATCTGGTTCGCCAACGTTCCGTTAGGAGTGGTCAGAGTCTGATTAAGCTTAGCCTTGCCCATCTGGGCGATAATATCGGTGGTGTAACCCCTGTTTGTAACGGACTCAGCCTTTTTCAAAGCTTCTTCGCAAACAAAACCGATCCCGAAACCGGCGGGCAAGCCAAGGGATTTCTGGGTGGAAGTGCAGTACATGAGCGGCTTGCACTCATCTATTAAAGTAGGTGCCCCGCCAAAGATTGATACCGCATCAATGATCGGAGCGGCCCCGTGGGCACGGATCATTTCGCAAACCGCAACAACATCATTAATCACCCCGGTGGAAGTCTCGTTGTGGGTAAAAGTAACAACATTCGGATTGTGCTCCTTGAGAGCATCTTCCAGTTTTTCCAGATCGATAGCTTTGCCGTAAGGGAATTTAAGCTGCACTGCATTCTTACCGTTAAGCACGGCAAGCTTGTGATACAAATCACCGAACGCGCCTACGGAAACATTGAGCACCTTATCGGAATCCGCAACCAGTGAGCGGATTGAGGCTTCAAGCACATTTGTACCGGAACCATTAAATATGACAGGAGTGTATCCTTCAGGATTTCCGGCAATAGTGTTGAGATTGCGCATGATTGGTTCGAAACGCTTGGGATTCTCTGCATCCCGGTGTCCGAATTCAGGAAGAAGCCCGGCTTTACGCACTTCCTCACGCAGAAGAATGGGACCGGTTATAAAAAGTTTGAGTTCTGCAAAATCGTCACCGATCATTTATAGACCCTCTCTTTTTCAAATTTATTAAATTTTGAGATTTATATTACGAATTTCGAAATGAAGTTTATAAAACTATCAATTGTGAGAAATGTGAAGGCCGAAATAATCATTCAAATTCACCATTTCTGTCAAGCTTTAAGAGCACACAGAGCTTTACAATCGGCGGGACCATTATTATAGGTGTTGGTGAACGGCACTTTTTTATAAGGCCCGCGCTCATGGCGCAAAGTTAATGCCTTTTGCCGTCCAATCAAAAACAATTTTGCATTCCTTAATCCTCTGCACTCACAAAATAGATCAATTAATCCAGAGAATTAAACAATCAGATCTTAAATAAAATTCTGATAAAAATCATCATTTTGCAAAATAGTTGCTTGATTTTAACCACGGTGGTCACTATATTCCCTTTTTCCTTCACAGGAGGGTGTTCTGCCCCCTGTAAAACAAAAACAATTCACGGTAAGATATTATGCCTCAATTAGGTCCTCATATTTCCATTCCCGCCGAAGCCCTGCTGCAACGGGTGCTCGGCCTTGATCCCTTTGAATTTAAAGGCTGGCCCGAAGATGTGCGCACTCTTGCGGAAAGCATCGCAGCTGAACTTTTCCTTGTGCGCTACAATCCGTTCATCGATCCTGAACTGGTACGCAAGTCAGTGTCCCGCACCCTGACCCTTGCCCGCCCGACTCTTTCCGGCGAGTACCCGCAGCGTTTGACCCGCTCTGTGGAAAATTTCTGGCTCAAGCAGGATGCAGACACGGAATTCCGCGACAGATTCGTTGAAAAGATGAAAGAAATCCTGCCCGAACACTGTATCGGGCTTGATCCGCATACAGTTGTGCAATCCGCAACCGACGCCACAGACCTGCGTATTGAGCTGCCCATCGCGGTTCTCTTCCCAGAAGATACCGAGCAGGTCCGGGCCATCGTGCGCCTTGCCAATGAAATGCAGTTCGGCCTGATCCCGCGCGGCGGCGGAACCGGAGCCACCGGGGGTGCAATCCCGGCCCTTGACCGCACCGCAGTGCTTTCACTTGCCCGCTTCAAGAAAATCCTGTCCGTTGATACCGACGCCATGACTCTTTGCGCGCAGGCCGGGGTCATCACCCTTGATGCCATTAATGCTGCGGACAAGAAAGGCGTGCTTTTCACCGTGGACCCGGCATCCAAGGCCGGATCATCGCTGGGCGGAAATATTTCCGAAAACTCCGGCGGTCCCTTTGCATTTGAATACGGCTGCACCATCGATAATATCATCAGCTACAAGATGGTCATGCCCAAAGGCGAACTTATCGAAGTACGCCGCAAGGGCCATCCCGGTCACAAGATTTTCGCCAACGAAGACGCATCCTTTGAAATTTATGATTCCAAAGACCGTCTTATCGATACGATTGAACTTACCGCCGAAGAAATCCGCACCACCGGACTGGGTAAGGACGTAACCAACAAATATCTCGGCGGGCTGCCCGGCGTGCAGAAAGAAGGGGTCGACGGCATCATCACTGAATGTTGCTTCGCACTTTACCCCAAGCCGAGCATTTCCCGTGTACTCTGTCTTGAATTCTTCGGTCGCTCCATGCGCAATGCCATGCTGGTCATCAAGGACGTAGTCGCACTGCGCGATACCATCCGCGAAGAAGGCGACCTTGTAAAAATCTCCGCCCTTGAGGAGTTCGGTCCCAAATACGTACAGGCCATCAAATACGTAGCGAAATCCGAAAAATACGAAGGCGATCCCATTTCCGTACTCATCCTGCAACTGGATTCCGATGATGAAGCTGCCCTGCAAAGCGCGGTGGACACCATCCTTTCCATTGCCCAGCCCTATGACGGAGTGGACATCTTTGCTGCCCGCGATGAAAAAGAAGCGGAACTCTTCTGGGAAGACCGCCACAAGCTTTCCGCCATTGCGAAACGCACTTCCGGCTTCAAGGTCAACGAAGATATCGTTATCCCCCTCGAAGTTATCCCGGATTTCTCCGACTTCCTTGAAGACCTGAACCTGATCTATCTGGCAAAAATCTACCGCCGTTCCCTGCTCTCCATCAAGGAGCTGCAAGGCTTTCCCATTGAGGAACCCAAAGTTGAACTGGCCCTTGAGAGGACTACCAACATCCTCAAAGGCAAAATCACCGGCAAGGACATGAGCGATCAGGAACTGGAAGGACAGGTTTACTACCTCTTTCAGGAACTGCGCGACGAATTCCCCAAGCTGGATTCCAAAATCAACAAGATCCTCAAGAAGCTCAAGGAACAGCGCATCATCATCGCCAACCACATGCATGCCGGTGACGGTAACTGCCATGTGAACATCCCGGTCAACTCCAACGACCCGGATATGCTGCACAGTGCCCACGAAGCAGTTGATGATGTATTCAAGAAAGTACTTGAACTCAAAGGTGAGGTTTCCGGTGAACACGGTATCGGCATCACCAAGATCGATTACCTTTCCGAGGAAAAAATCGAGGCCATCAAAGCATACAAGCTCAAGGTGGACCCGCTCAACATCCTCAACCCCGGCAAGCTGACCCGCAGGAATCTTCCTTCTCCGGCATACACTTTCTCGTTCAACAGGCTCATCAATGACCTGAACAAGACTGCCATTAAGGATAAGGAACACCTGATGGAGCTGCTCCAGAACATCCAGACCTGTACCCGTTGCGGAAAATGCAAGCAGGTCTGCCCCATGTTTTTCCCGGAGCAGGGACTCATGTACCACCCGAGAAACAAGAACATCGCTCTCGGTGCGCTCATTGAGGCCATCTACTATTCACAGGTTCAGCGCGGTGAACCTTCCCCGGATCTCATGACCCGTCTCAGGAAGCTCATGGAACATTGCACCGCCTGTGGACGCTGTACCTCAGTCTGCCCCATCAAGATTGACTCCGCCGGAGCCGCACTCCAGATCCGTTCTTTCCTTGAATATAAAGGAACCGGAGGCCATCCTATCAAAAGCGCGGCCCTGAACTTCATTGCCAAGGACCCGCAGGGAAGGCTGCCCAAGGCCGCAAAATTCCTGTCCCTCTCCGCAGGGCTGCAATCCAAGGCCATCGGACTCATCCCCGGTCACTGGCGCAGGCGCATAGAATCGCCCATGATCTCCAGCAAAACCCCGGCCATGGATTTCAAGAACCTGTCCGAGACCATCAATCTCGATAAGGGTTCCATGTTCCTTCAGAACACCCCCGCCCCGGACAGTGTATACTACTTCCCCGGCTGCGGCGCGTCCCTGTTCTCCAAGGATATCGGTATGGCGACCCTCTACCTGTTGCTCAAGTCCGGCGTGAATGTGATCATGCCCGCCAAGCATCTCTGCTGCGGTTATCCGCTGCTGGCAAGTGGCTGTGTGGAAGCATACAACACCAACCGCCACCGCAATATCAGCGACATTCAGTATCGCATCGCCAAGGCGTCCATTGCGGGCATGAAGGTTTCCACCATGATTACTGCCTGCGGAACCTGCCGCGAATCTCTTGAATCATACGAATTCAAGGAACTGGGTTACGATATTCAGCGCAAGGATGCCATGCAATACCTGCTCAACAATCCGGGCAACCTCAATTTCAACACAGCCAATGCGGCGCGGGATGTGATTTACCACGCCTCCTGCCATACCGAATGGACCGAGGTAAAAAAGAACAAGGCCCCGGAAATGTACCGCAAAGCAGTTGCGGACATGCTCGGTGCTGAGGTAACACTCTCTCCCGGCTGTTGCGGCGAATCCGGTCTCGGTTCCATCACCAGCCCTGAAATCTACAACAAGCTGCGCGACCGCAAAGGCGGACAGCTCAAGAACGATCTTCAGGGGCATGATAAAACCACCCCGGTTCTGGTGGGTTGCCCATCGTGTAAGGTAGGTATCAAACGCAACATGCAGACCCTGAAAAAGCAGAATCGCGTACTCCACACCGTGGAATACATGGCCGAGCTTATCGGCGGACCCAAATGGCGCAAAGATTTCAAAAAAGAACTTGAGCGCGCTACCCGTCAGGATGAACTTGTTTTAATTTAGATATGATGCGCTAACGCGCTATTTGATAGATGGATTTCGCCTCCGGCGGCTTAAACCCTTTTCCAAAAGGGTTTAAGAATCCCAAAACGTTTTAGTAGAGTTATTACGTCCTCCTACGGACAATTTTGCATTTAAAACGGCGAAGCCCTACTAAAAGTTTTTGAAGAGTCCAGAGAAACTTTTTCCAAAAAGTTTCTTTGGCCCTCGGAGAGCCCGCCGGGAGGCATCACATGAAAGCATTAGGCATAGATTTCGGGACAAAGCGTGTGGGTCTGGCTATTACTGACCCGGAAAAGATTTTTGCTTTTCCGTATAAAGTAATGGAACGCACAACCCGCGACGCGATGTTCTCGGAGTTGCTTGAAATTATAGAAAATGAAAAGGTCGGTGACATTGTCATCGGCCTTCCCTTATCTCTAGACGGGGAAGACACTTTGACTACCCGGCAGGTGCGCAACTTTGCGGCCTCGCTGGAAAGAAGGGTTGACTTGCCCATTCATCTTGTTGATGAAAGACTCAGCTCAATTGCAGCGGAAGACGAACTAAAGGAGGCCGGACTTTGGGACCGGAAAAGAAAAAAGAATCTGGACAGTCAGGCAGCGAAAATAATTCTGGAAACGTGGCTCGCCCGAGCATAGTCATACGCTATGTAATGCCCACCATAGCCTTCGGGTGTATGGCTCTCATGCTGGTGGCGGGCTGGTTCATGTACCGTAACTGGACTTTTCTTAATCTTCCCCCGGAACTGGAAGGGCGCGAGATTCTTTTTACCGTGGAACCGGGCCAACCGCTGTGGACTGTTGCCAGCGACCTTGCCAAGGCCGGACTGATTACCGACGTTAAACAGTTCCGCGAATACGCACAGGCACAGGGTATGGCTTCGAAAGTCCGGGCCGGAGAATTCAGCCTTTGGTCCAACATGACAGCCCCGCAGGTTCTGGAAACCATTACCTCCACTTCCGGTATTCTGCACAAATTTTCTGTACGTGAAGGTCTTACATGGTGGGCTACTGCTGAAAAAGCGGATAAGTCCGGGCTGACCGATTACGCAGCATTTAAGAAAGCAGTGTCTGATCCGGCTCTGCTGACGAAATATAAAATCCCGGCTAAAAATGCTGAAGGGTATCTTTTCCCGGAAACATATTTGCTGACCCGGCCCAAGAACGAAACCGGAACAGTCATGGTGGAAACTATGCTCAAGGAGTTCCGCAAGGCCGCCAACAAGGCTTGGAACGGCAAATTGCCCTCCCCGCAAGAAATCCACGAAACCGTGATCCTTGCTTCCCTGATAGAAAAGGAAACCGGGGATGTAAGCGAACGGCGCACCATTGCCGGAGTCTTCGCCAATCGCCTGAGCAAAGGCTATTTGCTGCAATGCGACCCGACCATAATTTACGGACTGGGTGAAACTTTTGACGGCAACCTGCGCAAAAAGCACCTGACCGACAAATCCAACCCCTACAACTCGTACAAACACCGGGGATTACCCCCCGGCCCCATCTGCTCACCGGGTCTCGACTCACTCAAGGCGGCCCTCAACCCGGAAAAGCATTCATACCTATATTTCGTTGCCAAAGGGGACGGCTCACACTATTTCAGCAAGTCCCTCAAAGAACACAACGCGGCTGTTAAAAAATATCAGTTGCGTCGGAACCGGGATACCTATCGGTCGTATAATTAGATCAAACAAATCTCATAAAAAAGAGGCCCTGAGTTACAAACTCAGGGCCTCTTTATCTTTAAGAACAATCTCTGCGCTACCGGCGAAGCCCTCCCCGCGCCTCCGCTTCAGTTTCATAAACAGAAGCCATCTGGGTGATCCCCATGGAATGGAGTACGGAACGGAAATTCTCGGAAAGTCCTGCTATGTGCACCCCGCATCCACGGGTGCGGGCCTTTTCCACCAACTTGAAAAGAGAATCCATGGCTGCTCCGTTAATAGAAGATTTTTCTTCAAAAACGAGCAGGAAATTACCTTTGGCAGTGGCAAGGGCTTCATCAAAAACATCCAGCAACAACCCTTCAGACTTGGAAGTCAGATTTCCGGTAATGTTGATTACCGCCAAATCATCTTCAAGGGTCAGACTGATATCCTTCTGCCTGCTGCGGGCAAATTTGATCCTGTCAGCTGAAAGCTGCAAGGCCTTTTCAAGCTCTTCACGCTTAACCGGCTTATTTAGAAAATCCGTGGCATCAAGATTGAGTGCTTTAATGGCAAGGTCCATATCTCCGTGCCCGGTAATCACGATAACCTCGGAATCCGGTGAAATAGACTTGATTTTCCCGAGCACCTGCAAGCCGTCCATGCCGGGCATCTTTATGTCGGTCATGACCAGATCGGGCTTTTCGGTATCAAAAACACTGATCCCTTCCTCACCGTTTTCAGCAGTAAGGACTTCGTGACCATATGCACTCAGTAGCATCTTGAACATGTTCAAGGTTGCTTTTTCATCATCAATTACAAGAATTCTGCTCACGCCCAACCCCTGGATAACTTTATATTAAACTTAAAAACTATCTTTCATTCGGAGCAGCCGGAAAACTGATTATGAAAGAAGTTCCGTTTCCGGGTTCACTCTCAATATCAATGCTGCCCTTATAGTCTCTGACTATGCCATAGGTGATGGCAAGGCCCAAGCCCATGCCATATCCTACCTCTTTGGTACTGAAAAACGGCTCAAAAATTTTGTTGCGCACTTCCTCGGTAATACCTGCTCCGGTATCGGAAACACGCACACAGACCAGTTCTCCATCTTCATAAGTATCTATGTTGATGTAATCATCGCTGTCCAGTCCCAGGTTTTCCCGTTTCTCCGCAATGGCATCACGGGCATTATTCACCAGATTGAAGAATACCTGCTGCAAGCGGTTATCCTCGGCAACAATCCTCGGCAGCCCACCCACAAGATTGAGGCGGATAAAAATATTCTGCAACTCAAACTGCTTGGTCACCAGCGTTAAAACACTGCGCACCGGTCCATTGATATCCACCTTGTCGGTCTTGAAGCCGGATTTACGCCCGAAAGCCCGCAAAGCACTGATAATTTCGGCTGCACGGTCCACCTGATTACTGACTTCTTTAGCCACTTCCTGCAACTGAGCAGCGGGAACATCGCGCCCCTGCTCAGCCATCAGCGCGAGGTATTCACTGCCCATCTTAATGGCGTTAAGCGGCTGGTTGACCTCATGCGCCACCCCGGCGGACATCTCACCAAGAGATTTCATTTTGGCAGCCTGCACCAACTGGGCATCCTTCTCAATGATCTCAGTGATATCGTTTACCGCCACAATAATGGACGGCTGACTCCTGTAAGTGATGGGACAGGCGTGCATGTTCACATACACCGGACTACCACCCTTACGGTAATGGATGATCTTCGGAAAATAAATACAACCGGAAGGACCGCCGTACTCCTCGAAAGCCTTGATACATTCCTCGTTGGATTCCGGCCCCAGCCTGATAAACTGCTCCCCGATAAGTTCACTGCGCGAATAACCATAAAGTTCAGTAACACGGGGGTTGGCATCAATTATGGTGAAATCAGAACAGGATATTACCAGAACCGGGTCCGGCCCGCTGTCGAACAGGGATTTGTATTTCTCCTCGGACTCACGCAACTTGCGGCGATAGAGCTTGATGGACCAGACCATATTGCGGAAACTGTCCGCAAGCTGGACCACCTCATCACCATCACGCTTGTAATAAAAATGGCAGTCCCGGCATTGTTGACGGTTGGCCCTTCCATCCTGTTCACGGTTATCGCCAACGGTGGAAAGATCAAAATGCCAGCACGGAAAATCCGTATTATGGTAGGCCGGACAGGAAGAAGCATTCCAGTCCGTACCCTCTGCAAGCAGATCCAGACTGATATCAAAATTGCCCTTTGAAAGTTCATCAGACACACGGGTCAAAGTACTGACCGGACGGGTAATGTACTTAGCCAGCCGATGACTGATCACAAAAATGATAATAACAACAAAGGAAATAAATCCCAAAAAGGTAAAACGAAGCGTGGAAACAAGTTCGTCAATGTGGATTTTGTTAAGTCCCACATGCACCGTTCCGATGCGGTACAAACCTTCCTTGATGGGGACGGCAATATCGTATGCAGATGTTCTGCCCAGATCGATGAGCCGCAGGGACTTATCCTCTCCTTCAGGAATAGGGTTGGCCTCGGCCAGCTTTCCGGGAAACGGCTTGGTGAAAGTATGGCACAAGACCTTGCCATCCTTGCCCAGAATATAAATGTAGGTAATCAAATGCTGCCGTTCGCGCAGTTTTGCTTCCTCAAAAGCCAGGCTGAGCAGCCGGGGATAATCCTTATCCAGAATATATCCGGCCCCGCGCTCGGCAATGGAATAGGCGATAGCCACACCACGCAACTCCAGCTCCTTGGTCAGGGAGGAAACAAGAATCCAACGGGCCAGCAAAGCGATAATGGCACTGATGATCAGGATAACCCCGAGAGTGGAAAAAAATATTTTATTCTTGAGAGTCAGCCCTGAAAAACGCTCCACAAGATCCTGCTTTGAAAAATAACTCATTTCAAAGCCCCCTTCTTAAGGTCGGCCCAGTCCCTGATCAGCTCAAACCTGCCGTTTTTAAAACGGGTAAAATAAACTTTATCCATGCCCTGATGATCTTGTTCACCGTATGAAACAGTGATCCCCGGCGCAATTTCATATTTATTCATGGATTCAATGGCCCTGATAAAAACTTCCCGGCTTAAATTACGCCCGCTGCGTTGCAACCCTTCCACGAGGATACGGGCATTGAAAAAACCTTCCAGCCCCACAAGGTTGGGGGTATCGTCGGGATAATATTTTTTGAGCAGCCTGATGTAACTGGCAGCTTCGGAACTGGAAAGATCCCGGTCGTCCGCAAACGGGGGTACCACCTGCGACATTATGACCAGCTCCTTATTCGACTTCAGCTTGCGGGCAAATTCACGCGCTCCCATGAATGATACTGTATAATAAACCGGACTGACCCCTTCCGCATCAAGACGATTCATGAACTTTATGCACGGCGCACTGGTCCCGATCATAAATACTGCCTGCGCCCCGGAATCCTTGATCCGCTCTACACCTTCACTCACATCTAAGGAACCACGGGTATATGATCCCCTTGCCACAGGCTCAAGATCAAACTCTTTCAAAGCCAGCTCAGTTCCGGTGAGTCCGTCAAAACCGAATGCATCATACTGATAGAAAACAGCAATTTTGGTAATCCCAAGGTCCTCAACCATATGGCGCATAGCTTCACGGGTTTCCTGATAGTAGGAAGGCCGGATATTTATCACGTAGCGGTTAAACGGCTTGCGCAATGCATCCGCCCCGGTGAACATACCCAGCAGAGGGATGCGGGCATCCTCCACCAGCGGCAGAACCTCCACCGTAGTAGGGGTTCCCACATAGCAGAACAGGGCGAAAATATTATCCTCAATAATCAACTTCTGGGTATTGATCAGACATTTGGGTGGATCATAGGAATCATCATAAGTAATAACTTCCACTTCCCGTCCATGAACCCCGCCCTGTTCATTAATATGCTTCAGGTAGGCAAGAGCACCGTGAATGGTCTGGGTTCCCAGATAGCTGGCATGCCCTTCAAGGGCGAGGGATGCCCCAAGGACAACCCTGTCGGGGTATATTCCTGCGTTGCCGTTTTCTTCAACTTCAACTGAAACCGAACGTTCGCAAGCAACAAGAACCAGAAACAAGACCAGTAATAATATCTTTTTCATAAACTGCTTATTCTCTCTCAGGATTGGCCAGACTCATAGCCATTACCGCCTGCCCTTTGAACAGGGTACTGCGTTTACGGGGAGGGATCTTCAGACTGCGCATAAACTGAAAACTGAGCCGGGTCATCCCCTTGCCCATGGAACGGGCCGCCCGTGCTTCAGCATAGATCAGGTGAGGCTGAAAAGCCTTGCGTGCAGGCTGGTAAATCAGCATACATAAAAGAACCTTGTCATTGCGTGAAATAACATTCCCGCCAGCCCTGAAAGTTCCGGTTAAAGCAATTCCGCCCTTGGAGATATCCAACACCTGCGGAACAGACGCATTGGGAGTATGGAACTTGCGGTTGTCAATTAAGATATCCGGCTCAGTGTTATCCAAGATAAAATCCACATCATAATCCTCGGATTCAAGCCGCCAGATTTTAATCTTAATATACCGCTGATCCGCAACCTTGCGCCGGGCAAAGACCCTGCGCTTGATGAAGCCAAAGGAAGAACGGCGGGTCAGAACCATGCCCTTATCCTCAGACTTGCTTTTCACCAGTCCCACAAAGGCGTTGACCTTTTTCTTATCCCGCACCATTTCTGGAAAAATACATTTAACCTGAGTTCCGGGAATCAAAAGGCCTTCGCTGACTAAATCCTTAAAAGTCACCACCACATCAAGACTTTCCACCCCGGCAGCATTAACCACAGCAGCAAGTGAACGCTGACCGGAACGCTCCACAAGAACATCCACCTGACTCCGGCTCATGACCAACTTATCAAGTATGTCCTGATCACTTGAAACCTTCCATGGCTCACCATTGCGGGCAACATTCTTGGGTAGACCTTTTCCCCGACCTTCGCTCTCCTCATCTCCGATGTGAATTCCCAAAGGTGTTTTTTTCAGTAAATCATAAATAAGTTTCTTTACACCGTACTTTTTTAACCAATACCCAATCAGGAGCAACAAAAGAGCAGCTCCAAGAAACATAAAAAAGTTCTTTACCGGCCCCGGCATGGGCGGCAGACCGTGGAACGAATCCTGAATTGTTCCCAGAAATCTCGAATCGACTTTAGACTGTATCATATAACCAATTCTGTTACATATATAATCGAATCAACACGCCATTACTGACGAAGGCCTCAATTCAAAATATATTATTTTAAACAAAACGTCATCACTGCATTGAGTGAGTATTCCCCTGCTTTCTCAGTAATTATATACTACATTAGCAATAAATGAATAAATTTTTAATTTCCTAAGACTAACCCTTGCAGACTTTGAACACAATATGTAAATATGGTCGCAATTTGGCAACAGATAGGGAGGGCACATGGTCGGAAAGATTCTAGTTGTGGATGACGAAGTCCACATCAGGATGCTTCTTGAACAGACTTTGGAAGAACTGGAAGATGACTACGGAGTTGAATTGCTGACGGCCGAGAACGGAGAGGAAGGGCTGGACTGTATTCGCGAAGAACGTCCGGAGCTTGTTTTTCTGGATATTATGATGCCGTATATGAACGGCTACGAAGTCTGTCAGGCTGTACGAGAAGATCCGGAGCTTTCTGGTGTTAATATCATTCTGCTGACCGCAAAGGGGCAAGAGGCTGACCGCAAGCACGGCCTTGAACTGGGAGCGGAACGGTATATGACCAAGCCTTTCGACCCGGACGAGATTCTTGAAGTTGCAAAATCCATCCTGAACATTGAGGACTGATTCCCACGCCATGAACGCAGGACTGAATCCGGAAATCCGGTTAAAAAAAATTATCAAACCCAAAAAGCTGAAGTCGTTCCTGCAAAAGGCACTTCCGCTACTTCCCGAGGGTTCGGTACTCTGTGTTTATATTGACGGCACCCCTATTTTTTGTGCCCAGCCAGTGCGCCACTCCTTTGAAGAAACAATTCTCAGCCCGGTTAAAAATCCCGCAGGTGACAATCTCTGCCTCGGGGCATTCATACTTAATCGCGGCAATCTTTCCGAGCCTGAACTACAACACATCAAATCTGTTTTAGAATTCACCTCCTTTTCCATAGCGAATTACATTGAATCTGAAACAGCCAGAAGGCTCATCGGCGAAGAAACTCTTTCCAAATACAGGGAACTAGCATTGCTGCACCGCTCAATTGTTGAGCTGAACAACTCCCTGCGCCTCAAAGATGTAATCACCGCCCTGACCAATGAGTGTAAAACTTCGGCCCTGCCTGCGGAAATGGGCGCGGTCTACCTGCCGGAAGAAGAAGGATTCAGAATTTTTGACAGCTTCGGCAATTTCTCCGCCGAAGAATCACAAACTCTTGTGGAATGCTCCCTTTTCAAGGATGTTATTTCCAGCCTGCGCGGCGAAATAATAAACGATGTGGCTAAAGACAGACGCTGCCAGAACAAACTTTCCGCCAACATCCGATCCATGCTGATAATGCCTATCCCCTCACCCAATGTATGTGAGGGAGTGCTGGTGCTGACTTCATGCGGTACAAATGTATTCAACGCCGCCCATCTTAAACATGTCAGCACACTTTCTTCTGTAGCCGGGATTTCCATCAGCAATGCTTACAATTTTGAATCCATCCGCGTAATGATGGACGCTCTGCTTAAGGCACTGGCTGAAGCAATTGATGCCCGAGACCCATTCACCGCCGGTCATTCCGACCGTGTGGCCCATCTTGCGGTATCCTTTGCCAGACAAATTTCACAGGACGACGCAAAATTCGGAAACATAGATTTTTCTGATGAACAGCTGCGGGAGATTTTTTATTCCGGCATTCTCCACGACATCGGAAAAATCGGCATTAAAGAAGAAGTCCTGACCAAAAAAACCCGTTTGCCGAAATCCATGGTGGACGTAATCGGCATGCGCTTGAAGCTTTTCGGCATTCATCACATGCATGAATGGGAAGATGACTATAAACGGATCAAACAGATCAACAGTTCCCTGAGCCCGGACCAAGAAGACCTCGACTTTGTTAACAACATCAGTGATGTAAAATTCAAAGTCAATGGATCTACCATCCACATGCTCCAGCCCACTGAAAGAGAATGTTTAACCGTACGCCGCGGCAACCTGACCTCGGAAGAACGTATGGAAATCGAACGGCACCCGGCAGAAAGCAGGCGCATACTGGAACACATCCCCTTTCAGGACGATCTCTCCCAACTCTTAACCATCATCGGGCAACACCATGAAAGACTCGACGGATCAGGATACCCTGAAGGTCTTTGCGCTGATGATATTCTTATCCAGAGCAGAATTCTGGCCATTGTAGACATTTACGATGCAATTACTCAGGAACGGCATTACAAGCCCGCGACCCCAAAAGAGAGGGCCTTGAAAATTCTCTCTCTGGAAGCAGCTGAAGGCAAACTGGATCATGATCTGGTAAACCTGTTTATTGACAATATTTCTGACATTGAAACCGGGGCGGAATCAATTGACATTGATCGTCCGGTATCAACGAGATTCTGCAAAATATCTCGTAACCACATGAACTAATGCCGGACCTGCAAGCTCTTGTTTTATGAGGTACGGCTGTAAAACCCCCGGGGTTTCCGGTATGTACAAAGCCTTATCCACGCTGGCATTGCTCCTGCTCACCTCCCTGCTGTTATGCCCCTCAGCCGCCGCAGAGAAACAAAAACCTTTTCTACTCGGAATGTCCGCAGCATTCACAGGCCCCAGTAAGGGGCTGGGCATAGAACTTTACCGGGGATCAAAAGCATATTTTGATCAAATCAACGCAAAAGGCGGAATCAACGGACGCAAGATTGTCATCAAATTCATGGATGACGGCTACAACCCCGAACCGGCAATCCGCAACACAATCAAACTGGTGGAAAAAGACCATGTTGATTGTCTTTTCAATTATGTGGGCACCCCTACCGTAACCCGCGTACTTCCGGTCATCAAACATTTCAATTCAAAAGAACCGGAATATCTGTTCTTCCCGTTTACCGGAGCCCAGCCGCAAAGAGAATTTCCTTACGAAGAATACGTATTCAACCTGCGGGCATCCTACCGACAGGAAACATGGGGACTGGTTCACAATCTTTATATGGCCGGGCGTCACCGTGTGGCCGTATTCTATCAGGCTGACGCATACGGCAGAAGCGGATGGGACGGAATCAGAAAGGCCCTGCGTGAAAAAGGGCTGAACATTGTTGCAGAGGCCACATACAGACGCGGGACCTCATTCAGCGATTCCATGCATGAGCAGGTGGAAATCATCAAAAAAGGTAAACCGGATGCAATAATTTCCGTGGGGGCATACGAAGCCTGTGCGGCTTTCATCCGTGATGCACGGGATGCCGGAATAGGCGACCCCATCTGCAACCTCTCCTTTGTGGGCAGTGAGAACATGCTGGAGCTGCTGGACGGACTAGGGCGAACAACAGGGAAAAACTACACTACCGACCTGATCAATTCCCAGACAGTGCCCAGCTACGAAGACACCAGCCTGCCCGCCGTGCAGGAATACCGTAAAGCCATGACTGAAAACCCGCCCGCACCGGAAGGATTCGGCAAAGGATACACTCCCCAGAAATTCAGTTTCATCAGTTTTGAAGGATTCCTAAACGCAAAAGTCATGACCCGGATTCTGGAACAGGTCTCCATGCCCCAGTATCAGGGCAATATTTATGCCGCAACCCTGTCCATCCGTAATCTGGATATCGGTATAGGTACGGATGTCAATTTCGGACGCGGGAAGCATCAGGGACTTGACGAAGTGTACTATACAACTGTCTCGAACGGAAAATTCGTCCCTCTCAAGGACTGGAAGAGGTGGAACAAATGAAAATGAGAATGTCCAAAATATTCCAGAAAACCCTGCTCCTGAACTTCATTCTTTTCGGGGTCATTTCCACTTCCATGTCCCTTGTTTCGGCCCTCACCCTGCACAACCATATGGTGGATGAGTATGTGAGCAAAGGCAAAGCCATTGCCAGCAGTATAGCCAGCTCCAGTGTGGAAATCCTGCTCAACAGAGATGCCTCAACCATCCAGTCCATGATAGATCAGTTTAAGGACAGCGATGGAGCCGCCTACGTTTACGTGCAGGATTCAAACGGTGACATTGTTTCGCACACATTTGTACCGGAAGTACCGGAAATTCTGGGTGGAACAAGCATCCATCCCAAATCCGTATCCATACGTGAAATGGACGTTCCCGGCATGGGTGATGTTATTGATATAACCAAGCCCATCCTCGCCGGAATGGCCGGGTATGTTCATGTGGGCATGGATAAAGGCATTATTAATAAATATGTCTGGGCGGCCATTGCAAAATTACAGGTGGTCATGTTTTTCATCTTCTGGGGAAGTGTGTTTATCCTCTATATGATGGTCAAAAGAATTTCAGAGCCGCTCAATCAGTTGACTGAATATGCAAAAAAACTTTCCGCCCACGACTTCACCGCAGAAATCGAAATTACATCCAATGATGAAATCGGGTTGCTCGGCGGGACCATGAAAAACATGGCCGATGAATTGACCACCCTCATCTCAGGTCTGGAACGGGCGGTGGGCAATGCCACCAGTGAGTTACAGGATACCCTGACTTACATGGAAGTAATTATGGACAATCTTGCTGACGGATTGCTGGTTGTTGATATCAGCGGCAAAATATCCGTCACCAACCCGGTTCTGGGGGATCTCTTCGGCTTTACTGAAAATGAAGTTCGAAACAAAGATATCAAAGCATTTTTCCCTGATGAAATGACTGCCCTTTTTGAGCTGGTCAAAGGATGCGAACACGAAGTCTACTCTTCCGAAATTGAACTTTCCGGACGCAGAACCGGCAAAGCTGTAGCCACCCCCATCCACAAAACAGGTGAGACAGGTGACAGCAATGTCTGCCTTGGGGCAGTTATTCTGGTGCGTGACATTACTTATGAAAAGGAAGTGGATAACCTTAAGACGGACTTCATTTCCACAGTCTCCCATGAGCTACGCACGCCCATGACATCGATTCTCGGCTTTGCAAAGATCATCAAGAAAAAACTGGAAAAATCAGTCTTCCCCGTCTGTGAAGCACCGGACAAAAAAACCCAACGGGCCATCAATCAGGTGCAGGACAATATCGGTATCATTGTTTCCGAAGGCCAGCGGCTGACTGAATTGATTAACGATGTTCTGGATATCGCAAAAATGGAGTCCGGCAAAATCGACTGGAAAAAGGTTCCCATTGAGATTTCAGAAGTTATTGAAACCTCGGTCCAGACGACCACTCCTCTATGGAAAGCACAGGATCTCGAAATGGTTATTGACGTGGATGAAGACATCCCAACCATGTACGGTGACCGGGACAGAGTCATGCAGGTGCTGGTCAACCTCATTTCCAATGCCGTAAAATTCACAGACTCCGGCTACATCACCTGCACGGCACGATCCCACGATGATGAAATCATGGTCAGCGTCAGTGACACCGGTAGCGGAATTTCACCTGATGACCAGAAAAAAATCTTCGAACGGTTCAAGCAGGCCGGTGACACCCTGACTGGAAAACCCAAGGGAACCGGGCTTGGACTGCCCATCTGTAAACAGATTGTAGACCACCATAAAGGCCGCATCTGGGTGGACAGTAAGCGAGGAGAAGGAAGCTCATTCCATTTCACTCTGGCAATTGACACACCTGAAGAAAGTACTCCGATTCCCACTCCGGTGGCAAAAGCAGTACCCAGAAATGCCGTGCATCCCGGAAGTTCCGACAGCCCGCTGATTATGGTTGCGGACGACGACCCGGCACTGAATGAATTCCTTTCTCAGGTACTTGAAGAAGAAGGATACAGAATCATAACAGTTACCAACGGGCAGGAAGCGGTGGAAACAGCCAAAACCCGTCTGCCGCAATTAATCACTATGGACCTGAAAATGCCGGTCATGGACGGGGCGCAAGCCATTACTGTCCTGCGTCAGGACCCGTCTACACGGCATATTCCTGTACTTGTCATCAGCGCACTGGCTGAAGGTCAACAAGCAGGGGGAGACGCGGCTCTGATCAAGCCCATTGATGAAAAGAGACTGGTGGAAACCATTCACGGCCTGCTTTCGGAAGACCTGATCATGACTGATCCCTGTATGGTTCTGGGCAAGGAAGATAATCCGCCCACAGAAAACCTGCTGGTAATCTGCCCCGGAAAAATCAATTACTGCCCGCCTGCGGATCTATGGACGCGGGTATCTTCAGGATTCAAGGGGACAATCTTTATCACTGCGGAACTGAGTGCCAACCTTGATTTGGACAGATTATCACAAATCCCCGAAGTACAGATTGTTATTTTACCAGAAAACTGATATTTCCATTCCTATGGAAAGACCAACAGAATACGGAACCAGAAAATTCGCCAGTTGTACAAAGTGTTCGTGGACAGGACCGCTTGAATCTTTTGAGAGACGAGCGGCCCTGATCCAACACAAAATAAAATTAATCTGCCCGCAATGCGGCGGAGAATCGGATATACAACCCAGTACATTTCCGAAAGGAGCGGATTCACTTCCTCAAGACATGACCTTCGTATCCGGAGGGCAGACCGGAGTGGACCGCGGCGCACTGGACGCAGCAATAGAACGTAATTTAGCGCATCGGGGCTGGTGCCCAAAAGGGCGCAAGGCTGAAGATGGCCCCATCCCGGCAAAATACAACATGCAGGAAATGGTAGACTGGCAGTACTGGAAAAGGACAGAAAAAAATGTGCTCGACTCAGACGGAACACTCGTGCTTCCCGGCCATACCGAGTCCAAAGGAACCGCGCTGACCATCAGACTGGCCCGCAAGCATGGGAAACCCATAGCTGTAATCTCTCTGGACAGGCGGGATGCGGCACAAACAATCAGAGCATGGATTACAGCCCACAATATAAAGGTAATGAACGTAGCCGGACCACGGGAAAGCGGTGCTCCGGGCATAAACCAAAAAACGCGGGAACTGCTAATAGCACTTTAATCATCCAGCAGGAATAAACGATGTCTCTTTCAAAAGAATCTTCAACCTGCCGAGACTCTGCAGCAACTCCCCACTATCCTGCGCAACCACAGCCTCCCGCAAGGCCGTTAACTCCTCGGCATATGCTTTGAAACCGAAGGTCAAGGCCGCCCCTTTGGAGGAATGTATTTTTTCCCGGAAATTTACATAATCCTGTTTTCCCATACAACTGACCATTTCCTCCAGTTCCGCTGACAAGGAGTCAATAAGAACAGGAACCAGATCATAAAGATCAGGGTCAATATAAACTATGTTTCGGGAAGTATCTGCCACGCCATGCTCCTTGCAGAAATATGATACCAATTTCCACCACTGGTGGACACAATCAATTTCATTATCTTAAATAAATACCAACTGAAATTAAATTATATATTTTCCACATAGTACAATGATCAGAGAATATTGAACGCGACAGACTTTTTCAGCTTGACTTCTCATTTGCTGAGCTTAATATATGAACAGTTGTTCACATATTAACATATCGAGTTTAATCATGACAAATAATTCCGCATGTTGCACTGGACACAATCCCACACCGGGAGCAGTGGAACAAGTCAACAAGAAGAGTTGTCCCGAAGAAACACTGGATGACCTGGCTGCAACTTTCAAGATTCTCGGGGAACCGGTCAGGATTAAAATCCTGCACGCTCTCTCCATCAGCAACCTCTGTGTTTGCGACCTTTCTGATCTTCTGGGAATGACCCATTCAGCAATTTCCCATCAGCTGAGAATCCTTAGAACGGCACGCATGGTCCGCTTTAAAAAAGACGGACGCAGAGCAATTTACAGCCTTAACGATAAGCATGTGGAAATAATTATGCAGACCGCCCTTGCGCATATGCAGGGAGACGGTTGTGAAATTCCTCAAGGAGATAAATAAATGTTAGATATAATTCTGACCATCGGCCACGAATCATGGGAGGTTCTGCTTCAATCTGCACCTTTCATGCTATTGGGTTTCTTTATCGCCGGACTGCTCAAAGCATTTGTTGGCCCGGAATTCATTTCAAAAAACCTCGGTTCCGGCAAAACTTCCGATGTGTTTAAAGCCTCCATTCTTGGCGTGCCCATTCCACTTTGCAGCTGCGGAGTGATCCCGGCAGCAGCGCAACTTCGCCAACAGGGAGCAAGCAAGGGTGCTACAACCTCCTTCCTGATTTCTACACCTGAAACCGGAGTGGATTCCATCGCTGTTACCTATGCCCTGCTTGATCCGGTAATGGCTGTTTTCAGACCATTTGCCGCATTCTTCACCGCTGTGGTAGCCGGTATAATGGTAGACAGGCATGAGAAAAAAAACGGAAGCAACAAGGAAGCACCCAAACTTATCCCTGACGCTGTACTGCTTCCCAAAATGGAAGATGCGCTGAAATCTTCAGGTTGCGGGTGCGGTTCCCATGACAATCATGACCATGATCACATAAGCTGCTCAGATTCCGGCTGCGGGTGCGGACACAGCCATGATGATGAACGCCCTGAATCATTTTCAGGAAAAATGGTCTTCGGCATGCAATACTCCTTCGGCAACCTGCTTCAGGATATCGGACTCTGGTTTCTCGGCGGGGTCCTGCTGGCCGGGATATTCGGTGCGCTTATCCCGGACGGCTTTATTGAAAAGAACCTCGGTGACGGTTTCCTGCCCCTGCTGATCATGCTGGCGGCGGCTATTCCGCTTTATGTTTGCGCTACCGCCTCCACTCCCATTGCAGCGGCACTTGCCCTGAAGGGTCTTTCCCCCGGAGCAGCACTGGTTTTCCTGCTGGCAGGTCCGGCAACCAATGCGGCCTCATTCACTGTGGTTGCCAAGCTGCTGGGCAAGCGATCCGCATTTATCTACCTCGGCTCCATCATCGGCTGCTCCCTTGTTCTGGGTATGTTTGCCAACTGGCTATACTACTCACTGGGCCTGAGCATCTCTGACTGGGTCCAGTCCGGTCAGGAAGATGTGCATGGGTTGTTCTTCACCGTCTGCGCACTCATTCTGCTTGCCTTAATCGCTGTTCCCAAGGTAACAGCTTTGGTGAAAGGTGAATCATTGCACGGACATTCACATTAACTGCAATTGAGGTTGCACGGGGGATAAAATGACTGGTGAAGGCGTCGAAGCAATAATTATCATGCTGGTCATCGTATTTGCCATTTTTAAAATGGTGAAAAAGGCCGGAAACGGGCTGGGACAATCCCATCTCCGTGACGAATCAAAATCTGAGAAAAAAGAGATGAACAGCAATGAATAAAAGCACTGCCGGAATTGAAGCGCAGCTTGAAGAGTTGCGCGGATCGGAAAACTTTATCGGATTTTGCGCCTTCGACCTTTTCCTTGATGACGATGAATCCAAGCGCAAGGACGGGGTGCTGAAAATATCGCGCCACAACCTGACTCCCGAAGCCGGATTTCTCAAATTCACATTCATCGTGGATGTCTACGGCGACAAGCTGATCCGCAAACAGGTGCTTGAGCTTTTCGCCCGTTTTCATGACAGTGAATTAAAATCCGAAACCGACCCGGACTTCATGTACATCAAGCCCCCGGAACCTGCTACACAGAAAGACCGGGCATGGTTCATCGGCGAAGTTTTCTTTCACTTTGATTCAGCCAAGGGAGCTTCAAAGGAAAATGTATATCGCTTTTTCCTGCCCTTTTTGACCCTGCGTTTACCCCTCGAATTCAGCGACCTGCAATGGTGGAAAACTGATGAAGTGAACGAAGAAAAAAAGTCAGCCATTCAGGCTATCACTGAATTTATTAAGAATAAATTCTAAGCGAGAACTAAAATGTCACAGCTCATTTGCCATTGCTTTGGGTATACCTCAGATGATATCAAGGATGATGCAGCCAAAAACGGAAAATCGACAATTTTTGAGCGCATCATGACTGAAAAGAAAGCTGGTGGATGCAGGTGTTCAGACGAAAATCCTAAAGGGCGCTGATGCATCCCGGAAGTCCGCCAGGTGGTGGAACAGATATTACAGACAAAAAACGTCAAACTATCCACTGAAAACAACCCATTTGAATAATTTAATAAAACGGAAAAGTCCCCTGCTGCATCTGCAACAGGGGACTTTTTAATGTCTTCTACAAAAAAATCTTAGAACTTAAAACCGATCCTTTCGCGGATCTCTTCCATATTCTCTTTGGCCTTGGCCTGCGCCTTGGCAGTGCCTTCGTGGAGAATATCCCAGACAAGCTGGGGGTTTTCATCCAGATGACGACGACGTTCCTGCATGGGCTCAAGAAATTTAGCCATATTTTCGGCCAGCAACTTCTTACATTCCACACAACCGCGGGTTGCGTTACGGCAGCCTTCCTCAATCTCAGCACAAGTCTCAGCATCGGTAAGCAGCTTGTGGTAAGGATAGAGGTTACAGACTTCAGGATCACCCGGATCGGACTTGCGAAGCCTGTTCTTGTCGGTGAGCATGGACATAACCTTGGGCTTGACCTCTTCCATAGGCTCGCCAAGATAAATGCCATTGTTGTAACTCTTGGACATCTTACGACCGTCCAGACCGGGAAGCTTTGCGTCCTCGGTAAGCATGGCGTTAGGTTCGGGGAAATATTCACCGTTCAAGTGATTGAAGCGGCGGGCGATTTCGCGGGTAAGCTCCAAATGGGGAAGCTGATCCTGTCCTACAGGAACAAGTGAAGGCTTATACATGAGGATATCAGAAGCCATGAGCACGGGGTAACCGAGGAAACCGTAAGTGTTCAGTTCCTTCTGGACCAGCTCCTGCTTGATTTCCTTGTAAGTAGGGTTCCTTTCCAGCCAACCCAGCGGGGTCAGCATGGACAGGATCAGGTGCAGCTCAATGTGTTCCTTGACCTGAGACTGGTGAAAAATCACACACTTTTCAGGATCAAGTCCTGCGGCAATCCAATCCTTGACCAACTCGGGAACAAAGCCCTGAATCTTGCGGGGATCGGAATACTCACTGGTCATTGCGTGCCAGTCGGCAACGAAGAAATAACACTCGTTGTCTTCCTGAATCTTGACCCAGTTGACCAGAACACCGAAATAATGTCCTAAATGCAACCTACCGGTGGGCCTCATGCCTGAAACTATGCGATTGTTTGTCTTACTCATTTTATAAATCTTGTATGCTTGGCGGTCCTAATGGACCAGAAAATTATAGAAAAAACCCATGGCCGGACTGATTATCCTGCCGAGCAATCCGAGCATTGCCAGCACGATTACTATAACGAATCCGTACCGGAACGACATAAATTTGAATGCAGCCTCACGGGGCAGAAATCCGGCCAGAATCTTACTCCCGTCCAGCGGTGGGATGGGCAGCAGATTGAAAAAACACAAAGCCAGATTGATTATGACACCCGCATTAGCGATCATCACCGAAGGCTCAAGAACCTTGAGCATAAGCGGCGAAAGACCATTCATATTAAGTGAAAGGATTACCTTTACGACAATTGCAAACATTACCGCAAGTGTCATATTTGCCGCCGGACCGGCCAAAGCGACAATCATCATATCCCGTTGCGGATTCTTAAAATACATAGGATTGACCGGAACAGGCTTAGCCCAGCCGATCATGCGGGTCAGCACAAGGGCGAGGGTTCCCATTGGGTCAAGATGTTTTAGCGGATTAAGAGTAAGGCGTCCGGCCTGTTTAGCCGTAGGGTCGCCAAGAAGATATGCTGCAAAGCCGTGCGCGGCTTCATGACAGGTAATCGCAAGAAGAAAGGGTAAAGCAAGAATGCTTATTTCTTTGATTGTATTGGCAATGTCGAACATGGATTATGAGCTTGTTCGCTTTTTAGAAGTGATAAATGGCAGGCCAGGAGGGATTCGAACCCCCAGCATTCGGTTTTGGAGACCGACGTTCTAGCCGTTGGAACTACTGGCCTGCATTTATGGTTTGCGACATCTCTGCCGTCAAAACCAAGCGGGTTCTAGCACCCTCATTTTACTTTGGCAAGTAAAAAAGGAATCTATTTTCATAGATTCCTTAAAAAAGTTTAATTATTTTACTACTCAGCCAACACATTAACTGCGGAGAATCAGCTTAAAGCCTGCTCCACTTTTTCCTTCAACTCGCTCAAATCAACGGATTTCACCACATAATGATCAGCCGCAATGGACTTCATGTCATGCTTGAAGCTGTCATAGGCGGTACTGAGGATAACCGGAAGTTCCTGATCTTCCTGCCTGATCTCCTGCAACAGGTCCAAACCGGAACGATTGATACCGAGTTTGATATCAAGGACAACCAAATCAGGATTCTCCCGCCCGATAACTGCAAGGATATCTTCAGTACCGTCAGAAGTGGCTACTTTGTAGCCTCCGGCTTCCAGCTCTTCTCTGTAGAGCATCCGTATATGCTTTTCGTCGTCAACGACTAAAATTGTCTTCTGAGCCATATGCAACTCCTTGAAAGTCGTTTTTCATTATTACCAGTTTAGTTCAATATTCAAGCTCGGGTCAACATTTATAGGCTTTTTTTTGCTTTCATCCGTCATACGGATTGCATACCTCTAATTCATATTTTAAACTTAACACATATTAACAGCGTTTTCCTGTTCTGGCTGCTTTTTTTTGCACTTTTCCTAGATTGTAACCTCCAGCCACAAAAATTCTCCCTCTCTCCAGTAGGAAAAGCTTGCCGAAAACGCACTTAAACGCTAAAGCCCTAAGCCTCGGACATCATCTTATCATATTTATAAAGAAAAAGGAGTCTGCCCATGGTAATTGTCAAAATCGAACCTGAAGGCCAGACAGTAGAATACACAAAACTCAAGACCGTCCTGCAACTACTGAACAAGCAGGGACTTCATCACACCGACACACTCGTCATCCGAAATGGTGAGCTGCTCACGCAGGACGAATGGATCAATCAGGGTGATGAAATAACACTCAGAAAAGTAATTTCCGTAGGGTAATCATATGAAATGCAAGGTATGCAAAGAAAAAGCATTTGTTGCACTGCCCAGCCACAACGCCGCGTTCTGCAAAGAGCATTTTAATGCTTTTTTCATGAAGCAGGTTGCTCAGGGTATCAAAAGACGCAAGCTTCTCGAGCCTGATGACAAGGTGCTGGTCGCCCTTTCCGGGGGCAAAGATTCTCTCGGACTCATGTACGCTCTGGCAGAACTGGGCTACGATGTAACCGGGCTGCACATTGATCTGGGAATTTTCGAATCCTCCATCAAGGCCCGCTCCGTGGTGGAAGATTTCTGTAAGGATAAGGGCTATCCGCTGCGCATTGTGGAACTTGAAAAAGAAGGTGTGCCCATGCCTTTGATCAAAAAACACATCCGCCGTCCCATCTGCGCCATCTGCGGAAAGTTCAAACGCCATTATTTCAATAAGGTTGCCATTGAAGAAGGCTACACAGCCCTTGCTACCGGGCACAATCTTGATGACGAAGTAGCCAGACTTTTCGCCAACACCCTGCGCTGGGATCAGGGATATCTTTCCGATCAGGGTCCGGTGCTGCCTGCGGAAAACGGCTTTGCCAAGAAGGTAAAACCCCTTTTCCGGCTCACTGAATACGAAAGTGCCATATTCTCTTTTCTGGCGGATATTCCCTATCACCACCTGCCCTGCCCTTACAGTTCCGGGGCCAGTTTCACCGGACACAAGCTGCTTTGGCGGGATATGGAACTTCGCAGTCCCGGCACCAAACGAGCTTTCTACAAAGGATTCCTTGATCGTGGTCGCCCCGCATTTTCCGCTTTGGAAAAAGAAGAAAAAGATTACGAGATCGCACCTTGTACCGAATGCGGCTACCCCACATCTGCCGGAAAATGCAGCATTTGCAGGCTTAGAAGCCAGTTGCAGGACTCCCTTAAACAAGAAGCCATGGAAGCAACAAAAGCATGAGCAGCCCCAAGGTTTCGGTAACCATGCCCTGCTACAATTGCGAATCCACTGTGAGAGCGGCAATTGAAAGCATACTCGGGCAGACCTTCGGCGACCTTGAGCTGATAGCAGTGGATGACGGTTCAACGGACAACACCGCTGAAGTGCTTAAAGAATATGCAAGCCGTGATTCACGATTAAAACCGCTATTCCTTGAGCATCAGGGAGTGGTCGGCGCAGCCAATGCAGCCATAGAGGCTGCTTGCGGAAGCTACATCGCACGCATGGACGCGGATGATCTTGCCCTGCCACAGCGTATTGAAAAGCAGGCAGGACTACTGGACCGCGACCCGGAAACCGGACTTACCGCATGTAAGGTCGGTTTCGGCGGGGATCGTGATAAAAACGGCGGCTACGCCCATTACGTGGACTGGATCAACACTTTGGTGGGTACGGATGAAATTTCTCTGAACCGCTTTGTGGAATTTCCTTTTGCCAACCCGTCCATCATGATGCGCAAAGAACTCATTCAGGAACACGGCCCATTCCGGGACGGTGATTTTCCTGAAGATTACGAACTGGTTCTGCGTTGGCTGGAAGCCGGGGTAAAAATGCGCAAGGTGGATGAAGAGCTGCTCATCTGGAATGATCCGCCGGACCGATTATCGCGCAACCATCCCAAATACACAGTTGAAGCTTTCTACCGCATCAAGAGTAGTTATCTCTTCAATTGGCTACAAAATCGTCTCGGTTCCAATCCCAAGGTGGGTGTAATCGGTTCCGGGAGAACTTCCCGCAAGCGTTACAAGATGCTGGAAAACTTGGGTGTGGAAACGGCCTTCTACGTTGACGTGGACCCACGCAAGGTCGGCATGTTCATTCACGGCAAAAAAGTCCTTCACCGCGATGAAGTGCCTCCGGCGGGAAATACTTTTCTGCTCTCCTACGTAGCAAGCTGGGGCGCGCGGGATGAGGTAGCACAGTTTCTGGATGCGCGCGGCTATGTGATGGGGCGGGATTATTTGCTGGTTTCGTAAAATACAAACACCACAGGAAATCAAACTTTCTGCTGAGGGCGGGCTTGAGTCAGAGAACTCAGGTCCGCCTTTTTTATCGTCAACCTTGGCAATATTCCTTCCCGTAGGCTATAAGACGGATAAGAATCTAATCTGACTCCATCCATCAATAATTTAAATGGGAGGTCCGGCAAATGACTGGTAATCGATATTGGACAAAAAGAATTGCTATCTGTTTAGGCAGCCTGATCCTGTGCCTTGGACTTGCTGTATCAGCGAACAGCGCGTCACAACCAACGGTTTCAAACGATACAACGCAACTTCTGCCGGTCGTACAGGAATTCAAGGAACTGATTGAAAACGACCCGAAACTTTTTATGCTTTTTACAGAGATGTTCGAGATGGTCCCCGACACACCGGAGTTCAAGAACGACCCGGCAGGCAATCCTCAAATCCGCAGCTACGTTCAAATGTTGCAAAAAATAAGTGAAATTTCGCAGCAGGCACCGGAATTCAACACAACCGCTATGGTGGGTTTTCCCATCAATTCTATTTTAAACTGGCCCATGGGCACCTCAGCCGGAACAAGTGCTTTTCTTGACAGCCGGGTTAACGCGCAACTGAAAAAGATACTCAACCAGTGGGCTGTATTCCTCGGATCTCCGGACTCCCGCTATGTACTCAGCGACGATCCCAAAAAAGGATGGTTTGGGCGTGATGCTCAAAAGGCAATGCCGGGATTTGCAAAAGACTTCATCTGCGACCCGGACAAGCCATACCACGGATTCGTTTCATGGGACGACTTTTTCACCCGCAAATTCCGCAAGGGACGCCGCCCGGTTGCCGCCCCCAACGATAACTCCGTCATCGCGAACGCCTGCGAATCCGCCCCATTCAATCTGGCGAAAAATGTGAAATTAAGGGATGAATTCTGGATCAAGGGCCAGCCGTATTCGCTCTACCACATGCTCGACGGCGACCCATTGGCTCCCCGCTTTGCAGGTGGCACCATCTATCAGGCCTTTCTGAGCGCACTCAGCTACCACCGCTGGCACAGCCCGGTCAGCGGCAGAATTGTAAAGACAAAACTGATCGACGGGTCCTATTATGCCCAATCACCCACGGTAGGATTTGATCCGGCCAGCCCCAACGGCTCTCAGGGCTACATCACCCAAACTGCAGCCAGAGGCCTGATCTTCATTGAAGCGGATAATCCCGACATAGGTCTGATGGCAATCATGTTTGTCGGTATGGCGGAGGTTTCTTCCAACGAAATCACGGTATATGAGGGTCAGCATGTAAACAAAGGCGATCAGCTGGGCATGTTTCATTTCGGCGGTTCAACACATGTGCTCATCTTCCGCCCCGGTGTTAATCTGGAATTCGACCTTCGCGGCCAGAAGCCCGGACTCGAGACGACTAATATTCCGGTACGATCCCGCATAGCCACTGTCCGTTAGATATTAAAATCCCACCCAGAATTCTTACAAAACTCAGCCTCGGCGCATTTGTGCCGAGGCTGAATATATTTGATCTTGCTGCAAAATTACCCCAGCACCAACTGACTCACCCGTTCCGCCGTATCAAAATCAGCCTCAAATCCCACATCACCAATGGCAGTAATCGGAATCATCCCGCCCAGAGAATTGAGGGCATAGGCGTGATCAAATTGCTCAATCTGAGCGAGATTAATCTCCGCTCCCGCAATTTCGATATGCCGGGCTGCAATTACCTGAGCCGTGCCGGGAAGTTTGTACACTGTCTGTGGCTCAAAAAAAGAATCACCTTTTCTGAAAAGCAGGGAAGCGAAAGAGGATTCCAGAACATTACCATCAAAATCCTGAAGCAGTGCATCATCAAATCCAGCGGCTAAAGCATCCTGCCACGCATTAAGATAATCCATGCGGTTGGTGGATTTATGAGCCATAAGGGGGGAAAGAAAAACATTCGGGCAGGGTCTGAGGGTCCAAGTGCGATTCGGGATGTGCTCAAAAGGGACCGCACAAACTACAGGCAAAGTAATGCCCTGTTCAACCGGAAAAAATATGTTCACCCGTGCAAATTCATTCTCCAGCCCGTTTGCTGCCACCACATCCCGAATAATCGCGTCATAATCCAGCGGCTCTTCGGTAATATTAAATTCAGCAAGGCTTTTACGCGCCCGCTGAAGATGCAAATCCAAATGGCAAATTTTGCTGCCATTCCAGCAAAGGGTCTCGAAAAATCCGTACCCGGTTCTGAAAGCGGGCTGGGCCAGATCGAGACAGACTTCGTCTTCAATGAATTCACCGTTCCTGAAATAAATCATACAGACTCCGGATCGAGAATTTTGCCAGCTTTGGCAATGGTTTCCATGTACTCCGCTTCAGGATCGGAATCAATGACAATGCCGCTTCCGGCCCAGTAATCAAGCTCTTTTGTAGAACTGTCATAAACCGCAGTCCTGATAGGAATGGATGAAACCATATCCTGCGGGCCATGAATAAGCACGATGCTGCCGCAATAAGGCCCGCGCACATGCGGTTCAAGCTTGTCGATAAGTTCCATGGAACTTTTCTTGGGACACCCGGTGATGGAACCGCCGGGAAATGCATTCAGGAGCAGGTCAATGCAATCCCGTCCTTCAAGCAGTTCCCCGCGCACCCGGCTGAACATCTGCAAAAGATTGTCCACTGCAAATACGGATTTGTGATCCTTAACAACCACCGATCCGTAACGGCAATCAGCGGAAATATCATTACGGATCAAATCCACAATCATGGAAAGCTCTGAATCCTCTTTTACTGAACTACGCAGTGACTCGACAAGTTCTTCAGAATACTCTTCAAAACGGAGGGTTCCCTTAATGGGTTCGGAGAGCACCTGCCCCTGCTCCACCCGCAAAAAAAGCTCCGGTGAAGTGGAAACTACTACCTTTTCCCCACTGCGAAAGAGCGCGTAATAGGGTGCGGGATAACGTTTATGCAGCCCGAAAAACCAAAGTACGGGGTTGATATTCCCACCATTCATACTGACGCGGGTGGTCAGGTTAAGCTGGTAAGTCAGGCCATCGCGGATATACTCGAGGGTGCGGGCAACTCCGTCCTCATAACCCTGTTTATTTAGGGACATACATAAATCATGCTCGACAAAAGAAGGCAATTCGACATCAGGAACCCGCCTAACCTGCAAGACTTCAGCCCCAATCACTGACCGATAAGTTTCATCGGCGCAAAGCAGCTTCAGGGCCGAATCCCCACCATCATGAACCAGCACCGCGCGATACTTTTTTAAATGCAATAGTGGAAACTCAGCAGGTTTACTGCTTCCCACCCCGCGCAATTCATGCCCCAGTTCATAAGAAAGATAGCCGATTGCCGGACCATCATCCGCAAAACAAAATTCCTTCATCTGCGCCCGGACATCATCACCGGAAACACCGGCCTGCAAAACAAACTCATCCTGCGGCTCAATGCCAAGATAGCTCATACATGAATCAGGAAAAGAAGGAGAACCGAGCAGCACATCAGCATCACGCTTTCGCACAAAATGGTAAGCGATTTCCCGAAACCGCTCAAAGCTACAGGAGTCCGAAATGATGGAGGGCGTATTCAATGAAAACTCCGGGTTGCTCGGTTAAAAATGATTCCGGGTGAAACTGGTAGCCCAGCAAGGGCAAACTTTCATGGGCAACAGCCATGGGGACCTGCTCACTGTTCTTACTGAGTAATTTCAAGTTCTGCCCAAGCTCTGAACAGTAAAGGGAGTGATAACGGGCCACGGCAAGATCATGCCCGACAAAATCAATACGCTCGGTTCGCCCATGAAAACAGCCGTTCAGCCTTGTGGTGCGCCCGCCGAAATATTCATTAAGAATCTGCATACCGAGGCAGATGCCCAGCACAGGCAGGCCGGATTCGATCACCCTTTCATAACCCGGATAATCCGCGGGACATCCGGGACCGGGAGAAATTATGATCAGCTGATAGGCACTGAAATCAACAGTGTCCCCACAGCCCAGAGCTTGCGAGTAGGAACGCACATAGACCTGCGCCCCCGCAATTTCACGGGCCAGCAGATGTTCAAGATTGTTGGTGAAGCTGTCGTTATTGTCGATAAGAAGTATGTTCATGGTCTGGCGGATATGTACTCCATGAAGAAAGCAGGCACAAGCATGATAAAAGGATTCAAAACCGGATTGTTGCACTTACATGATTCAATAAGTATACAACAATTTAAATCAACAAAGCCCCTCCCTCCTACTTAAGGATTCCAAAGGGGATTATCCCCGTTGGCCGCCGGAGGCGAAATCATATCATCAAAGCGCGTAGCGCATCATATCCCATAGGAAATAAAATGGACTGTATATCAAAAAGAGCCTGTGAGATCACCCCTTTCTTAGTCATGGACGTGCTGGAAAAGGCGCAGGAAATGGAACGTCAGGGCCGCAGCATCATCCACATGGAAATCGGCGAACCGGACTTCGACACCCCCGAATGTGTCAAGCAGGCCTGCATCAGGGCCATGGAAGAGGGCGAAACCCACTACACTCACAGTCTGGGCATCCCGCAGCTGCGTGAGGCCATCAGCAAATATTATCGAGATACTTACGGAGTGGACGTTGATCCGGGCCGGGTAATCATCACCCAAGGCACATCCCCGGCAATGCTGCTGCTTTTTACCTTCATTCTAGATCAGGGGGACAACATCATTGTTTCCGACCCCTGTTATGCCTGTTACAGCAACTTTATTTCCTTTTCCGGCGCCGAAGCAAACTCCATCCGCACCTTTGAGGAAGATGGATTCCAGTACCGCCCGGAAGCAATTGAAAAAGCCATCAACGAACGCACCAAGGCGATCCTGATCAACTCCCCCTCCAACCCCACCGGGACCCTGCTCTCCCCGGAAAGGATGGAAAAAATTGCCAAGATGGGACCGTGGATCATTTCCGATGAAATCTACCACGGCCTTGTCTACGGCGAAAAAGAACACACCATCCTCGAATACACGGATCACGCATTCGTGCTCAACGGATTTTCCAAGCTTTTCGCCATGACCGGATGGCGGCTGGGTTACATCATCGCCCCGGAAAAATACGTACGCCCCATGCAGAAGCTCTGCCAGAACTTCTTCATCTCCGCCAACTCCATGGCCCAGCATGCCGGGGTGGCCGCGCTGACCGAATCATGGGACGAGGTCAACCGCATCAAAGAAATCTACAATGAACGCCGCAAGTTCCTGATCAAAAGACTGCGTGAAATCGGCTTTGATATCAAGGTGGAACCCACCGGAGCGTTTTACATATTGGTCAACATGAAGCATCTGGCGGCAAAATTTGATGGAAGCTCCCTGAAGCTGGCCTTCGACATTTTAGAGAAGGCCGGAATCGGAGTAACACCGGGAATTGATTTCGGAGAAGGAGCCGAAGGTTTCATCCGTTTATCTTACGCTAATTCCATGGAGAATCTGGCTGAAGGGATGGATCGGTTGGAGAGGTATGTAAAGGAGAATGGGTAGTTTTTTTAGCTAAATAAAATGAAAATCCCTGTGGACGGAAGTTCGCAGGGCTGTTGTGGTTTTGATTTACTTAGATTGGCGTAATTTCTTTTTGAGGTAGTAGATTGCTACGCCAGCGAATGGTTTGAGCTTTCCGCTATCTCCCGGAGTTTCATATTCGCTAATTTTGCGGAGAACTTTTTCTCTCGGCCAGATTCTACTTTTAGGCATCTCTCTGATAACGGCATCAATCCGCGCCTGCCTCTGCATACGCAGTCTACGCAGATTCAAATTTAAAATCCCCGGAGCTTTCACACTCCCAATCTGCTCGTTGAATTCTGTATCTGTGGAATAAATTTCACCGTCAGCTTTGTACTTGATTACACTTTCAACATTAAAATTAGCAGGATTGTACTTTAGGTCGGATGATGCTTTAAGCACATCACAATGATGGTTCTTACGACCTTGCCCTTCACTGCCACAACAGGCTGCTAGCAAATTTCCGTATTCAAATCTTTTGTCGACATTCTTTCGTTGGCAAGCCCAATGCTCTACACGCATACTGTCCGCATCATCGTTGATTTGACTCTGGCAGTAACAGCACAAATATCCCTGTTCTTCACACAAAGCGACACGAAGATCATCTTTTACCCCACCTTCTTCAGACGGAATAGCCCTAAAAGGCAGATCGTTAAGTTGATGATTGTTCTCTTCTTTCCATTCCCGGAACCTGCGTGGAATCGCTCCTTTCTGAATATTCCTCACAGATCACTACTCCGAAAGCTCAAGAACTGTGCGGGCTTTAATCAGAGCTGGCACATCGCCGAATTTGGCTTCGTATTTCTCGATCAGATTCTTAGCTTCATCAAATTTTTCATCTTCAATCAAAGTATAAATCCGGCTCAATTCTTCTTCGAACTCAGGACTGAAGGCAGGCAAATCCATAACTTCCTGCAAAATTTCAGACGAATTCAAGCCTTGACTCAACTCAGGTTTCTCATACTGAATATCCCCATTCTCATCCCGATAAAGCGAAAAAATATTCTCAGCAGGAACTTCACTGAGCACCTGCGGGGAATGGGTAGTGATAATAAACTGGCAATTAGGAAATGTTTCGCGCAATGCCGGGACAATACGGCGTTGCCATTTGGGGTGCAGATGGAGGTCTATTTCGTCGATTATGATGAGCCGTGCAGCTGTAAGTAAATTGTCTTCATCTTTTCCAGAATACACCACTTCATGCGCAATAGCAGCTGCCAGTCCGATAAAAACCTGTTCCCCTAATGATAGCTGATCAAATAAAAATCTTATTTTATCTTCATTTACAATTTTACTTGCTTCATATGTGTTCTTACTATTGTTAAATGAAAAACTATGAAATCCAGTAATCATAGCAATTGCTTTTTTCATTGCCTGTAGCTTGGGATTCAGCACAAAAGAAGCTGGATCATTGCCATTATCGACATGTAAACGAAACTCTGCATTTTCAGCATCTTCATGACTCTTAATCATACTAACAGCGTATGTCTCAGGGCTTTTAAATGGAGATGTTTTATGTACTATTTCATCAATAGGAACATTGATGGAGCTATCATATGAACACCTCTCTCTTTCAGCGACTAACAACAAATAATCCAAATCCCACGCTTCCTGCCTACTTCCTGTACCTCTATAAGAACTTGCTATTTTTTCTGGATTGCTACTCGATAAAACTTCAAAAATTGAGGAATCATAACTCCACACTAATTTATTATCAGCACTGGTTGCACCAATTGAAACATCCAAATCTCTTATCGTTAATTCATCTTCATAAAGTTTTTTTACGGTACCAGTTTTTGAATTGATAGCAGCCCCATTAAGCATATGCCGAATCGCAGCAACAATCGTAGTCTTCCCGCACCCATTATCGCCCACAAACACATTCAAATGCCTGTCGAACTCAATCTCCATGTCCCGGATGCCCCGGTAATTGTGCAGCGATAATTTTTCTAAATACATGGCAGGTTGTCTCCTGAAATATTGATATAAAAAATTCCCACCGACGATTTTACTCGCCGATGGGAATATAAGTAGCCTATGTCCCTGTGTTTCTCAACATCAGGGTCGGTTTTATTTCCAGACATTATCTTTATGCTGAATGGGCCTCAGCCTTCCCGCCAACCTTCTCCATCTTGATGAAGAACATGAGCAGAGCCGGGATCATGAACACGGTGAAGACCGTGGACAGGGCCAGACCGCCGAGTACTACTGCTCCGAGTCCGCGGTAGAGTTCGGAACCGGGACCGGGGGCGATTGCCAGCGGGAGCATGCCGAAAATGGATGTTGTTGCCGACATGTAGATGGGACGCAGTCTGGAGCGGGTCGCTTCCAGCACGGCCTCGCGGTGCTCCATGCCCTCGTTACGAACGTTGTTCAAGGACTGGTGCACGATGAGAATTGCGTTGTTAACAACAACCCCGATCAGGATAACGAAGCCGAGCATGGTCAACACATCCAGCGGCTGCGGGGCGATGAACAGGTTCTCCAGCTTCAGACCGAGGAATCCGCCTGCACCAGCAAGAGGCACGGTCAGCAAAATAATGACCGGATAAATAAAGTTACCGAACAGAGCCGCCATGAGCAGGTAGGTAATGACCACCGCCAGCAGGAAGTTCCACTGCATAGCCTCACGGGTCTGGGTCAGTTTATCTGCCGCACCGGACATACGCACGTTCACACCGTCCATAAGTCCCATTTCCTTAACCTTGGGGATAAGCTCGTTCTGGACAATATCCATAGCCTGCTCAAGAGGCATAGACTTGGGCGGAGTGATCTGCAAGGTAACAGTCCTCTGCCGCTCAAGATGGCGAATCTGGGTGATACCGTAGGTCCGTTCCAGACGGGAAAGGGATGATACCGGGACCGCCCAGCCCTGCGGGGTTGCCACAAGGGATTCGTAGAGATCTTCAGGGGTGTTAACCCGCTTGTCAGAAGCCATGAGCTTCAGATCTATCTTCTTTTTACCTTCTTCCTTGAAATCACCTATCTTGCGGCCGTCCATGAGAACATCAAGGGCCTCACCGATTTCCTGACTGGACATACCAGCCGCGCGCAGACGGTCACGGTCGGGCACAATGCGCACCTCGGGATAAAGCATCTCAAGAGACGGAATGGGCCGCACCTGCGCATTAGGTATTGCCTGACGGGCCATGCCGAACATGGTCCCGGCGGCAGCCATAAGCTTGGGCAGTTCCGGTCCGCTGAAATCAACAGCGACCATACGCCCTTTACCAAGGCCCGTTTCAAAAATCGAAGCCTGAATACTGACCCCGAACATACCGGGAATTGAATTCATGATCCGACTGAAAAGAGGAATTAAAGCCGCAGGGCGTTCCTCATCACCGGAAATGGCACCGAAAAGGTTAATATCCGGGGCGGAAACATAAAAAAGCTGTTCAACTGAAGGCAGACCATCCTTTTCCTCCTTCATATGCGGCTCAGTCTGAGCCGCGATAAATTCGCCAATGGAGGAACGCTCTTCAAACGAAAGCCCCGGCGGCGGAATGAGAATGGACAGGATCAGGTTCCTGTTCCCCTGCGGCAGGTATTCCATCTTCGGAAAGAAGGAAATCACCAGCAGGGCCGAAGCCGCAACCAAGATGGCTACAGTGGAAAGCCTTGTGGCCCAGTTGCGGATGGCAAGGCTGAGCAGGCCCATGATGGCATCGGAAAACTTGGCCCCGATCCCGGTAAGGATATTCTTTTTGGCCTTCTTTTTGCGCTTGGAAAAAGAATAGAACTGCTTGGCCAGCATGGGAATTACCGAGATGGACACAAACAGGGACAGGGAGATGGCACAGGTAACCGCGATGGCGATATCCTTGAACAACTGCCCTGCTTCCTCTTCAATAAAAACGACCGGGAGAAATACCGCGACGGTGGTCAGGGTTGAAGCCAAAACCGCGCCCCAAACCTCGCTGGCTCCGTCATAGGCGGCCTGATACGGAGGCTTGCCCATGCCGCGGTGGCGGTCGATGTTCTCAAGAACAACAATAGCGTTATCCACCAGCATACCCACGGCAAAGGAAATACCGGACATACTGACGATGTTCAGCGTCCTGCCCATCCCGCCGAAAACGATGAAAGAACCGATGACGGAAATAGGAATGGCGATGGCGACAATGACCGTAGCCGAAAGGGACTGCAAAAAGATGAGCAGTACGATGACCGCCAGTACACCACCGATGATAATATTCTGTTTTACGAGATCAATTGCGCCATTAATATACGGTGCCTGATCGTAAACCCAGTCAAGAAAAATTCCTTTATCAGCAAGGAGTCCCGCGTTGAGATCTTCAACAACCTTGCGCACGTTCTTGGTTACCTCCAGAACGTTGGAACCCGGTTCAGGTTTAACCCCTATAGCCATACCGGGAATACCGTTATGAAGCATGGCAACGGTCTGTTTTTCAAAGCCGGGTACGACCTTGCCGACATCTCCGATGGTTACCCTTTGCTGACCGGAAGAAGTGATTACAACGGCTTCAATCTCTTCGGGAGTCTTGAATTCAGAGGTGGTGCGGATACGGTAATCGCGGCGTCCGACCCCCAGATTCCCGGCTGAAACGTTGGAGTTCTCGCTTTTAAGTACCTGTGTAACCTTATCGATGGTCAAATTGTAAGCGGCCAGCTTTTCCGGCGCGATGATGATGTGCATCTCATTTTCAGTACCGCCGCCCACGAACAGGTCGGCAACACCGTCCACACGCTCAAGATACTGACGCACACTATCTTCAAAATATGTAGCAAATTCATTGATATGATGTTCGTTGTCCGGCAGGGTCCGCAGAATCATCCAGATAACCGGGGATGCTGAAGCACCGGTAGCTGAAATCACCGGACGGTCAGAATCCGAAGGATATTTCTTAACCTCGTTCAGCTTATTTGAAACCCTGAGCAGAGCATCATCAATATTGGTGCCGATTTTGAAACGCAGGGAAATACGCCCGAAACTGTCAAAGCATTCGGACTCCATTTCCAGCAATCCGGTAACACCCTTGAGTACTTTCTCCTGCTCTTCAATGATATCACGCTCGATTTCATAAGGGGTGGCCCCGGTCCATGTAGTTTGAACGGTAATTTCAGGCTCAGTTACAGACGGGGAAAGCTGATAAGGCAAACCGGAAAGGGCCAGCCCGCCGAAAAGAACCAGCAGGATAACTCCAACCAGCACCGAAACGGGCTTTTCAATTGAAAATTTAACAAAATCCATGATTCACTCCGGACCGCGTGGCTATATGTTATCAATGACCACGGGCTGTCCGGGTCTGAGGCGTTCGTTGCCCTTAGTGACGATATCCATTCCGGCTTTAAGGCCTTTGCCGCGCACTCCGGCATTCATGCCTTTGAAACCGACAACCTGTACCGGGAAAGGCTGGGCCTTACCGTCAATGGCCGCAATGACCATAGTAGTTCCACGTAGAGTAATCACCGCATCACGGGGCACAACAACCGTCTCGCTGGCCAGACCGTTAGGCAGGGAAACACGCGCTTCCATACCCTGTTTAAAACCGTTCTTGCTGTTAATTCGTATTTTTACCGGAAAAGTACGGCTGGCGATATCACCACGGGGAATAACCGCAAAGACTTTGCCTTTGTACTCCTTGCCGCCTGCGCTGATGCCCACTTCAAGACCGGGCTTGACCACCTGCGCCACATCCTGCGGAACGTTGACCACAACATCGTAGCTGGTATTCATACCCAATTTGACTACGTCTTCACCTATGGAAAGCCATTCGCCGAGGTAGACAGAACGTTTGAGCACAATACCGTCAAAAGGAGCACGGATAGTTTTCTTGGAAAGTTGAATCTGAAGACGGCGCAGTTTGGCCTGAGAGGAAGCAAGTTCACTCTCCATGGCAATGGCTTTGAACCGCTTGGAATCGTATTCACCTTCGTGAACGGAACCGCTCTTAAAAAGCTTGGTGATACGCTGGTCGTCGCGCTTGGCAAGATCGTAGTTGGCCTTGGATTCAGCATAGGCAGCTTTTGCCGCACGAATTTCAGTATTAAGCAGATCGGAACTGAGCCTGATCAAGACCTCGCCTCTCCTGACCGTATCTCCTTCTTCCACTTCAACCCGGACGATTTTTCCGCTTACTTCAGAGGCAACATCAGATGTTTCGGAAAAATAAACAGTACCGATATATGAAGACTCAGGAGCAACCTGACCTGCAAATGATTTAGATGTCGCCACATGGGCAGGAGGCATCTGGGGGGCCTTCTTCTCAGCAGCGAGAACAGGGCAGGCAGAAAGTATGAAAATCAAAAAAAATATTATCCGTTGCATAGATCGGCTCCGATATGAATTATAACTTTATTTCCGACGGGCACACCTTACGTGAGATCACAGTATAGTCAACTGAGGCTTAATTCCATTAACATAAGCAATCACTCACCTGCTCAACCAAAAGTATGAGTTATAAAACTACACACGGACGAATTTATAATTTACTCTCCGCAAAACAATCTGGCATTTTTAAGCATCTTTTTTAAAATTCATCCCCAGGGACAAATGAACAAAATCTATACAATATTAGTAGTTACAGCACTATTCATAGCCACCGCCGCACCAGCTGCCGCCCTGACCATAAAAAACAAATGCAAATACACAGTAGCGGGATCGATTACGATTGCGGAAAGCATGGTCAGCGTTGCCCAATTCAACATTGCACCCGGAGAATCAAAAAAGCTGCTCAAGGGCTTTGAAAAAAAGGTCCTGATCATCAAAACCATTCCCAATATATATGACTATGATATGGATAAATATAAAATCACATCCATTGAAATTGACAACCCGGACAGCCACATTGAACTGAAACAATCCCAGCAAGGGATTAAATTCAAAGTGGAATAAATTTACCACTTCCAGCATCGACGCCAAAAAAGCCCTCCCCACAAACACATGGGGAGGGCTTAATACTTTCAGCCTCAGTCAATTACTAGGTAAGTCCTTAAACCTACTACAGATTAGCGAGAATAATCTCACCAAATTTTTTGCAGCCAACCTGCTCGGCACCGCTGATCTGACTTGCCAGATCCACAGTTACCTTCTTAGCAGCCAAAGCTTTTTCAACCGCATTTTTAATCAAAACAGCTGCTTCGCCCATGCCGTTGTTTTCCAGCAGCATGGCACCGGACAGCAAAATACTTCCGGGGTTGGCAAGGTCTTTTCCGGCAATAGTAGGTGCTGTTCCATGAGTTGCTTCATAAATGGCAAGCTTATCACCCATGTTTACACCCGGAGCAAGTCCGAGTCCGCCAACCTGAGCGGCAAGTGCATCAGAAAGATAATCACCATTAAGGTTGGTGGTCGCTACCACGCTGTACTGCTGGGGACGCATGAGCAATTCCTGAAACATAGCGTCGGCAATGCGGTCATTAATGACAACCTTTCCGGCTGCATCTTCGCCTTCTTTAACAACCTGCCCGGCATAATCTTCCTCTGCGAGATCGTAACCCCACTGGCGGAAGCCGCCTTCAGTGAATTTCATGATGTTGCCTTTATGAACCAGAGTCACGGATTCGCGATTCTGGTCAATGGCGTAATCTATAGCCCGGCGGACCAGACGCTTGGAGCCAGCGGGAGTAATAGGTTTAATACCTACGCCCGCAGTGGGATCAATCTTGGCACCCATTTCATCAACCAGAAAATCAATTACTCTCTTTGCTTCGGGAGAAGCAGAGCTCCACTCTATACCGGCATAAACGTCCTCGGTATTTTCGCGGAAAACCACGATGTCCACCAGATCGGGACGCTTTACCGGGGATTCAATACCTTCAAAATAACGAATAGGACGGATACAGGCATAGAGATCAAAAACCTGTCTCAGGGTTACGTTGAGGGAACGGATTCCCTTGCCCACTGGGGTCTGCAAAGGGCCTTTGATGGCCAATTCCGCTTTGGCGAGGGTGTCGAGGGTGTCCTGAGGCAGATATTCTCCAGTGGCTTCGTATGCTTTTTCACCGGCAAGGAGTTCAGACCATTCAATTTTCTTAGCACCGCTGTAAGCTTTTTCAAGAGCGGCATCAATTACAGGACGGGCGGCACCCCAGACTTCCGGGCCGATACCGTCACCTTCGATGAAATATACTGTTTTCGTAGACAAAATGATCTCCTTAAATCATGAGCACAGCTCCGGCTCCTTACGACTGTGCGATGGATGGTGCTAGGCAGGGCAGGACGGATTTTTTCGAGTTATTGCGTAAACTGAAAAGAGGAACCGGATGACGACCGTCCGCGGGCTGGACAAAAGGCAGGATTGTATCTGCATTTCTGGATTCAGGCCGCAGATATACGATGTTCTTGCAAAAAAGTAAAGATACAGAGCAAAACCAACAGCAACCTCACCATAGTTCGCTAAAAATGCAAACAAAGAAAGATTAATCAAAACGAAGTACGGTCAGCAGTACATAATTCACAATTCCGCTAAAATGAAAAGGGAGGCCCGATGGTCGGACCTCCCTTTCTGAGTGTATTGAACCCATCTGTGTTACTAGCCACCGATGAGCTGCATTGCCATCCTGGGCATACCGTTTGCCTGGGAAAGCATGGCTACTGCGGACTGAGTGAGAATCTGGTTCCTGGTGAACTCAGTCATTTCAGTCGCAACGTCAACGTCGGAGATGCGTGATTCCGAAGCCTGAACGTTTTCAGCCTGGATTGAGAGGTTGGTAATGGTGTTTTCCAGTCTGTTCTGGAGAGCACCGAGGTTTGCGCGAATCTTATCCTTGGAGATAATCGCATTATTCAACTTATCAAGAGACGCCTGTGCCTGCTGCTGTGTGGAGATGGAGTTGTTAGCAGCAAGCCCAACACCCAGCGCAGAAGCTGTGGAGGTGCCGATTGAGATGTAATAATAATCCTCGGCACTATCGTTAGCGGTACCAAAGTGAACCTTAACTTTACCGGTTGACCTTAAACCGGCTCCGCTGTGGTCGCCAGACACGTTACCGTTAAGCAGGTGGATTCCGTTAAAGTCGGTCGCATTCGCGATACGGGTAATTTCTGATGCCATCGCCTGATATTCAGAGTCGATAATAAGACGCTGGTCAGAGTTGTAGGTACCGGTTGCGGCCTGAGTTGCAAGTTCCTTCATACGGATGAGCTTTTCATCGATAACACCGAGAGCTCCATCAGCAGTCTGGATCATGGAGATGGCGTCGTTAGCGTTACGAATACCCTGGTTCAGGGACTTAACATCCGCACGCATGAGTTCGCGAATTGCCAGACCTGCGGCATCATCTGCTGCGGTTCCAACACGAAGACCTGAAGACAGGCGACGGGTTGATACACCGAGGTTACCATATGATTCCTGCAAGTTACGGCTGGCGTTCATGGCCATCAAGTTGTGATTAATTACGAGCGACATAATAATTCCTCCTTGAATTATTTCGAAAATTCGCCTGAGTGGGTCCTTCCACTCCGACCTTTTACTGGTTAAATTAGTCAGTTAAAATCCGCTTGAATTTCTACTGCATAAAATACCCTCCGGAACAGTTCGACATGCGGCCTACGGCCTTGTTGCCCGGATAATCACCGACAAATCATCTTGAGCATCTTCGGGCATTACCTGCATATGGACTCACGCAGGTGTCCGCTTAATCTTTAGTTAAGACTCGGGACTCCTTAACGAGTCCGCGACTCTGTACAGGCACGGCCATACGGCGGCGATTCTCACATGTCCCGTTATGGGAAATATTCTCTATGCGGGCTTAACTCCGCACATTACCAACCTCCGAGAACCACACTGACCAAATGCCTTTAGCTGCTCATGAAATCATCGATATATTCTCCGGTCACACTCCCTTGTTGATTAGGTAGAGGTTTACTCTGCCGATAGATTTGCAATGGGCGTGCCTGTATTTCCAGAAACGTTTATTTATTTACCAAAAGAAGACGCAAGATCTTGTTTAGACAGGATTTTTAAAAACAAAGACTTCTTAATACAAAAAGAGAAACCCATGCAGAAAAATAGCGGGAGGAAAGTTCTGCCTTGTGTGAAGAGGAAATTATTTCCTAATTAAGGGAGTCGGAAATTGTTTACAGGATCATATTTCAAATATATGACCCGAAAAAACACCCGCAAAAAAAAGCCCCTTTATCGGGGCGAACAAATATTTCCCATGAAGATTAGAAGTATTCACAGACTGAACAACCGGATAAGAAATTATCTCTGCCTTTTTCTAACTATATTCATTGCAAGCTCGCTCTGCTCAACAATCCTCTTCTTTTGGTCAATTTCCAATGAAGTGGACAATAAAGCCTCAACATGGGCCAACTATCTGGTGGAGAGAATTTCATTTCTGGAAACCGTGGTTACCTCCCGAGCGACTTTTGACCATGGCCTGTCCATTTTAAGAGTCACTCCCGATGGCGAGGTGGTCAACACCCGCCCCTTTCCCATCGAAATCAAATCCATAGCAAAAGCACCTATTTTTCAAAGAGTTAAAGACTTTCAGCCGGGACAATCTCTGCTCATAAGGCAGGCGGAAGGGGATAAATCCGGGTGTGAGGATATTTATCTCATTCAACGGCTGGACCACAGCTTCGCCATAGCCAAGGTACCATCGGAGAGCCTGCTTCCTGTCTCGCCCAATAAAACTGAGCTCTACATTAGGGATAATAACGGTAACTGCCTGTATCACTCTGAAAATAATTATTTTCCGGGTGCTTATCAGGTTGGAAGGATGTTTTTTTCCCATTTTCACGTCTTCTCATCCGCAAAAACCGAAGTCACCGATTTCGGAGGGTTATCAATAACCGTCGCCAAGGATATCTCAACGGAATTCTATGCGGGGATATTTCTTATTCTTTTTACCGCAATATGCCTGGCTATATTAACTAAGAGGTCCGCCTTCCTGACCTGGGATCTTGAAAAGAACGAACAGGATTTTATCAGGATCAACAAATTGCTTAAAAGAGTCGCCGCGGAGCCGAATATAAAACTGACCCATCTATCGGCAATCGAGCATTCAGCCCAGCGCATCCGCGAAGTGGACTGGGATACCGAAGCCCGAAAGATGGCATTTATAGAAAATAGGAACTATATAACAGCTACGGCCTTCTTTTCAGGTAAAATCCTAAGACTGCTTGATGAAGTTTCTGCCCACTCACAAATGCTTGCGCACTCAAGACACGAATACAGGGAACTGGTCCAAACCGCCCGCAGTATCATCCTGCGAATAGACCGCGCAGGAAAATGCACTTTTTTTAATGAATATGCCCAGCTCTTTTTCGGGTATTCAGAAGAGGAAATGATCGGTAACAGCGTCATCGGCACCTTGATTCCCAAGACGGAACAAGGAGAATCCGAGCTTGAAAAGCTGCTCTACGCAGTTACAGTGACCCCGGAAGACTTTCCGTCCAATACTAATCAGAACACCCGCAAGGACGGAAGTTCGGTTTGGGTATACTGGACTAACAGTCCCATATTTAATGAAGAAGGGGAGCTTACCGAAATACTCTGTGTTGGTACGGATATAACCAAACGCAAAAAAGTTGAAACAGAGCTGCACGAGACACGAAACTATATTCGCAACATCATAGATTCCATGCCCTCAGTAATCATCGGAGTGGACAGCCAATCCAGAATAACCCAGTTCAATACTGCGGCCCAGAGAATGGCTGTTATTCCGGCAGATAAAATTGAGGGAGCAGAAGTTGAAGAGGCCTTTCCCTCCCTGAATAAATACGCATACAGCATTGCACAGGCGATTGAGAGCGGAACTCCTGAGACCGACATCCGCACTCAGGGACTGACCGGCCCCAACAGCCATCAGGATATAATCATTTATCCGCTGAATAAGGGTATGAAAGGAGCGGTAATCAGAATTGATGATGCCACCGAGCGGGTCCAAATTGATGAAATGATGATCCAGACCGAAAAAATGATGTCTATCGGCGGACTTGCGGCGGGAATGGCCCATGAAATCAACAACCCTTTAGGCGGCATCCTGCAAGGTATCCAGAACATTGTCCGCAGGATATCACCTGAACTGCCGGCCAACCTCAAGGCAGCTGAGAAAGCGGGATGTTCAATCGATTCTATCATCACCTACATGGAAGACCGCAAGATCATAAAAACCCTGAACGGAATCACAGACTCAGGAGTCCGTGCGGCCTCTATTGTTTCCGGCATGCTTGATTTCAGCCGCAAAAGCGATTCCCGCAAGGCACCGGGAGACCTGCGCCAGATAATGGACAAGGCTTCAACTCTTGCCGCACAGGATTACAATCCACAGAAAAAATACGATTTCAAAAAGATCACCGTACATAAAGATTACGATGAAAATCTGAAACAGACCCCCTGCACCTCCACTGAAATCGAGCAGGTCTTTCTTAATCTGCTTCGAAACTCCGCCCAAGCCATGATCGATTGGCCTGAGATGGATGAGCAGCCCGTCATTTCAATTAAAATCCGTAATGTGCGGGACATGGTCAAATGCACGGTGTCAGATAACGGTCCGGGAATGGATGAAGCCACCCGCAAAAGAGTATTCGAGCCTTTCTATACCACTAAGGCTCCGGGGAGCGGCACCGGGCTGGGCCTTTCAGTCTCCTACTTCATTATTACTCAGAACCATCAGGGAACATTTCATGTGGACTCCAGCCCCGGCAAGGGGACAAAATTTACCATCCAGCTTCCAACTGTTCAAAATTAATAACGGCCCTGAAAATCCATATATGATTTTCAGGGCCGTTTCATTTTTATCTCAGGCAGCACTCAACTTTAACTTTCTGCCAACTTCCGCTTAAGACGCATAATCCGTTCATAAGACTGCTTGATCCTACGCTCAGTAATCTTACCCTCACGGACTAATTGCTTGAGGGTGGATACGGCTTTTGTGCCCAGCCCCGGCTCATAAATAAGGTTATTACCGAAAAGCAGGACATCCGCCCCGGCTTGTACTGCTCTGTAAACACCCTCTTTGAAACCATACTCACCGCTGACAGCCTTCATCTGCATATCATCAGTGACGATAATTCCCTCAAAGCCCAACTTGCGACGCAGCAGTCCGTGGATAACTTTGCGGGAAAGGGTTGCCGGGTACTTGCGGTCCCAGCGGGAATTGAAAATATGGGCGGTCATAACCATATCCGCTTTATTGTCGCTGATTATTTTTTGAAATGGATAAAGCTCGCTGGCATCCCATGAATCGGTCACATCGGTAAAGCCGAGATGGGAATCCCCACGTGAACTTCCATGTCCCGGAAAATGTTTCAAACAGGAAATGATACCTTCAAAATGCAATCCATCAATATAAGACTCGGCAAATTCGGCTACAATCCGAGGATCATCCGAGAAACTACGCTGCAAAGCCGCTATCACCGGGTTGGCAGCATTGCGGTTTACATCAACTACCGGAGCAAAATTCATGTTGATGCCTGCGGACTTAAGCATCTGCCCGATGGTCTGCCCGGCCTTGTATGCAGCCAGAATATCGCCACTATTGCCCAGCTCTGCTGCGGACATGGTTTCCGGGAATCCCATTTCCCCGGTAAGCCTTTTGATTATCCCCCCTTCCTGATCAATCGAAACAAACAAAGGAATGTCTGAATAGCTTTGTAAATCAGAAGTAAGCTTCGCAAGCTGGTCCGGACCGGCAATGTTACGCACTGTGCTGTTCAGGGCGCAATCCTTGCTGAAAAGAATAACCCCGCCGACACGGGAATCTTTAATATCACTGACAACCGGGTTATCTGCATTCAGTTCCAGCCCTCTGAATCCGACCATGACCATCTGTCCGATCATCACATCCAGTTCCGAAGGGGCAGGAGAGCTGCCCTTCAAGGAACAACCGCTAGAAATCATGAAAAAAAACATGAATATAAATATAATTTTTCTCAATGGAGAGCTCCGTATTTTTCTGAATGCAGAATAAAAAAAACATGTTATAGTGAGCATTCTGCAATTTAGCAAGATAGGCAAGCATGTTGCCACCAGTAATGATTTCCTATAAACGAATTTCTCAACTTGCTTATAATGAATTGCAAACAGAAGGAAAATGAATGTCCCAGACAGCCCTGCAAAAAGTAGTTGACCATGCCCGCGCCGGACTCGAAGTCCGGGAATCTTTTTTTGAACAATATTCCCAGCTGGTGGTCGATGTTTCCAAAGCACTGGCCGTACGCCTTGCCCTCGGCTCCAAGATCCTCTTCTGCGGAAACGGCGGAAGCGCGGCGGACTGCCAGCATCTGGCGGCAGAACTTGTAAACAGGTTCAAACTTGAACGCCCGCCCCTGCCCGGTATAGCCCTGACCACGGACACTTCAATCATCACCGCCATCGGTAACGATTACTCATATGAGATGATTTTCGAAAAACAGGTACAGGCTTTGGGACAACCCGGAGATGTGCTCATCGGCATCAGCACTTCCGGCACCAGCCCCAACGTGATCAGTGCCCTCAAGGAAGCCAAACGCAAAGGCATGGTTACCGTTGGAATGACAGGGATCAGTGCCGGCGAAATGCTGCCTATCTGTGATCACATCATAAGCGTTCCCAGCAAGGACACTGCTGTAATTCAGGAAGTCCACATTGCCGCAGGACACATGTTCTGCCACCTTATCGATCATTTCCTTTTCGAAGAAGTCAGCGAACTTGAACCCTACCTGACCGGGGAATAAGTAAAATTCCAGCAAGCGAGTTCCAGCATGCAGATTCTTATAGTCGAAGACAGCAACACCAGCAGAATGTACCTCAAAGAAATACTGAAGGTAATCACGCAAAAGCTTGATACAAGAAGCATAGATTGTGCTGTCTGCGGCGAGGAAGCATTGGAAAAATTTGAAAGTAGATGGCTTGAAGGAAAACCATACGAACTCATCTTCATGGATATAATCCTTCCCGGCATGGATGGACTGCAGACCCTTGAAAAAATCAGGGCCATTGAACAGGAAAAACAAATTCCGGAAGAAAAAAAAGTCAAGGCAATCATGACCACCGCGCTGGATGACAGCACCAAGGCTTCACGCGCTTTTTTCCAATGCGAAGCCCTGTCTTACATTACCAAACCCATCACCGCCGATAAAATTCAGGCGGAACTTGGTAAGTTCGGTATGATTTAAGGATTTACAATATGGATGCACTTACTCTTGCCTTTATCCCTGTAGCGGCAATACTGACAATCACCCCCGGATCAGACACCATGCTTGTGGTGAATAACACTCTGACCCGCTCAACAGCGGATGGTCTATGCACTGTAGCGGGGATTAACGCCGGATTGCTCATTCACGCCCTTGCTTCAGCACTGGGACTGTCCATGATCCTCATGAATTCCGCCACCGCATTTGAGATGGTCAAACTTGCCGGGGCACTCTACATCATATTTCTGGGAATTCAGTCCCTGCGCGCCAGCAGAAAGCAGGAAGAAACGCAGTTATCCACTAAGCCTTGCAGCAAAGGAATATCCGCATCCATCCGTGAAGGATTCCTGACCAACGTGCTCAATCCCAAGGTTGCGGTCTTTTACCTTGCATTGCTGCCTCAGTTTATTTCTCCCGGCGAGTCCATCTTGCGCCAATCCCTGCTGCTCATGACCATCCACTTCAGTATGGGCATTCTCTGGTTCAGCTTTATCACTCTCGCTCTGGGAAAAATGCGCCATTTAATATCCGGTGGCAAATTCAAAAAACGCCTGGAAGCACTCTCTGGGTTCGTTTTTATCGGCCTCGGCTTGAAGATGGCCTTAGCCAAGAACTAGCCTTATTCAAACTCCCTTGCCACGCGCAAGTTAAGCCCGGTATTTTCCAGTTTCCGGGCTGCATCTTCTGCCGAATCCCTGTCCGGGCAGACCCGGATGACCAGTTGCGCGCACTTAGCCGCATCATAAACCCATACATTTTCATCCAACCGTATTCCGGCTTCATTCACCCTGCGCAACAAATCCGTTCTGCAACGCTCCCGTTGTTCAAAAGCTCCTTCATCAAAACCTTCTCCGACGGCAAGTACCCACCATTGTCCTGTTTTTTGAAGACTGCTCATCCTTATCTCCTTTCATGCCGCTAGTAGGGATCAAAGACTTGCCCCATAGACTTGCAAGTGCTAAACAAAACCATGTTATTTTCAAAATCTATACATGATTTCGGCATAAAAAACAAAATCGCATATTGTGCGGCTCTGTTGGTTATTGCCGGATTTTTCTTTATTCCCTACAAAGAAATCAGACTGGAAAGGATAAGGGCCTTTGGTGAAAACAAGGCAATAGGTATAGTTATTGAAAAAAACAGCCGAATAGGCGAACATAACTTAAAAAAAACAGAACAAGAACATCAAACCGTCAGGTATCGCTTTATAGATCCTTCCGGTTTGCCGAGGGAAAGAACCGCTGCTGTACAAAACACATTCTGGAGGAGGTTAAACCAAGGGGATAGTGTTGTTGTGTACTATGCCAAAGCCGCACCTTATGTATCACGCATTGAACATGAAAAGGAAAATGCTGTGGTCCGGCTTTTAGCCAAATTTTCACGGGGGCAGTACACACAGATTCATGCCGAATAACTCAATGCCCTGAAGAACTGTATCACGTACATTTCTCAATCATATTTCCAGAGCCGGATCATGTCGGCGGAGAGGGAAGAACGTACACTTGGTAAGGCAAAAGCATCTAACTTTGGATCAGGAGAGAGCATGTTAAAGAAGCTGGCATTTCAAACTAAACTTATGCTTGGGGCCGTCTTAATCGTTCTGGCCACGATTATTTTCATGACCGGGATAAACTTGTACAAAGTACAGGATTCGCTTCATACGCTAGGTCAAACTTCCATGAAATCAATCGCGAACAGCGTCCATTCGCTCATGGAAATGCAAAATGAAATCCTGATGGATAAGGTTAAAGCTGACATTGATATTCTTGATAAAAAAATATTTTCACTCGGTTTTCCCAAACTCAACAAACGCCATCCTCTGGAAACCACCATTACCAATCAGGTAACCAAACAAAGTGAAAACGTGATCATCCCAAGCCTTGAATTCGGCGGGATTCCGGTCAATGGCAAATTCGACATTGTTGACGACCTCAAAAAAGAAATCGGCGGAACAGCAACAATTTTTGAAGTCCTGCCCGGCAAACTGCTGCGGGTATCCACCAACGTACTCAAGCTGGACGGTAACCGCGCCACAGGTACTTATATCCCCGACTCCAGTCCGGTATATAAAACCGTCATGTCCGGTAAGACATTCTACGGCATGGCTTATGTTGTTAACGCCTGGTACATCACAGCCTACAAGCCTCTGACCGACCTGCGCGGAAATGTCGTCAGTGTTATCTATGTTGGTCGTAAAATCATCACCGAAGCGTTTAAGAAATCCGTGCTGGCCTCAAATGTGGGCGGTAAAGGATATGCAACGATTTTCAACCGTAAAGGTGATGTCCTGCTCCATCCGACCCTGACCGGCAAAAACCTGAAAGAAGCCCCTTACTGGGAACTTTTTGCCAACACCGAAGAAGGGGAAATTGAATATAATTTAGACGGAACAGAAAAATCCGCATACATCACCTATTTCAAACCATGGAAATGGTCGTTTGCATTCATGATGAACACTGATGACATGTCCCATGGCGTGGACAGGGAAATCTTCATCACAAACGTCGTCATCGCCGTGGTTGCTCTTTCCATCTCTGCCATTATCCTGCTGCTGATGATCCGGATGACCACAAAACCCTTGCAGCAACTATCCGATTTTACCGCCAAGGTATCCGATGGCGATTATGACTCTGAACTTGAATACGATGTTGACGACGTAGTCGGTAAAACCATCAACTCGGTCAAACACATGGTCTTTGAACTGAAGAACAAACTGGGATTTTCCAGCGGACTCCTCAGCGGCTTGACCCTGCCATGCGTGGTTGTGGACCTCGACGAAAAGGTATCTTTCATCAACCAGCACCTGATTGATCAATTCGGACTTTCCGGTCAGCCGGACAACTATCTCGGCAAGCATGTCAGAGATCTGGTCAGCATTCAGACAATTGAAGAGACCATCAACCGCTGCATCAAGGAAGAAAGCAGTTTCTCAGAAATTGAGATAAACGGAACAGCGTCAAACGGTAAGGATTTCTACGCAATCATTGACGTGGCTCCGCTGCACGATCTTGATAAAAAGCTGATCGGTGCCTTCATGGTCATGAATGACATCACAGCAATCAAAGAAAACGAAAAGGCAATTACCGCCCAACGTGACACCATCGCTGATACGGCGAAGGAAGCAGACGAAATATCTGATCAACTAGCCTCTGCCGCAGATGAACTTTCTGCTCAGGTTGATGAATCCCGCCGCGGTGCGGAAGTCCAGCAGGAACGGGCCAGTGAAACAGCCACAGCCATGGACCAGATGAACGCCACAGTAATGGAAGTGGCCCGCAATGCCGGGGAAGCTTCTGAGAACGCCCGAACCACCAAAGGTAAGGCTGTGGAAGGTCAGGAACTTGTGGGACAGGTTGTTACTGCCATTCAAGCCCTTGAGCAGAATTCAGAAGAACTTAAATCCAGCATGGAAGAACTCGGCATACGCACCGACTCCATTGGCAAGGTCATGAACGTCATCACCGATATTGCGGACCAGACCAACCTGCTTGCTCTTAACGCGGCAATCGAAGCTGCCCGTGCAGGTGAAGCCGGACGCGGATTCGCAGTTGTTGCGGATGAAGTCCGTAAACTGGCCGAAAAAACCATGGACGCAACCAAGGAAGTTGGCGAAGCGATCACTTCTATTCAGGAAAGCACCAGAACCAATATTAGAGTTTCTGAGAATGCGGTTGAATCCATTGTAAAATCAACTGACCTTGCTTCAAAATCAGGTGACGCACTTGATGAAATCGTGCGCATGGTGGAAACTTCCGCTGACCAGATTGAAGGAATAGCAGCGGCAGCGGAAGAACAATCCGCATCAAGTGAACAGATCAGCCGCGCAACTGAGGAAATCAACGTAATCTCAGCTGAAGCCGCAGAAACCACCGTCCAGTCAGCTATGGCCATTTCGGAAGTGGCAAAACTTGCAGCCAACATTAAAGAACTGATCCGAAACATGCAGTCATAACCGCATTCTGAAAGAAAATACCAAGGGCGGTCTCCAATGGGGACCGCCTTTCTTATGATCCCCTGTAATTCTCTTAAGCACACTTCTCATTCTTGACCCGGAAAAAAACTGCGTGTACCCAGCTTTCAGACTCTAAAAAATTAACCCTTCGACCCGGCGGTAAAGCTATCATGTGCGGCATTGCAGGCTATTTCAAACCCGGCGGCCAGCCCGGAAACATAAAGTCAATTCTCGACCTTCTATCCCATCGCGGGCCTGACTTTCAGCACATCCATACAGAGGAACAAATCGAGCTGGGACACACTCGGCTGTCCATCCTCGACCTTTCCGACCGGGGAAACCAGCCCATGAAAGACCCGGTAAGCGGCAACATCATTGTTTTCAACGGGGAAATATACAATTTCAAATCCCTGCGAGAAGAGCTGATCCGCAAAGGACACACATTCAATTCCTCCGGGGATACGGAAGTCCTGCTCAAACTTTATGGAGAGTACGGGGAAAAATGCATCACCATGTTGCGCGGCATGTTCGCCTTTGCCATCTGGGACAAGGCCAAGCAACAGCTGCTCATCGCCCGCGACAGATTGGGTAAAAAACCTTTTTTCTACTCCCAGTCCGGCAATGGATTTATCTTCGGTTCTGAAATCCGCGCCCTTGCTGCCCATCCAGATATTTCAAAAGATATCGATGTGCAGGCCATTGACCTGTTCATGAGTACCGGATGCGTTCCCGCTCCATTTTCCATTTACTCAGCCGTCAAGAAACTCCCGGCAGCCCACTATGGGATTGTTAATGCGGACGGATTGACCCTGCACCGCTATTGGTCTCTGGATTTCACCAAAAAAATCGAGTGTTCTGAAGAAGAAGTACTGGATTCTCTACACAGCCAGCTTATGGAAGCTACCCGGATCAGGCTTGAAAGCGATGTCCCGCTGGGTGCGTTGCTCTCAGGCGGGGTGGATTCCAGCCTCATAGTAGCCCTTATGGCCGAGGCCGGAAGCAAATCTATCGATACTTTCACCATCGGGTTTCATGAAAAAAAATATGATGAATCCGGGCATGCAGCAAAAGTTGCCAAGCACCTCGGCGTGAACCATCATGTGGAATATCTGGACCCGGCCCAGTTTGAATACATGCTGCCCGCCGTGGTCAGGCAGTACGGCGAACCTTTTTCCGATGATGCCTCGCTGGCGACCATGCTGCTCAGCGAAGCCACCCGCAAGCATGTCACAGTGGCCCTGAGCGGCGATGGTGGAGACGAACTTGCCTGTGGATACTCGGCTTACACCCACGTAAAACTAGCCTCAGCCCTCGCTCCTTTGATCGGCAAAGAACCGCTAGCTGAAAAGAATATTGCCAGTGCATTTAACAACAGTTCCGCACTTGGAGCTTTGCGCCGCAAGATGATCTGCAAGCTGCACCCGGAATTTAAACGCATCCTGCGCAATGAATACAAGACTGCCCGCTATAAAAACGATGTTTACCGCGCAGAGGTACGTGAACAGCTGGCCCAATCAACTCTAAGCTGGATGTACGAACTTTCCCGACAGGCCTGTACACACGCGCACAATCCGTCAGAACGGCTGCTCTGGATGGATACGGTCCATTTTCTTGCCGATGCCCTGCTGGTCAAGGTGGATATCGCCTCCATGGCCCACAGTCTTGAGGTTCGCTCTCCGCTGCTTGACCATGAACTATTCGAATACATGGCCAGCCTGCCCCCGGAACTGAAGCTCAAGGGTGGCGAGTCCAAGTACCTGCTCAAAAAACTTGCAGAACGCTACCTGCCCAAGGATATCCTCTACCGCCGCAAGCAGGGCTTCTCCATGCCCGTGGCTAAATGGACCAGCGGAGACTCCGCCGGGTTCACCCGTGATGCCATCAGTCAGGCGACGCCCTTCCTGAAACAATTCTTTGATATGGACGCGCTGAACCGCCGCATTGACGAGCATGTTTCAGGCCGCAAAAAGCACAAGAATTTTGTCTGGAATATTCTTAATCTTTCGCTCTGGGCTATTGAGCATGAGAACGGAAGGGTTTAGGGAAGGCTAACTTCTCCTTACCCGCCCCAACACAGCCGAAAGCAAAAATCCCGCTACACTCACAGCGATGATGGTGGCCCCGGAAGAAAGATTCAGCTGATAGGAAAGCAGCAGCCCGCTAACACAAAAAATCATACTCAGGATTGATGACAGGATCATCATGGTGAAAAGTGATGAGGTCCTGCTCTCGGCAATCTGAGGCGGAATGGTCAAAAGAGCGATGACCAGAATAAGACCGACCACGCGAATAACCATGACCACACTGAGCGCTATGAGAGCCAGCATTATAAAATAAAGCAGGGTCACCGGAACACCGCGGGAACGGGCAAATTCCTCATCAAAGGACATGGCCCAGAATCCCTTATAACAGGTGAATACCACCAGCAGCACAATGACCGCCAGACCGCCCATGAGCATAAGGTCGGACTTGGGTGTGGCAAGAATGCCGCCGAAAAGGTAACTCATCAGATCCACGTTATAGCCGGGGGTAATGTCCAGCAGGATAATTCCCAAAGCCATCCCCGCAGCCCACATGACCCCGATAAATGTATCGGCCCGTTCCTTGACCCGCATGGTTACTAAAGCCATGAGCAGAGCCGCGCAAACGGCAAATCCGGCTGTTACCGGAAGCATGGGCAAACCGAGGAAAAAGGCCAGCCCGACTCCGCCATAAGAAGCATGAGCTACCCCGCCAGCCAGCAGCACGACCCTGTTGACCACAACCAGCGCGCCGATAATCCCGCAGATAATGGAAGCAAGCAGCCCGGCAATGAGCGCATTCTGCATGAATTCAAAACTCAGAGCCTCAAGCATCCCAGTCTCCTTCGTTGTCATCTGATTCAGGATGGAACTCCAGCACCCGGTGCGGCAATTCCCCGTGGGTAATCAGTTCAATGGGACAAGTGCCCTTAATGGTTTCACCATAGGCTTCGCTGAGCAACTCACGGGTGATCTTAGGCTGATCGTGCAAATGAACTTTGCGGTTGACGCAGGCTACGGATTTTACGCCCTGTCCAAGCACAGAAATATCATGACTGACCATGACGATGGTCATTTCCTCGTTAAGCTCCTTAAGCAAACAATAAAGCCCGCTTTTACCGGCCTGATCAACACTGGCGGCAGGTTCGTCCAAGAGCAGCATTTTCGGTTCATCCACAATTGCGCGGGCAATGAAGACTCTCTGCTTCTGCCCCCCGGAAAGATCGGATACCCTTCGTTCAATATGCTCAAGCATACCGACCCGCTCAAGGGCCTTTTCCACCTCGCCCCCGGAACCATTGCCGAAGCTGAGGCCGAACACGCCCTTAAAGCCGGGTGCAACCTTGCCCATGAGCACGGCATCCCGCACAGTAATGGGAAAGCTGGCGGAAACATTGGTGTATTGCGGCATGTAACCGATTTGCCCGCCATGTTTGCCCGGCGGCATACCCAGAATCTCGATACGGCCCTGCTGCGGCTCAATCAAACCCAGTAATAACTTAAGCAAGGTTGTCTTGCCGCCCCCATTAGGACCGATAACGGCGAGATAATCCCCCGACAATATATCAAAGCTGGCTTCATCCAGCACCTTATGCTGCCCGTAGCCGAAACTCACCTTTTTAAAACTAATCGCACTTTCATAATTCATATGATTTCACCTTTCGCAAATTGCTCATAAATTAAGCGATTCAGTTGATAACTTAGTTGAGAATGAATTGCACTATCTTTCTTCGGCAGTATCTCATATAATCAGCAGTATAAAATTTACAATAGCTCTACTGTATGTTTATCTAACTTTTAAGCCGCCTGCTATAAAACCAGGTAAGCGGAGAATAACACTTTAAAAGGAATATGAAAATGCAACTCTTATTCATCGGGGACTCACTTACTTCAGGCGTAAATGACGCTGAAAGGCTGAGCTGGCCCGGAAGAATCTGCAAACAGCTCGATCCCCAAGGGTCTAAACTGACCGCATACAATCTCGGTGTCAGGGCTTCTACCAGCGTGCACATTGAATCCCGCTGGGAAAAGGAAACCGCCGACCGAATCATTGCTGATGCACCTTCCCTGCTGATTTTCTGCTTTGGCGCGCCGGACGCAGTCAAAAACATCCCTCTTGAGCAAAGCAAGCTCTGTGCAGAAAATATCCTCGGCAACGCGAAAACAAAATACGCAACACTATTCATTACCCCGCCACCCATGATTGACGAAGAAAAGGACTGCCGCACAAAAATTCTTGGCTCAGAATTCAGCAAAATATGCGCAAACCTTGACATTCCCTGTCTGGATATTAATTCACCTCTGCGGGAAAATTCCGCATACATCAAGGCCCTCAAGGAAAGCGACGGAGTCCATCCAAACGCAGAAGGTTACGGCATCATGGCCGGGATGATCCAAAAATTCATTTCACCCTACATCCTGCCTCACCTCAACTAAGCATAAGTCTTTCCATACAGTCCAGTTACGAACCGGGTAGCACTCCCCTGTATTATTCAGACGGGAGTGCTGTCCTTATTTAATGAGGAGATTTCCCATGCGATCATTTGCCAGCGACAACTACTCCGGTGTGCACCCCGCAATCATGAAAGCGATCATGGAAGCCAACGAAGACCATATGCCCTCCTATGGCGCAGACCCTGTCTCCGCAGAAGCGGAAAAACTTTTCAAGGATATTTTCGGGCAACAGTCCAAGATTTTTTTCCTGACCACCGGGACCGCCACAAACACACTTATTTTGCGCCATATTTGCAAAAGCTGGAACAGCGTAATCTGTTCCGAAGACGCACACATCAATGTTGATGAGTGCGGTTCCCCGGAAAGCATGGGCATCAAACTCATGCTGGCTGAAACAGTTAACGGTAAAATCACCGTTGAAACCATCAAACCTCTGGTCCCTTCCGAGCCGGACGTACACCGCGCCCAGCCCGCGATAATCTCCATCACCCAGAACACAGAACTGGGAACCCTTTATACCATAGACGAGATCAAGACCATTTGCGACTTTGCGCACAGCAAAGGACTTCACGTACACATGGACGGGGCCAGAATTGCCAATGCTGCGGCTGCCCTTGGGGTCACCTTCAAGGAAATGACTGTTGATTGCGGAGTGGATGTACTCTCTTTCGGAGGGAGTAAGAACGGCTGTATGTGCGCAGAAGCTGCGGTCTTCATCACCCCGGAACTTGGCAACGATTTCGAATACATCCGCAAGCAAAACATGCAGCTTATTTCCAAGATGCGTTATGTAGGTGCGCAGTTCAAGGCCCTGCTCACTGACGAACTCTGGAAAAGAAACGCAGAACACTCCAACGCACTGGCCCGCACCCTCGCGGAAAAAGCCGGTGCAATTGATGGTGTAAAAATCACCCGCCCGGTGGAAGCCAACGGAGTTTTCGCCATCATCCCGGAACACGCAGTGGAAAAATTGCAGGAAAAGTTTCCCTTCTACGTCTGGGATGAGCAGACCGGGGAAGTCCGCTGGATGACCTCGTGGTCTACCACTGAAGAAGATATTGATAATTTTTGTGCAGCTATGAAAGAATTGATATAAGAATGCCTCCGGCGGCCAGAGAACCCTTTGGAAAGGGTTCTCTGGACTCTCCTAAACTTTTTAGTGGGGCTTCGCCGTTTCTACCGCTAAATTTCACGTACTTGGACTAATCAAAAACAACTAAAAGTTTTTGGGATTCTCAAACCATTTTGCAAAAGGGTTTGAGCCCCCCGGAGGCATGATGAAAATCTAAATATCCCCTGCCTTGCTCTTTTCCCATAAACTTGAACAGACTGCGCTCGGATGTATCCAGCAGATCTACTACGATAAGCCCGTCAAGTGAATTGCCGAAATCAGGGTCTATATTAAATCCGACCAGCTTACCGCCAATTTTCAGGTAATGACGCAGCAGAACCGGAATTCCGGTCCCCCCCTCAATGTCCTGTACTATTTTTTCAAGATCGGAATGATCAATAAAAGACGTACCGGGCAGTGCCTTCTGCCATGACTTTAGCTTTTTGAATTTCAAAGGACGGGCCGGAGAAATAAGCTCTGAAAGATCATTACGAGCGTTATGTTTCATCAGTGAGTCCGCAATCAACTCACGGGATATTTTCTTATAATCGTTGGAAATGCTCACGCAGCCGAACAAATATCTATACCGGGGATTACGTGCGAGATAAGCAGCAATACCTTTCCAGAGCATCATCAGGGAGTAAAAATTTCTCTGAAAACTTGGACGAATAAAAGACCTGCCCAGCTCAAGGGCCGGGCTGACCTTATCAAAAAATTTCGTATCAAATCCAAAAAAGGAATTACTGTAAACACCATCCAACCCAAAACGCTCAATCTGCTCGTCAGCACGGGCAATGCGATAAGCCCCGGCAATCTCCTTGCTCTCCTTATGCCAAAGAACCAGATGGATAAAGGTGTTATCAAAACGGTCCACGTCAACAGACCGTCCTGTACCCTCGCCCACCAGCCGGAATGTCTTTTCACGAAGCCTGCCGATTTCATGCAGAACAAATGGGCAATTGGCGGCATGAACCTCATGCACTGCAAACTCGCTGTTCTCCACAAGTATAGACTTGGGTCCGAGCATGGTCAGTTCAGTAAGAATCATACTCTGGTAAGAGTTATCGCTGATAGGCTTTTCCTTTTTCTTGAATACAGGAAGGGCCAGCTTTTTCTTTTTAAAACGTGGGCGCAAAGTGTATGTGCGAAACCGCAAATATTCCATCAGGTACTGATTGCTATCAAAGGCTGCCAGACGCTCTCTGCTAATCGTGTTGCCCACGGCAAATTCAACCGGACCGGATTTCTTTTTTAAATTCTCGCGAGGCAGTAAAACAGTGCGCAATCGGGGATGCACCATACCTGCGGCTTGAAAAATAAAACTGTTGCGGCCATTAAAAAAAACCGGAGTGGCACTGGCTCCGGTACGTTTGATAATTCCGCCTACAGTGGGACTCCAGACCGGGTCTTCCACCTTGGCACCCTTAACGTTCAGACTGGACACCTCCCCGGCAGGAAAAACAGCCAGCAGACCTCCGCCCTTGACCCATTTAACAGCCTCCTTGAGGCCGGAAATATTTCCAAGATGGGAATTCTTACGCCCAAATGGATCTACACCGATCAGATGCTCTTTCATCTCAGGAATCAGGCCAAGCATGAAATTCGCCATGATTTTGACGTCCGGGCGCACTGCTTTCAGCATACGCATCAGAATCAACCCTTCCACAACACCAAAAGGATGGTTAGCAACCACCACAGAGGAACCGCTTTTAGGTATATGTTTCAATTCCCGACTATCCAATCCTACCTTAACTCCCAATAAGCTAAGGGCCTTGCTTGCAAAATCAGTGTGAATATTATCTACCCAGTGCTCTTCATCATGCACCCGGCTGTACAATGAGTTCAAACGCGGGAAACATAAAAGGTGAGACAAAGGTTTTTCCATCAGAGAAAACAATGCTCCCCTGAAAGGATCTTCAAACGGCGATTTTAAACTGAACAGTTCAGAACATGTTTCGCGAACCATCGGCAGCTCCTGCTATTAATTTTTAATTACGCATAATAGCCGGAGCATTCAGGTGATGTGTGACCTCACAGTGACATATGCTTTACATTTTCAACCACTACTCTTTCCTACATAAAAACAGACAAATCTATACTTAATAAAAAATAAAAAGCAGATATAAAATACCTGCTTTTTATTTTTTACTTGTCAAACGATCAAAAAATAACTATTGAATAGTTCCAAGATCGGCTTTCATATGCCAATGATCCCTTGGGATTGGGATGCAGAAACTGCGTTTGGCCACGTCGGCACACAGTATCAACCCCTTTGTATCCTGATCCCAAAACACACGATCTATGAAAAATGCTATAGCTTGTGAATTGGTCAGTGTTTCGGGACGACTTCCGGGCAAAAATCTCTGCATAACTGCAACAGCAGCCTTTCTAAGGGTCTGCACGGCGGTGGTGGATATCGCTACATCCTGAAAATCCAGTTCATGAAGTATTGCGCTTTCTCCGGCCATGACTTCAGCAATCTTGACCCGCTCCTCAGACGCTTCACGGTGTTGACGATTATTCATGGTCTGCCTCCTGATGCTGTTACGAGATGCAAGTACTCAATCACATGCAAAAGACGAGCCGACTGTTGGTATCAGTATACATTATTATTTGAACAAACAAAATCTTTTTTTATCACGGGCGTATTTATGAATGAAAAATATTTCGGAGCAAGACTTCATGAAGATGGTAAATGTTCATTTTGAATCTTTGCCCCGCATGCCCAAGAGGTTAAAATAAAAGTACAATCTCAACACGAAATAGTGGAAAAACTAACCCCGGCCCAATATGGATTCCACGAAACAACCATTGAAAAAATCCGTCCGGGAGACCTGTATTCTTTTGCAATTGATGACGGCCCGGCAATCCCTGATCCGGCTTCCTTATGGCAGCCTTCAGAGCTTAACAACGCTTCCGCAGTCGTTGATCATCATTTTTTTGACTGGGAAGGAGACATATTTTCCGGTCTACCCATGAGCGAGATGATCATTTATGAAGCCCATGTAGGAACCTTCAGCCCGGAAAAAAATTTCAAAGGCATTACATCCCGACTTCCCTACCTCAAAGAACTGGGGATAAACACCTTGCAGCTCATGCCTGTGGCTAATTTTTCATCCATACAGGGCTGGGGATACGAAACCACTTATCCATACGCGGTGCATCCGCCATACGGCAGCCCCGAAGATCTTAAGGAACTGGTCAAAGAATGCCACCGGAAAAGAATCGCGGTCATACTTGACGTATCATTCGGCAGCCTGATTCCGGTAGACAGTCTTGAACCTGCCTACACACCTTTTTTCAGTGAAAAATATAATGTTCCCAATGGACGGGCCTTGAACTACGATGAGAAATTCAGTTTCGGAGTGCGGAACTTTTATATCCAATGCGCCCTTTCGTGGCTGCGTGACTACCATGTGGACGGATTGCGAATTAAGGATGCCGACCAGATTTTTGACCAGACCCCCATCCATTTTCTTGAAGAACTTTCCACGCAGATCAAAAAATTTGCCAAAAACAATAACAGAAACTGTGTGTTGATCAATGGAGACAAGCGTAATGCCCTGCGCCCGGTCCTGCCTCCGGAACAGGGAGGATACGGTCTGGATGCCCTCTACAATGATGATTTTTACTCCGCTTTACAGAATCGTGTAACCGGAAACAGCGAAGGCCATTTCAAGGACTACTCCGATCCTGAGCGCATGGTTTCAGCAATGCAGTACGGCTTTGCATACCGTGGAGAAATCTCCGATCACTATCTCAGGCTTCAGGGACGCAGTAGATCCGAACTGCGCGGCTGCAAGTTCGTAGTCTACTCCCAAGGGCATGAGGAAAATGGTGACCATGACTCAAAATGCAGGATAATTGAAAAAGCAGGATTTGAGGCAGCCAAACTAAGTGCCGGGGCTACCTTGCTTTCACCATACGTACCCATGATTTTCATGGGCGAGGAATACGGTGAAACCGCCCCGTTTAACTATTTTACCGATGCGGACTGCAAAGATTCAGTCAACCAGTGCCATCTGAACTGGCAAAATATTGACAGCGATCAAGGCCGGGCCATGCTCTCCCTGTACCGCAAATTGCTCAAGGTGAGAAAAGAACATCCCACCATCCACGAACCATGCCGCAGCAGGTGTCAGGTACAGGAAATAACTCCGGGCGTTATCCTCATATTTCGCAACCCTACATCCGGAGACAAAAAATACGCGGCAGCCATTTTTAATTTCGGTAAGAAAGAAGCAGAGTGCTGCATTGCCGGATATCTACCTGAAGGTGTCTGGACCACTGAAATATATAGTGGTTCCAATTCTTTTGCCGGAACAGGTGCCCCCCTGCCGGGTATCCTACCCCCGGACGGCAGAGTGAAAATAGCAGCCCAATCCTTCGCTCTCTTTCTCTACTCCGAACTCATGGTCCGAGCCGAAGATATTTCAATCAGGTAAAAACATATAGGCTGGACATCTCCCCACTTGCCCTGCAATATGCTAATGTTAGAAGTCAGCACGACTTTATTCAGCTTTGCAGAGCAAGAAGGAGACATAAAAAATGAAACGTTCCAGCGGCATTCTTCTACACTTTACCTCCCTGCCTTCCCGGTTTGGTGTCGGTGATCTGGGTCCTGCGGCATACGCTTTTGCAGACTTTCTGGCTGAAGCCGGACAAAGATTCTGGCAGGTGCTGCCTATCACTCCCACAGCTCCCGACCTCTGCAACTCGCCCTATTCCGGTTTTTCCGCCTTTGCGGCAAATCCGCTTTTGATCAGCCCGGAAATGATGGTTGATTACGGTCTGCTGGAATATGAAGAAATCCTGAAACATACTCTCCCTGATTCAGATCACGCTGACTTTGATATGGCCGGGCAGGTCAAAGAGCACCTTCTGCGTAAAGCATTTTCGCATGTCGCCAATACCCTGCTTGAAGATCCGGTATTCAACCAGTTCATCTGGGATAACATGCATTGGGTCAACGATTTTGCACTGTTTACTGCCCTGAAAAAACATTTCAAGGGCGAAAGCTGGACCACTTGGCCCGAAGACATCCGCGACCGTACTGAGGACGGTCTGCGCCACTGGGGTGAAAAACTCTACCGCGAAATTCTTTACGTAAAATTCTGCCAGTGGACATTCTTCCGTCAATGGGGCCAGCTTAAAGATCATCTCGATGAAATCGGTGTTGAACTAATTGGGGATGTGCCCATTTATGTAACCCACGACAGTTCCGATGTCTGGGCCAACCGGGAAATTTTCAAGCTTGATGAACACGGTGAAGCATATTGCGTGGCCGGAGTACCGCCGGACTATTTCAGCGAAAAAGGGCAACTATGGGGCAACCCGGTCTACAATTGGGATGTACTGCAAAATGATGGTTTCGGCTGGTGGATCAGCCGTATGAAACACAATCTGGGCCTGTACCACTGGGTACGCCTTGACCATTTCCGAGGCTTTTCCGCCTACTGGGAAGTGCCCGCCGAGGCCGAAACAGCCATGGAAGGATACTGGGAACCCGCGCCCGGACATCTGCTTTTTGAAAAACTGACCGACGAAATGGGTTGCCTGAGAATCATAGCTGAAGACCTTGGGCACATCACACCTGATGTTATCTGGCTCAAGGACCGCTTTCAATTGCCGGGAATGAACATTCTGCAATTTTCCTTCGGGGACGACATCGGCTATTGCGGGGATGCCCTGCACAACCACAAACGTAATTCCGTGGTTTACACCGGAACCCACGACAACAATACCAACCGGGGCTGGTTTCTTGATGATGCAGATCAAATGAGTCGCAAGCACCTGCTTTCTTACCTCGGCTACGACTGGATAGACGATGCAAAAATTTCATGGGAGCTGATCCGACTGCTCATGTCCAGCGTCGGCTGCCTATGTGTCATTCAGGCGCAGGATCTGCTCAGCCTTGACGGACGGGCACGCATGAACGTTCCCGGCGAGGCTGACGGCAACTGGGGCTGGAAACTCACTCCCGGCCAACTGACCCCGCTCATCCGCGAACGTCTCGGTGAAATGACCGAGCTTTTCGGGCGGACCAGTAAAATTGACTGATATTCTATCATCTAGAAAACAACGTTGACAGCTATGAATAGAGCATGAGAAAAAATTCCCCCAATAAACCAGATAACCACTGAAAAAACTCATGAAAAACAGGCTTTATACGGAACATGCCCATCAATACAGTGAGGCCATCAAAAAAAACATTTATAATGCCAGGTTTGAACGTCCCACGCTGCAAGCCATGATGCCTTATCTCAAAGATAAGTCTGTATTAGATTTAGGCTGCGCTTCAGGGGAGCATTCACGGCACTTGCTGGAAAATGGTGCAAACGTCACTGCAATTGATATTTCACAGAAGATGTTAGAATTGCTGGAAAAACAATTTAAAGGACACCTCAGATGCTACGCGCACGACATTTCCAGCGGGCTGCCAGACGAGCTTGATGCATCTTTCGATCTCGTAATCAGTGCGTTGACTATTCATTATATAAATGACCTGAATCCTCTTTTTTCCGACATCGGACGAGTCTTAAAAAAGGCTGGACGCTTTATTTTTTCAACACATCATCCTGTGCTCGATTTTCAAACGTCTGTTTCCGGCAATTATTTTGAAAAAGAATTAATTACAGAAAAATGGGACGTCATCGGTGAACCCGTCGAAGTTTCATTCTATCGCAGGCCGCTTACAGAACTGTTCGCCGCCATCACCCAAGCTGGTCTGTGTGTTACCGGCTTGAATGAAGGCAATCCGCAACCAGAAATACAAAACATCAACCCCGCAACATACAAAAGGCTTTCGACTAAACCCAATTTTATGTTTGTTGAATGCAGAAAATTTTAGACCCGGAACCGATTAAAATTTATAGATCACTCCAGCCATAATAAAGTTTCACTTCCGTAACCGGAATGCGATTTTTTTCCTGACTGGTGGAGATATAAGCCTCACAGTCAAAGGATTTAATAATCAATTCCACAACTGTAGTCGGAGGTTTATTATGAATTCTGTCCAGAGAACAAATATCAGGAAGCATCTTGAAGAAAAACTTACTGAGCTTGTTAAACGAGTCCAGTCCCGTGACACTGCAGTAGAAAGCTGTGCTGACGACAACGAGTATGCATCCCGCATCAGCGAACAAAAAATCAACCTTGCCCTGCATGTGCGCGAAAGCGAACTCATCGCTGCGCTTGAAGAAACAATAGGGCGCGTCGAGCATTGGGATTTCGGGATCTGCGAAGATTGCGGTGAAGAAATAGCCATTGCCCGCATCAAAGCGAACCCGACTACCCGCTTTTGCGTGTCCTGCCAGTCCCGCATGGAAGAAGACCAACTCGGTCGTGTAGGATAATTTTAATGCGCTCCGCGCTTTTGATTTAAGAGCCTTCGGCGACCCTGCCGGGAGCCTTAAAACCTTTTATCAGGGCTTCGCCTCTGGAAATTATAAAAATTTGCCCCTTTATCGGGCACGGGAAAAAGTATAGTACTGCACTATGCTTTCAAACTTGAAAATATCTGTCATCATTCCGGTTTATGATGAGGCGGAGACTATTCGCTCCTGCATCGCGAATGTGAAGGAATGTTGCGGGGAAAATTCTGAAATCATCATCGTTGACGGCTCTGCTGACGGGTCCACCATGTCCGCTGTTGTCGACGATGAGGTGATGCTTTTATCGTCACCTCCCGGACGAGCGGTCCAGATGAATTCCGGTGCGCAAAAAGCTGAAGGTGACGTCCTGCTCTTTTTACACGCCGACACCACCCTGCCGCCCGATGCGGGTAATCTTATCCGTAAGGCCCTTGCTGCGCCCTGCGCCACAGCCGGGGCCTTTAAGCTCGGCTTTGACTCGTCTTCACGCTCCATGAAACTTATTGCATTCCTCGCTGATCTACGGTGCAGGGTCGAGCGCGTTCCATACGGAGATCAGGCTATTTTCCTTCCCAGAACAACTTTCAAAAAATTGGGCGGATTTCCGGAAATATCACTTATGGAAGATGTAGAATTTTTCCAGTCAATCAAGAAGCAGCGCAAGGAAATAGTCATTCTCAAAGTGGCAGTTATAACTTCGGCCCGTCGCTATATCGACACAGGCCCCTTGCGTTGCGCGCTGCGCAATACTTTTTTACGCGTCCTGCATTTATATGGAGTAAATCCCGCCACACTAAAGAACATGTACCGCAGGCGAAAAACTGAATCATGAAATGCGCTGTTGTCGTCTTTGTAAAATATTCCCAACCGGGTAAGGTAAAGACCCGTCTAGGTAAAGATATAGGCTACGAAGCTGCTGCTGAATTATACACCGCTTTTGTGGAAGATATGCTTGGCAATATGAATAGTGCAGGCCTTGATCCGATCATCACATACGACCCCTTTCAGCCAAAAGAGAAATACCGGGAATGGCTAGGGCAACGCATCTATATTCCCCAGCAGGGCAATGACCTGGGAGAACGCATGCACAATGCGTTACTGGCTGCTTTTGAGCAGGGTTTTGATTCCTGCATCCTCACCGGAAGCGACCTGCCCGATCTCGATCCTGATTGTATTCTTCAAGCTAGACAATCCCTAAAAAAAGCCCCCGTTTGCATCGGACCTGCAAGTGACGGGGGCTATTACCTGATCGGTTTTCAAAAAAAATATTTAACAGATTCCATCTTCAAAAACATGGAATGGAGTACGGAAAAGGTCTTTCCCGAAACAATTTCCCGGCTGAAAAAGCAAGGTATTACTCCGGCAATTCTTCCAGAGCATCAGGACATGGACACTGTGGAAGATTTGAAAAATCTACTCAGCAACCCCAAGGCTTTGAAATTATGCCCCAAAAGCCTAGCCTCTTTAGCAAAAAATTACCGCGCTAAGTCGAATCAAAACTAATAAAAGTTCTTGGACGTCGGAGGCGTTTTAATATTCTACAATATTTAATCTATCTTCATTAGAATCCTTTCGACGGCTGAAGCGCAGACGATCACAGCCTAGATCGTCGATTACTTCAATATCCCAGTTACCGCCTGTCCCGAATCCGCTCATAAGCTCTTCGCGGATACCAAGCCGGACCTGAAATTCCACCACCGGATTGGAAGTGGTATCAAGATGGTTCACAATGATGGGTACAAGTCCGCAAGTCACGCCTTTGAGATCAACAAATTTACTGTCTTCCATTTTATTTTCCAACGCAAAAATTTTCGAAAATTGAATTCAACACTTCCTGCGGCGTAATCTCCCCGGTTATCTCGGAAAGGGCACTGCAAGCAGACTCAAGACGGACACCAAGCAGATCATAAGGAACCTGCATTGCGATATCACCAAGAAGCTCCTCAAGCTCACGATTAGCCTTTTTCAAGGTAACAGCCTGACGAGAGTTCGGAACCAGCGCATCAGGATCAGGCTCACCTGCTCCTTTGAGGATATACTCACGGATCAGGGCTGCCAGCCGCTCAATACCTTGGCCCTTTTTGGCTGAAATTTCAACAACCTCGTACCCGGCTTTACGCATAATTTCAGCAGGAGAAGGATCAGCCTGATCAAGGTCCGATTTATTAATTACCGCAAGGCACTCACCGGCCTTATCTGCAAACTGCGGATCAAGATCAGCAAGAGCAAACGGTTTGGAACCGTCAATGATAAGTAGAACCAGATCGGCCTGAGAAGCCAGATCGCGCCCCATATCCACCCCGGCAAGCTCCACGGCATCACTTGTTTCGCGTAAACCGGCGGTATCAACTACCCGGACCTGTAAACCGTCAAGGTTCAGGGTTTCTTCGATAAAATCACGGGTGGTTCCGGGAATGTCGGTAACAATAGCCCGATCACGACCCAAAAGCGCGTTAAGCAGGCTGGACTTACCGGCATTTACTTTACCGGAAAGAACAGCCAGACCGCCTTCACGCCAGGCCTTGGTCCGTTCAACACCGGATAATATTTCAGAAATATTCTTTGCTGCATCACCCACTTCGGACTGCATCTGTTCAAGGGGGAGACACTCAAGCTCATCTTCAGGGAAATCAACAGCCACACAAAGCTGGGCCCGCAGCTCTTCCAAACGCGCACGCAATCCGCTGATACGCTCACCAAGCACACCGGAAAGCTTAACCTTGGCAAGCTGGGCCGCACCGCGTGAGGGAGCGTGAATCATCTCCGCTACAGCTTCAGCCTGTGTAAGATCCATACGTCCATTCAGGAAAGCTCGCAGGGTGAATTCTCCGGCGTTAGCCAGCCGTGCGCCTTTTAAAAGCACTTCTCCGAGAACAGCACCAAGAATGGCGCGGCCGCCATGGCAATTAAGCTCAATGGTATCTTCACCGGTGTAGGAATTTGGACCGGGCATAAAAACAGCCAAGACGTCATCTATCTCAACGGAATCAGCATCCACTACAGTGCCGTAATGCATGGTGTAGGGCTTAAAACTTGAAAAGGAATCCTTTGCCGGACGGAAAATTTCCTTAGCAATTAATTTGGCTTTATCACCGCTGATCCTGATGATTCCGACCCCGCCGTCACCCGGAGGGGTGGCTATGGCGGCAATGGTCCCGGTGGAAGTTATGGACATATCAATATCTCCCTAAAAGAAAGGATAAACCCCGCAGACCAGAGTCCACGGGGTTTTCAAAATCGTTATTCAGCGATCGTGAACTGACAACTAGTAACGGTTGTAGCGATCACTGTTGTAATTAGTGCTGTTACCGTCTTTGTTGCCATCTTTGTTACGATCGTTAGTGCGGTCGTTACGGCGAGTATTATTGTAACGGGACTGACGGTTACCGTAATTATCGTCTTTGTTGTAACGATTGCCGTAATTATCATCAAAAGGTGCCGGACGGTTGAACTCTTCGCGGTTTCCGAAGTTTTCGTCACGGTTCCTGTTGTTGTAATTGTCATTACGGTTATTGCGTCCACGATAGTTATCGTTGCGTCCGCGTCCGCCGTAATTATCGTTGCGATCTCTGCGTTCTGGACGCTCGGTACGGTCTCTGCGGTCATTACGTTCCGGACGCTCGGTACGATCCCTGCGGTCATTGCGTTCAGGACGTTCAGTACGATCCCTGCGCCCACCACTACGATCATTGCGATCATTACGGGAATTGTAACGGTCATTGCCGCGAGAATTATAACCATCATTACGTCTTCCGCCGCTTCCTGCGCCACGACTGCGACGGGGCAGGATCAGAACCCGCTTCATGGGGCCTTCGCCTTTACTGCGGGTATTGACGTGCTTGTCTTCCTGCAAAGCCATGTGCACTACTCTGCGATGGTAAGAGCTGAGCGGCTTTGTGGACTGAACACGTCCGGTATGCATGGCTTTATCGGCAAGATGCCAAGCCAGCTGACGGAGTTTTTCATCCTGACGCTCACGGTAGTCGCCGGTATCAATCTGAACACGCACGGAAGTCTGCAATTTCTTGGAGACCATACGGTTACAGAGGTATTGCAGGGAAGACAGAGTCTGCCCTTCACGGCCAATAATCAGGCCGGAATTTTCTTCATCATCCACCAGAACATTAACGCGATCTTCGCCCACTTCTATTTCGAGTTTGGGCTTACCCTGAATAATGGGTTCAATCATCGTTTCAAGAGCTTCGCGGACAGCGGCAGCAATATCTTCAGGATCTCCTTCCATAATACTGCGCGGTTCACGGCGTTCTTCACGACGCTCGCGCTGCTCTTCACGCTGTTCTTCACCGAATTCAGACTGTTGTTCTTCAGCAACTGCCGGAGCAGGAGCTTCGTCCCTTACAGCAACTTCGCTTTCAGGCTTAACAGCAATCTCGCCTTCTTCCTTCACTGCAACTTCAGCCTCGGGCTTGATTGCAGGAACTTCAGGCTCGGTGCGCGGAGCAGGAGCTGTTTCTTCTTTAGCAACCGGAGCGGGCTCTTCCCGGCGACGGTCGGCCTGTCTAGGCTCAGGCTGTCTTCTTTCAGGCTGCTCTCTTCTTGGCTGACGACCTCTTCCTCTTCTGGAATCATCGTTCAGCGCATTGCGGTTATCCGCGCCTCTGGGACGGGCTTTAACCTTTGCATTTTTCTTTCCTACCAGACCGAAAACTCCGGTAGAACCTCCACTAAGGATCTCTATCTCAAGTTTGTCGCGATTCAGACTAAAATGATCACAGGCATTATTAATAGCCTCGTCTAAATTCTTCCCCTGGAATTCCATGAATTCGCTCATTCTATCTCCTGATTGTTCTTCACTCCATTAAATCCGATCAGCTTGTTACGCTCTAATTCTTAACATTGCGCATCATCATCCACTGCTGTGCAATTGAAAGTACGTTGTTCACCATCCAGTATACAACCAGCCCGGAAGGGAAGTTGAGGAACATAAAAGTGAACACGAGGGGCAGAAACATCATGATTTTCTGCTGGGTCGGGTCGCCCGCTGAAGGCGTCATTTTCTGCTGCAGGAACATGGTAGCACCCATCACGATAGGAGTGATGTAAAGCGGGTCTTTTGCCGAAAGGTCGGCCAGCCAGACAATATCAGTAAAAGGCAGAAAATGGACGAAATCAGCATGCCTGAGCGCAACTGTTCCCATCAATGCCTTGTACAGTCCAAAGAAAACCGGAATTTGCAGCAGCATGGGCAGACAACCGCCTGCGGGGTTGACATTGTATGTTTTGTAAAGCTGCATCATCTCTTTGTTCAGAGCTTCCCTGTCATCGCCGTGCTTCTCACGAAGTTTGGCCATCATGGGCTGCAGACGCTTCATCTGCTCCATGGATTTGTAGCTCTTGTGAGACAGGGGCCAAAAAAGAATCTTGATGACAATAGTCAGCAGGATAATTGAAATACCGTAGTTGTGGACATACTGGTTAAACCACTCAAGAGCCACGACAAGAGGCTTGGCGATAATATCAAACCAGCCGAAGTCGATCGCCTTGTCGAGATTACCGGGCACTTTCGCCATAAGCGGTGCATCCATGGGTCCGAAGTAGTAAGAGCATGACAGCTTGCGTTCAATATCTTTATCAAAAGAAACATTCTGTTCGGCTGCGATACGGAAAATATCATCCTGCAACTTACCTTTCATGGTCACGGAATCGGAACCGGGAACAAGAGCGAGGATGAAGTAGTTGGAATCAATGGCGGCCCAGCTGATATTGCCGGTTTCACTGACACCGTTTTCGCTGAGTTCGTCGCGATCATTTTCCTCGACCAGACCTTCTGCATTAAACCATGCTATTCTGGTAGGGTTGTAACGGTCATCAGCTGCGGTCAGGCTCTTAGTGGCTGTGGTAAAAGCCAAACGTCCCATGCCGCTGGGATTGGATTTGTTAATAATCCTTACATCTTCGTCAATGAGGTAGTTGTCAGCGTGAAAAGTGAGTCTGCGCTCAATTCTGAATCCTTCCACATCGCCACGAAAAATAATTGTACCGAGTTTGTCACCATCGAGATGGATGTTTCCGCCCTCGTAACCCCAGACTCCATTGGCCCAGGTGGCAATGCCGTTGAGAATAAGTCCCATGGGAGCTTTATTCAGGGCATTAGTACCGACCATGTCCACATCAGGGGAGTCGGCATCAATGGTTGCCTTGAATTTTTTAAGCTTAAAACTTTCAAGAAGACCGCCCTGTGAATTGATCACTGCGGAATAGAGGGGAGTTTCAACGGTGAGTTTTGTTCCCTTGGCGGAAACAATGGCGCTTGTTGAAGCGGGATCAGGCAGCTGGCTTGATACAGGACCGGCGACATTGGAATCAACGGCCTGATTTGACTCGGCGGTTTGCTCCTGTTGCGCAGGCACGGGTTGCTGCGGCTGGGGAGGAAAAAGGAATTGCCAACCGAGAAGAACTGCAAACGAAAGGGCTACAGCTAAAATAACGCGTTTATTATCCATGTCTTTTTTTTCTCACTAAAATTTGTCCCTTCAAATCAAACCGGGACTGCGCGGTGGAATTTTTTTTTGGGCGGGAACGGGATCGAATCCGCCCTTGCATAGCGGATTACAACGCATCAGACGCCACAAAGCGTACATCCCCCCTCTGATCACTCCATGAAGGGATATAGCCTCTATGGCGTACTGCGAGCAGGTTGGATGGAAGCGGCAACACCCCGGAAATAACGGGGATATAAACTTCTGATAAAAGCGTATCGGGTAAAGAAACAGAGTCCGCATTCCCTGATTTCTCATTATTCCCCGCCAGAGGAAAGTTTATTTATCTTTCCGATCATGGGGAGAAGTTCTTTTTCGGCAAGAGCATAAGTTATAAGCCTGCCGTTCAGCGCACGTTTGGGTACAATAATAATATCCGCCCGCACCTGAAAATTTTCCTGATTCAGCCTGAAAAAACTTCGTAGAACCCTTTTAATCCGGTTCCTGACAACAGCAGGACCCTTCTTTCTGCTCACGGTAAGGCCCAAACGGACCCCGCTGGGGCCGCTACCATGACACAGCACAAAGAGTATAAAACTCCTTGTGAAGAGCTTTTTTCCCTGCTCATAGCAGAGATCAAATTCAGGCTTCCTAAGGAGCTTATGCTCCTTCTTCCAACTTAAACGGCTAATCTTTTACGACCCTTTGCACGACGTCTTGCAATAACTGCACGACCGTTTTTGCTGCGGGAGCGAACGAGAAAACCGTGGGTTCTTTTTCTTCTACATTTACTGGGCTGGTAAGTTCTTTTCATTGTTCTATTTCTCCAAGAATTAATAACGTTATAAAGCCGGATACCAAATTCCGGCTACGAGGAACGGGAACATATATCCCCTACTTCAGATATCGTCAAGAAATGTTTTCAATGTGACCGTGCAGCTAAGTGCTTTTAATCTCACTCTGAATAATCTATGCTGCTTCAAAACGAAAACAAGTCCGCATACCCCGATGCGGCCGTACTGTCAAAGTGAATTCATACATAATGCTGACGTGGAGTTGTTTTAACTTGTTTAAAAAGATTTATCACGTGCACATTTTTTTTTCACCGCTTTTTTCATATATTTTCAAGCGGCAACTTTTTTAACGGTCCAAACCAACGGGCTGAACAATTTCAAGGAGCAACCAATGAAACCCGTACAAACATTCTGGGACATCAAACTTGGTGAAATAAAAGAAGTTTTCGAGGACAACGGCTATGAAACATACGTAGTCAAAAGCCAGAAGGCAGCCTCCTCTCTGGTTGTGGATAAAATCATTCCCAAACTGAAACCCAAATCAATCAGTTTCGGCGGCTCCATGAGCGTGGTCGATTCCGGCCTCTACGACAAAATAAAAAAACTTCAGAAAGTAAAAGTCATCGACACCTATGATGTTAATCCGCCCATGGCTGAAAAAATTGAACGCCGCCGTCAGGCTCTTTTGAGCGATCTGTTCATCACCAGCGCAAACGCCTTCACTGAAGAAGGTGAGCTGGTCAATCTGGACGGCACAGGCAACCGTGTGGCAGCCATGGCTTTCGGCCCCCGTAATGTGGTAGTCCTCGTCGGCCGCAACAAGCTCTGTCCCGATCTTGATGCCGCTGTCAGCCGCGTTAAGGAATACGCTGCGCCGGTTAACGCCATGCGCCTCAAGCGTAAGACCCCCTGCGCAGTTACCGGTAAATGTCAGGACTGCAACTCCAAGGATCGTATCTGTAATGTCTGGGGAATCACCGAAAAATCATCGCCAGTAGGACGCATTCACATAGTATTTATCAATGAAGATTTAGGCTTCTAAATTTTGATGCCTTCGGCGACCAGAGGGGAAAAACTTTTGCAAAAGTTTTTCCCCTCTGGACTCCCCTTTTCAAAACCTTTTATTAGGCTTCGCCCTTAGCGCGCTTGTCTTTCCTGAAAATATTTTGAGCAAGAAAATTCATACTGATCATACCCGTGGCTATCGTGAGAGCATTGCCCTATCTGGAAACGAGATTTCATTTCAAGTCGTTGTTGAGCAGACTGATCTATTTATTGTCGCTGAAAAGGATTTGAGTGAGCAGGCACTTGATGCGGTTCACGAAATTCGCGGAATACTGAACGCCCATTTTGTGCTTAACCCGAACTTTGCCACCAGCCTTGTCCCGGTTGCGGTGCCGGGTGATGTGCATGCGGTAATCAAAGCCATGGCGGATAGTGCGCAGGCTTGCGGAGTCGGCCCCATGGCGGCAGTAGCCGGAGCGGTGGCCCAGTTTGTGGCGGATCAGCTTTTGCCCTACTCGCCCAATGTAATAGTGGAAAACGGCGGGGACATTTACATGCACTCAATCAACCCAAGAAAAATCGGACTGCTTTCCGAACCTGATTCAGGGACAAAAATCGGACTGGCTGTAGAAGCCGGAGATTTTCCCCTTTCCATCTGTTCTTCTTCCGGAACCATTGGACATTCACTCAGTCTTGGCAGCGGTGATCTGGTCACTGTCCGGGCCAAAGATGCGCGCTTCGCCGATGCTGCCGCCACCTCTCTTGCCAACCTGCTCAAATCCCCTGCTGATGTACCGCTGGTCATAGAAAAAGCCCGCGCTCTCTCGGAACACGGGCTTGATGGTGTTTTCGTACAATACGATTCAAAAATCGGCGCATGGGGCAATCTGGAATTGATCGCACTCTAAAAAATTACTTCAATTTATAATCAGAACTGCGAAGCATAATAAAAAGTTTTGAAGAGTCCAGAGAAACTTTTCCCAAAAGTTTCTCTGGTCCCGCTGAAAGCGCCGCCGGAGGCAAAATACGATCATCAAAAAGCGCGAAGCGCACAAGCTATTCTTACTGCGAGACAGCTCGCTCAATAGCCATGAACGGCGGACCGTTGTTGTCCTCGCGACTTTTGTAGAGAGCCATGCGGTATCCGAAAGAAATGTAAAGCGGCCCGGAATCAAGCTGATCCGGCTTAAGCTCGAAATCAAAGGGAATACCCTTTCCTTCCTCCAGCTTTTCCGGGGAGAAGACCTGCAATCCCTGAGCGAGTACCTCGCTGTCCATATCGGACAGATAGCCCTGAATCCAGAGTTCACCAATCCATCCGGCCCACATAGGCACACTGTTCTTCTTTACGTAGGCGGTTCCGCGCAATCCGAAACTATCCTTGCGGGGTACGATTTCATACTCAAATTTCATGAACTCCATCTGCATGATACGCGAAATTTCGAGCTTCCACGACTGCCGCTGAAGATGCGAAACACCCAAATGAGCACAACCGGATACGGCAAATATTAACAAAAGCAGTAACCCTGCACAAATAGCGGGCTTAAATTTTTTCATCAAACTCTCCAAACCGATCCCGGTTAAAGTTTTGATTCTACAGATTCAACCTTTCCGTGCAGCCTGTCCACCGCACCCTTGCGGCAGTCGGCTTTCATTAGCATATAAATGCGCTCGCAATCAGTTTCAAGGGCTTGATAACATTTTGTCACCACATCCATAACTTCGGCCCACTCCCCTTCAATACAGGTCCCCATGGGACCAAGCTGGCAGGGAAGTCCGCACTCGCGGATAATTTTCACAACCCTTGCCACGTAAGGACTGACACTTTCGCCCTTATCCGTAGGGAATATTGTCAATTCAACAAGAACACTCATTATCTGCTACTCCATACACGTTGACACTGCTTGTCAACTCATTATAAGTTCGGCCTCCCGAATACCGACACTTAAATTACCCGCCATTAATTTTACAAGGAGTAAAATCACATGGGTGAATATTATATGCCTGCGGAAGACGAAGGCAAATTTCAACAGCTGATAACTTGGATGAAGGACAAAAAACGTCCCCGTCCCTCTTTTCCGCGCGCCATTCAGATTCAAACCACAAGCCATTGTAATGCCATGTGTTTGTTCTGCGGCTGGAAACATACTCATAATACACAGCCTCAAGGCCATATGGAAGATGATCTTTTCAAAAAAATCATCGATGAGACCAGCAAACATTTCATCGGCCGTATCAGCCCTTATTTAATGAATGAACCGCTCATGGATAAAAAAATGCCTGAGCGTATCGCGTACATTGAAAAAAACAGAAAGCCTTTCACCCGCACCAAGATTAACACCAACGGTGCTCTGCTTACTGAAGACATGAGCGAACGGCTTATTGAATCCGGCCTGCGCCATCTCTGGGTTTCCGTGCAGGGCTATTCCGCCGAGACTTACACTGAATCCATGGGCATCAAGAAATTCAACATTCTAGATAACATTGATAGATTCCTCGACATCAAGGAAAAGAAAGGTGCCAAACGACCCAAAGTCTCCATCACCACCCTTGATACCACCATCGTTCATGATGAGCTGGAATACGCCAAGAAGCATTGGGCCAAGCGTGATGTAACCTTCAAGATCCACCAGTTGGATAACCGCGCCGGGGACGACATCAGCGGCTTAAGCACTCAGAAACAAAAACTCAAACGCGACTGTGATCTTTTCCTCAAGCAGGCTTACGTACTCTACAACGGGGATGTAATCATCTGTTGTCACGATTGGCGCAGAACCGTAGTTCTCGGCAACCTCTATAAGAACACCTTAGAGGAAATCTGGAACTCCGATCACTTCATTTCCCTGATCCGCCAATATCAGGCCGGGGATTTCAGCAATTTGAAAATCTGTAAGACCTGCACCGGCTAGATTTATAAAATATTTGTATTTATTATCAGGCCGTAGCATCTGTTATGGCCTAACACACAAACATTTAACGGGGATTTTATGAAAAAGAGAATAGTAATGTAATCCGTCTGCTGACGGGTTGTTTCCGCGGCAGGCGGAGGACTCCGGGTTTATTGCGGTCCGGGCAGATGCCCATTCCAAAAACTAAAGAAACAGGAGTCATCCAATGACGCAGATTAATTATTCAAAATCATCAAAATACACCGATCTGGATACCATATACGCTCAATGCAGCGGTCCCGGCGGTCTAAAACTCAGCGATTTCATAGCCCGGAAAATGGGTATATGGAACGGAGCAAGGCTGCTGGATATCGGTTGTAACCGTGGAATTCAGGCCTGCTTTCTGGCAAAAGAATACGGAATATCCGTGTTCGGCATTGATCCGTGGGACGACCGTATGGACGGTAGGCCAATGGTGGAACATGCCCGGGCCAATGCTCATGAATGGGGTGTGGAAAATCTGGTTTTAACCCAGAAAATCGGAGTGCCCGAAACGCACCTTGCATCTGAATCATTCGACTTTGCCAGCTCAACGACAGCGTTGGAGATGGTCCGCGGAATCAGCGGTGAAAAGGGCTATATTGAATGCCTTCAGGAGATTCACCGGATACTCAGGCCGGACGGTGTCTTCGCATTGGGAGAGCCGATGCACCTTGACGTACCGTTGCCCGAGGACTTGGAACCTTATGTTTCACAACCGGAATTCCCGTGGAAAGAATGCTTCAGGACTGTGGACAGCACTGTTGCCGACGTTAAACGGGCCGGATTTGAAATCATCGAAAGCGGCTATGCCCCTGATGCATGGGACTGGTGGATGGAATTCGCCAAACACGACCCTTTCTGCAAAAAGGACCCGGACAATGATCCGAAAACCCTTGCTGTCGATAACGGACGCTGGACCAGCTTCGGTTATATAATCGCCAAGAAATAGAAATAAAGGGGTGGATGCTAAAGCATCCATCCCTTTTACTTTTTAGCCCATTCTTCGTTGCAATAAAATAAAATCAGCCACCGTAAGCATGGCCATGGACTTGAGCACCGGGACAATGCGCGGGATAGCGCAGATATCGTGCCTGCCGCCGATTATGATTTCCTCCGGCTTACCATCACGGTTAACGGTCTGCTGCGGCTTGCTGATGGACGGAATGGGCTTAACGTAAGCACGGACAACAATATCCTGCCCGCTGGAAATACCGCCCAGAATGCCGCCGGCGTTGTTGCTGCGGAAACCATCCTCATCCATAAAATCATTATTCTCGCTGCCAAGGGCATCGGCAGCCTTGCAGCCCGAACCAATCTCAACCCCTTTAACAGCCCCTACAGACATGAGCGCGTAAGCAAGGCGGGCGTCGATTTTATCGAAAACAGGCTCGCCCAGTCCGGCAGGCACGCCTTTGATGCGTACTTCAACAACGCCGCCGAGGGTATCGCCCTGAGAACGGACTTCTTTGACCCGCTCTTCCCAGCGGGGGATCACATCAGGATCGGCAGCGAAAAATGGCATTTCGTAAGCCTTTTCGGGATCTTTCACTCCCCCGTCAATTCCGCCGATACGGACAGAGTAAGCCTGACAGGTTATACCCTGTTGGCGCAAAAGCTCCTGCGCCACTGCCCCCCCGGCAACGCGGGAAACAGTCTCGCGACCGGAAGAACGGCCGCCGCCGCGATAATCACGAAAGCCATACTTGGCATCAAAAGTCCGGTCGGCATGTCCGGGCCGGTACACATTCATTATTTTGGAATAATCATGGGAACGCTGGTCCGTATTCTCAATGTGAAAACCGATGGAAGTTCCGGTAGTGCGCCCTTCAAAAACACCGGAAAGAATCTTGACCCGGTCAGCCTCTTTGCGGGCGGTGGATGCAATGCCCTGACCGGGTTTACGGCGGTCCAATTCAAGTTGGATAATTTCTTCGCTTAGTTCAATCCCCGCCGGGCATCCGTCGATAACTCCGCCTAAACCGGGACCGTGAGATTCACCATAGGTGGTAACCTTAAAAATCTGGCCGAATGTATTGCCGCTCATATTATTTCTCCCCTTTGCTGAAGAATTTGTAGCTTTCTAAAATCTGGTCACATACGTCTTCAATTGGAGCGGAGCCGTCAGCTACTAGACTCGCGCAACCGGAATAAAGCGTCTCCCGAGCTTCAAGCACTTCCCGGACTTCATCCACAATGGACTTTCCGGTAAGCGACGGACGCTGATCATGATTGGGATCGGCCTGCAAACGGTTGGCGAGGGTCTGCACATCCGCCTTGATATACACGGTAAATTTTTTACTGAGCAGGGTCCTGTTTTCCTCGCGAACTACGATTCCACCACCGCAGGAGATAACCGCGCCCTGCTTTTGCGCCAGCTCGCCAAGTACTTCAGCTTCAAGACCACGAAAACTCTCCCAGCCGTTTTGCTCCACGTACTGCGTTATTTCACAATCCGCTTTTTTTACGAGCACTTCGTCAGTGTCATAAAAGTCAAGATGCAGCTTATCGGCAAGTTGTTTTCCCACGGTGGTTTTACCGCAGGCGCGGGAACCGATCAGATAAATATTGGATACCATAATTCTCCCGATTGATAATCAGCTGTAAAAAATGTTTTATTTGTCAGGCACATTTAGTACAACCAGCAGTGTACGTTGAATAATAAGAATTGCCGACTGCAAAATATACGTTTGCGAATAGGATTTTCTACCGGACATGATCCGGTCAGTACCGGAAAATTTTCATGAAAAGAAGGTCACAGGCGTGACTGTGAAGAAGCGAACTGAAAAAGCAGTCTGCGGATGCAGATAATTAACCGGAAAAATAGCAGGCTTGTCAAGCCTTGGAGAAAAAGATGCCCCGATGCACACAAAAAGGATTATTCCTGATTCTTTCGATTATACTCCTCACCTTCTCCGCTGCCGCAAACTCACAAGCCGAAACAGCCACCCAAACCCTGCTGAGTATGGTCGAAACCCTTGATGCCGACATCCAGCGACAGGAAATAACTGTCAAAGAACTGAACAAGCACATTCCGGCCATGATCACTAGATATGATACAAGACTTCATAAAGCACAGGTCCGTCTCGACCAGTTAAAAATGTTGCGTGGAATGGCCAAACAGACTCCGTGGTCCTACCGCACGGTCATAATGCAGCTGGACGATGTTAAGTCCTATGTTCAACTTGCAAAATCTGATTTGCTCATCGAAAAAAACAGGCTCAAGAAAATCAAGCAGGGTTTCGATGTTATTAATGAAATTCATTTCAAGACCAAAATTACCGACCAGCAACTTAAGCATAAATTGGTAGAAACCAGAGACAAATATTTACGTGTTCGCAAGGAAGCGGCCACTCTGAAACGAACCATTGATGCGGCACTGCTGAAATCAGACAAATTTATCGAATCCATGGCTGAAGACCGCGAAGTCACGCACAAATTTTATGCCCAAACCCTGAAAAGCTTTTATTTTGAGCCGGCACTGATTTTATTTTTTCCGCAGGCTTGGAAAGATATCGGGTACTCATTTGATGAATGGCGGGACAGTTACACTAAATTCTACCACCCACTTATCGTCTGGGTTGAATGGGATAATTTCCTGCTGATCATGTGCGGTATAACCATTGTCCTCTGGCTGACCCTGCGCACTCTGGTAAAAAAAATGCTCCGCAGACCCATGTTCAGCAACCATAAACTCTCATTCTACAACACGGGTCTCTTCCTGATCTCGCTTGGTACGGCAATTCTTTTCGCCCGCATTTTGACCCTTTTCACTGCCAACCAGATAACCGGACTGCTCTGGACCGAAGCCATTACCCTTGGTGCCATCATTTGTACCCGCAATTTTCTCTGGGCACGGGAAAAGGTTCAGCCTGCACCGCTCATTTATACTCCAATGTTCATCCTCTGGAGCCTGATGACCGCCGGGGATATCATGCACATGCTGACCCTGCCTGCGGAATGTTTGTCCGTAGTCTGGTTTCTGCTCAGTCTGACGGGGCTGGCAGCCATGCACGCCAACCGCAACAGATATACCCTGCAAATAACCCGTTCCACATTCAAGGCGAACAAAGTTGTCCTTGCCAGTTCCGCAATTTTCACCCTGTTGGGATTTGGCACGCAGGCCATGATGCTGACCCAGATCTGGTTCCTCTTTCTGGTAACCATGAAGATTTGCGCGGCCCTTAAAACAATTATGATCACCGACCTGCCCCAGCCGGAATACCAGCTTCCCGAAGATAAGGAACTTGACGAGGACGAGCAGAAAAAATTTGAACAGGGATTACGCGAAGCACAGCACCATAATCAGATGGTCCAGCTATTTTACCCGCTCTCTGTTTCTGTGATCATTTTCATGTTCATCGGCTGGGCCACGGCTTACATGGGCGGTGTTCCTTTTGCCCGCTTTGTATTCCGGCACATGGACATGAACATTGCCGGAGCGGACATCTCGGTAAAAAATCTTTTTTACATCCTTATTCTTTTCTTTGCCGCACGTCTGGCCCTTTTCTGGCTGAAATCATTTGTCACCAATACTTCAATTAACGGGCAACGCATTGAATCGGCATTAGCCCATACCCTTTCCACCATCGGATCATACATTGTCTGGGTGGTATTCCTGCTGGCTTCCTTCTTTCTGCTGGGCATTCCCATGTCCGCACTGACCTGGATCGCCAGCGGCCTTTCCATCGGAATCGGTTTTGGGATGAAGGATATTGTCAGCAACTTTGTGAGCGGACTGATCATCCTCTTCGGCGGATCAATCAAAAAAGGGGACACCCTGCAACATAAAAAGATAATCGGCACGGTAGCCGATGTTTCCATCCGCAACACGACCCTTAAGGCTTTAGACAACAGTATGGTCATCATCCCAAACTCAAGTTTCCTTAAAGGTGAAATCATCAACCTCAACTATCAGGACACCCGCATCAGAGTGACTATTCCGGTCACACTTGTTCCCGGCTCAAAGGTCAAAAAAGCCAAAAAGATAATGATGAAAGTAGTCAAGAAACATCCCAATGTACTCAAAGATCCTGCTCCTAATCTTTTATTCAAACGTTTTGGACTGTTAGGATTGGACTTTGAAATGAACTTCTGGGTCAGCCACTTTGAGGATAAATTCCCCACGGAATCGGATATTATGGATGAGTTGGACCAAAAATTCCAAGGTAAGAAAATCAAGGTAGCCTTTCGCGGAGTCAAAACCAAATACAAACCTAAAGGCGATGAAGCGGCCCAAATTGCGGCTCAGCGTGAAGCCCTCAAGGAAAAACGGAAACTTGTCAGCAAGACTTTCAGATCTGCGGCCCTGCGGAAACACCGTTTCCTGAATAAAATAGAATTAGATAAACCAGAATAAAAAACGGGGCACAGCCTAGGCTGTGCCCCGTTTTATTTTACTTTGGTTCTACCGGATAATCAGACCTGTACCATTGATGCCAGCCGCCCAGAAGCGCATTAACATCCTTAAAACCCATCGTCTTCAGCTTTCGCCCCACACGGGAGCTTGTGTATTCGCTGGGTCAGGCACAATAGATTACTATCTCTGCGTCCTTGGGCAGGCCTGCTGCCCATTCCTTTTCCTTGCCGGCCTTGCCGCGGATTGCGCCCTTGATCTTGGACTCACTGCCACGCCAGTCGGAACCACTGCGGGAATCAATGATCACCAACCCTTCCGAGCCGAGCTTGCGTTCCAGATATTCTCCGGAAACACGGGGGACTTCTTCTGCACCGGCCGATTGCGGGAAAACCGCAAGACTTGCCAAGACAGCAAGCACGGAAGCAAGCAGAAGCAATATTAAACGGTTGCCCATTATTACCTCCAATGATTTGTATGATTTTACATGAAGCAAATTTTGAGGCTCACTTACATAATATCAGATCAAAACCGCAGGACAAGCAAAACAGGCATAAACCTTCTTATTTATAACTGACTATATTCAACTCTTCGTCTTCAGGATCATCCTGAACCGCATCATTCTTAACTTCTTCGCCTTCTTCAGAATCTGATTCCTCTTCGCTGTTATCTTCGGAAACTTCTTCCAGCGGAGGATAATCGCAATATTCCTTCATGGTAAAACCAAGGGCAACCCCTGCCACGGCCAGACAGCCGAGTGCATAAAGAAAGTAATTGAGGAATTCGATATTCAAACAGCAGACAGCAGCGGCAACCGCATGCAATCCCAAAGTCAAAAATCTGGGCAGATAAAAACGTCCAGCCTTGCGCATGGCGATAATCCCCAGCAAATCAATCAGGGCGTAAGACCCGAACCAGAAACAAAGACCTGCGGAAATGAGGGATTCCAGTTCATCCTTTCCAGCCCAACCATTGACCAGCATAACAGTGATGATCGCGCCAATGAAGACTGCCGCGCCCCCGGTTGCATAGCGGGAGTAATCCTCTGCAAGAACCCCGCGAACCCGGTGCCCGAAAAGACGAAACAAGGCACAAAGCCCTGCAAAGGTTGCAAACACAATGGTTCCGCCCATAAGCAGGCGACCTTTGCCTTCAAGAACCTGCGCAGCAACCGCAAGATGGGGAACAGTTGAGCTGAGCAACTCTTCAGGAGTCTTGACAAGCAGGGCTGCCCAGACAAAAAGCCCGAAGGCAACAAGAATCAAAAAAACAGCAGGAACGGCCCTTGACCCCTTGTTTTCAAAAACCAGCGGCAAGTCAAAGCCCACAAAGGCGAGTACGCCCAAAAATACCAATTGCAGCCAGCCAAATGGTCCGGCTTCAACAAATCCGGCAGGCAGTAGCGGAGAAAACAATTTCGGCAGTTCTGTTGGATAGCCCATGTGCTCGGCTACGGGTTGATTGACCATCACCGCCACATAAATGAAGAAAACAAAAGCCAGAGTCAAAGTTCCCCCGAAAAGATCTCCGGAGTATTTCTTTGAAAGCAGGCAAGCCCAGACAGACAGGCCGAGAATGGTAAACGATGCAGCAAGATTGGGAAAAGAGGTGATAAAAATTTCGTTAACCGCATATCCGGCAAGACCCAGCCACGAAACAGCCAGTACAGTCAGGGTAAAGAAACGGGCCGCATCAAGAAATCCGAATGCAACACGGTCAACAGGGGTGGCCCGCAGTTCTCCGGACGAAAGTTTATCCATACTGCGTGCGGTACAGATGGCTGAAAGTGCGGCCAGAACGAGAAGTCCCAGAAAAGCAGCCCCGCCCAGCCCGGCACCATGTCCGGCAGCCTCAAGTCCCCTTGGAGACATCATTACAGCAAGAGATGTAAATATACCGCTCATTTTATACCCTCCGGTGTATGTAAAAAAGCGAGCTATCTATTATAGCAATAAATGCGCGCAGTTTCAAAAAACAAACTTCCTGTCCGCATACTAGCAGACAGGAAGCCGTAAAAACATAGAAGAAGGCCGAATATGGCCCGATTAATTCAAAATGTCTAGAAGGCACCCATACATTCATCCATGGTATCGTAGATGGGCAGGAAAGAAACAAAACCGGAAAGATCAAAAACTTCCCTGATATAATCCTTGAGGGAACAAAGCATGAGTTTGCCGTCTCCGCCCTTGAGTTCCCTGGCAGCCTTGAGCAGGACTCGCAGTCCGGCACTGGAAATGTACTCCAGATTTTCAAAATCCAGAATGATCTTGCTTTCGCCGTCCTGAATCATATTCAGCAGCCTTTCTTCAAAATCATTGGATGTATTAGAATCAAGTCGCCCTTTAAGTTTAAAGGTAATTATCCCATCGTTTTTAATTTCACCGACTTCAAGACCCATCTTTTCCTCCGTTTTCCCATTGTGCCGTCTGGTGCTCGGCATTACCGCATACCATCTTAAATATAAAAATCCGCCCGGCGGACCGTTTATCTTATAGTACAATAAAACTATTGAACATTTTTGGTCAACGTCAATTTATTCTTTCCGTCTGCCCATGCATATTCAATGCTGTCCATCATTTTTCGCATGAAATGGATTCCCAAGCCCCCGACCTTGCGTTCCTCACAACTGCACTCCATATCCGGTTCAGGCGCGTCAAGAGGATTGAATTTCTTGCCGTCATCTTCAATCCAGATGGTGAGGAACCCGGCCTTAAGTTCCATGATAAGGTCAAACTTATGCCTGTCGGACTGGCACCCGTAACTGACAAGATTAGTGAAAAGCTCATCAAGAACAAGATTAAGCTCAAACACTGTCTTATCGGAAATGCCGTTTTCACTGCCGAAAATCTCAATTTTCTCAGCAAGAACCTTGAGCTCAGAAATATCTGAGTTCAGCGAAAAAGAAGATGTGACGCTGTCTACTGTCTGCGTCTCCAGATTATTTACCAAAACCTTATCCTCAATTTTCTCGTGTGGAACTGATAATACGATTACCGCACATAAGTTAGAAAACCCTTGTCGCTGCGTCAACAAAAAGGTAATAAATTTTTGTTAGATATATTGCTAAACAGGAGTATTTAATGATCACCAAGCGTCCGCTAACCTACTGGGTGAAAAACAGTAATATGAAATTGCAGCTCATATTACTTGTTGTCATCTTTTTCACAGTAGCAGTCAGACTGGTTCCTCTGGAAATGCAGAAGAAAATCATCAACCAGGCCATCAGTATGCGCAAGGTTGACCTGCTCTTCATGTACTGCGGCTTCTACATTGCGTCTGTTGTATCCGCAAGCCTTCTCAAGTACCTCATTACAGTCCTGCAAACCTATATCGGGCAGGAAGCACTGGCGAAGATGCGTAAGGAACTATATGCACACATCCTGACCCTGCCGCTGAGCTATTTCAGAAAGGCCAATCCGGGTATGGTTGTCTCCTCGCTGGTGACCGAACTTGCGCCCGCCGGGGAATATGTAGGCCAGTCAGTAGCTGTCCCGGTTACAAACCTGCTCACGTTGATCGCCTTTGCCGGGTACATGTTCTATCTGAACCCGATCATGGCCGGTATTTCCATCGCCCTGTATCCCTTTGTTATTTATCTGGTTCCCAAGCTCCAGAAAAGATCAAACAAAGCCAACAAGAAAAGGGTCGATACCACCAGACACCTGAGCAGCCACATCAACGAAACAATTTCCGGTATCCACGAAATCCACGGCAACGGTTCCTACCGCATTGAAAACCGTAGATACGGCGCGTTTGTTGACCGTCTTTTCAAGATCAGAATCACCTGGATTCTTTACAAGCAGGGCATCAAAGTCCTGAACAACTTTTTCCAGAATCTTGGCCCCTTCCTGCTCTTTATTGTCGGTGGTTACCTTGCCATTCAAGGTCGTTTCGATCTTGGTGCGCTGGTTGCTTTCCTTTCCGCCTACGAAAAAATTTATGATCCGTGGAAGGAACTTATGGATTTCTATCAGGTCCATAACGATGCCGGTGTCCGCTACAGCAGGGTCATGGAATACTTCGACACCAAGCCTGAATTTGAGCTTGAACCTGAAGGGCGTGAGCCGGTTAAACTCAAAGGCAATATTGAAGTCCAGAACCTCGGCTTCACTGTTTCAGGAAATATCAGGCTGCTCAAGCAGATCAATATGCAGCTCAAACCCGGAGAGCAAATGGCTCTTGTGGGATTTTCCGGCAGTGGTAAAAGTACGCTGGCTCAATGCGTATCCCAACTATATAAATACACGGGAGGCTCGGTAAAAATCGACGGCTATGAGGTTGGAGACCTCACCAAAGCAGACATGGTCCATAATATGGGAATCGTGGCCCAGTCGCCGTTTATTTTCTCCGGCACAATCAAGGACAACCTGCTTTACTCCTGTGCAGCTGTTCTTGAGGGTGACCCCGATGCCGAAAAGAAAATGCCCACCCGCGACAATATGATTGAAGCTGTGCAGCAGGCCGGAATATTCGTAGATGTACTGCGTTTCGGCCTGAACACCCTTCTTGACCCTGAAAAAGAAGCTGACCTTTCGGAGCGGCTGGTCAGGGTGCGTAAAAACTTCCATTCCGACTTCGGTGATCGACTTGCCGAACATGTGGAGTTTTATCAGGACGGCAAGTATCTGGACTTCACCTGCGTAGCCGGAAACATCCTTTTCGGGCATCCGAATGATAACAGCTTCTCCGGCAGGCAGCTTGTAAGCAATGAGTATTTCCAAAACTTCCTCAAGGAAGCACAGCTGGAAACTCCGCTGCTCAGCCTTGGACGAGAGCTTGCAAAGCAGACTGTCGACATTCTGGGTAACCTCCCGCCGGATGAAGTCTTCTTTGAACAAAGTCCCATTCCTTCCGAGGAATTTGAAGAGTACAAGCAACTCACCGGACGTATTGAAGAGACTCCCCTGATGGACCTCAAAGGCAAAGACCGCGAGATGCTTCTGCAACTCGCATTGGGATTTGTTCCCGGAGTTCATAAGATTGTAGCCCTTCCCGCAGTTTTGAAAGGCTTGATCCTTGACGGAAGGCAGATGTTCAATTCCAGAATTACTGAAGACAGGCCGGAAACATTCAGCTTCTACCAGATGGCTGAATTCATCCCCTCTCAGACAATTCTGGACAACATCCTTTTCGGTAAACCGAAAACAGACCATCCCAAGGTTCAGGATGCCATCAACCAGTCCATGATCCAGCTGCTCATCGAGGAAGATCTCCTCGAAACAGTTGTCGAACTGGGCATGGAATTTCAGGTGGGCACCAAAGGCGACAAGCTTTCCGGCGGTCAGTGCCAGAAGCTTGCCATCGCCCGGACCTTCCTCAAGAATCCTCCCATCATGATTATGGACGAGGCCACTTCCGCTCTGGATAACAGATCTCAAAACCGTATTCAGGGACTGCTGGAAACCAAGTGGAAAGGAAAGGCAACGCTTATCTCGGTAATCCACAGGCTGGATACCATTAAAAATTACGACAAAGTGGCAGTCATGAAGGCTGGTAAATTAATGGAAGTTGGTCCCTATGATGAGCTTATGGCCAAGAAGGGACATCTTTATGAACTCGTACATGGAGCACATTAGTCATGGCAGCAGAAACAAGTGAATACCAAGAGCATTTGGAAATAATGAGGGAAATCCCTTACTTCTCCGGTCTTGACCTTGAAGCTCAAAAGCTTATCGCCTACCTCTGCGTACGTGAAAAATTCTCCGCCGGTGATGAGGTATTTGCCTGCGGAGACCATGACCAATCCGCCTACTATATCATGAGCGGATCCATGGAAGCCTACCTGGATAACAGCCCCACCAAAATCCAATCCTTCAAGGAGGGCGATTTTGTAGGAGCACTTTCACTCATCGGGGATTCCAAACGTTTATTCACCCTCAAGGCTACTTCCGATTGCGTATGCTTTCGGCTGACCAGCGACAAATTCAAGAAGGCTCAGGAACAATATCCTGTAATCAGCAATAAATTCTTGAAAGCCACTGTTGACATGATAAGTAATTGGGAAGAAAGATTCATTGCAAACTACAACTCAGGATGCTCCGGTTGCACTACCGGAATAGGACTGACTCTCATTTAGATACGGCCATCGGCCTGACAGGAATGATTATATGAAAAAAGCTTTATCTTTAATGTTACTGCTCTGCCTGCTGGGAGCATCAAGTGCTCTGGCTGCGCAGAACGCCCCTGAATCCGTAGCCGGGATTACCATTGGAAACAATGTTTCCACTGTCCGTTCTCTCCTTGAGATGAACTCCGAAACCTCCCCCTGGCAGGAGGAATACATCAGACGGATCGGTCTAAAAGACATGGAAGGCTATAAAGGCGGATATATTGTGGTGGGTAATTGCAAACGCAAGGACATTATCCTGCGCATGAAACTCAAATACGCTGATGGCAGCATGTCATTTTTCAACAAGCTTTACGGCAAAATTGAAAAACAATTCGGAAAGCCTAACGACTGGCGCGGAAACCCATTCGGCACCCTCAAGGTATGGAAATGGTCCCTCGGTGATGCAGACGGCAACGTAAGCCTCATTCTGCAACACTTCAGCGGGGAGGACGACTCCATCACCAGAGGAAACTCCATTCGCCTTTCGCGTCCATCATGGATCGAACAGGAAATGGAATGCTGGGACATGACCCACCCACCAGTGAAAGAAAAGCCTATTCCTGCCAAAATGGAAGGCATGAAGTGGTTTATGCCTTACTAGTTTGAACTTTGATATTGTGAAATAGAAAGCCTCCCTGCGCCAGCGGGGAGGCTTTTTTGATTCAAATATCTTAAAAATTAATTGTCAGCTTTCAATGCTAGTCAACGCTGTAAGGAAACAAGCTCATTTTCAATAACTTTTTGATCCACTGAATCCTCTCTTCAAATTTGAACGCACCAAACGATTCCTTAAAGGCTCATAATCTGCCTGTTCCAAAAGCATACGGTTTGCAGTTTTTGCAAGAATGCTTGAGGACTGACCAATTAAAATTTCACCCTTTGTTAATATCTGTTGAAAAAGCAATCCATGACAAGTCGTAAGGTCAATCAGGTCTACTTCGCGCCCTAAGTTACGACTTAAAAAAGCACGAAGCTCCATCCTTCGCTCAAAAGAAAGAGGGGCAGAACCTTGCACAGCAATATCAATATCACTATCAGTCCTAATGTTACCAGACACCATTGAGCCGAAAACAATACCGACTATCAAGTCTTCTTGCTCGCTCAATAAACTGAAAAGTTTCTCTTAAATCCTTATCCATACTCATAATAATTCTAACATACCAGCCAGCATTATGATTTTCCAGCGTTAAATCCTATACGAAAACCTCACTTCCCAAACACCAAAGAAAAGGCCCCACTCTTACGAGCGGGGCCTTTTAACTTACTTTAGCAACCAGCTAAATACTACTTCTTGTTCAGCTTGAGTTCCTGAGGGAACATAGGCAGATAGCGGTAGCAGAGGCTGAGCACCAGAGCACCGTATGCGCAGATCATGAGCGAAGTTGCCCATTCTGCCCAGTTGGGTACATAGATTTCCCAGTTATCGAAAGGCATAACAGGGATAGCGATGGTCTGAACGGTGAAGACGTAACGGTTGATGGATACGCCGATGCAGTCCAGAATCGCTGCGGTGTACAGCAGGCTGGGGTTGTTCCTGATGGACGGAGTGATCAGCATGATAGCGGGAACGATGCCGCAAAGCACGAGCTCAGTCCAGAGCAGCCACTGACCATAGACGTTGCCGTAGAACATCTGGTCGAAGGTCAGGCCGACGGTGGGCAGGTAACCTACAGCCCAGGCCCAGGTGTCAATGATCTTGAAGAACATGTACACGCAAAGCATGGTACCGGCGATTTTACCCATCAGGGCTTTAACTTTGTATTCCACCAGCTTTCTACCAGTCATTTTCTCCATGAGGGTACAAACCAGAACTGTGAAAACAGGACCGGAACCCACAGCGGAGAGAACAAAGAGGAAGAAAGTCCAGGGCCAGATGAAGAAACCTTCACGGAAAGCGTAAGGACGGCCGAACATAACGCCGTACATACCACCGAGAGAACCCTGGTGAAAGGTGGACAGGAAGGTTCCGATACCTGCGAACAATGCCATATTCACGTGCAGGTGATGGGCAAAGTGGTGCAGGAAAGGAATCTTGTTCAGCTGCTTCTGCTCGAGAATCAGCGGAATGAATTCAATGATCAGAACAGTGCAGTAACAGGTAATACAGAAGATAACTTCTGTGAGCATGGAGTGCACGTTGGGGTGCCAGTAACCGAACCATGCGCGGATAGGCTGCCCGATGTCCATGGTCAGAATGAGCATGGCGCCGGAGTAGCACAGGAATCCTAAGACTACTGCAAGGTTGATGATATTTTTAAGTTGATCGATCTTGAGGATATACTTGAGGAAACCGGTGAAAAAAGCACCGGCACCAAGCGCGATAACCGCAAGGTCAAAAGTAATCCAGAGGCCGAACCCGAAGTAGTTATCAAGGCCGGTAACGCCGATGCCGTAGTAGAAAATCTGTCCGGCAGCGTAGGCTCCCCAGAGCAGAATAGCGGCAGGAAATGCCATCCACAGCAGGAACTTGGGAAGTCCGCAGCGTTTTACGCCTTCGGGGAAGAGATTGCTATCCATTGTAAACCTCCCTCCTAGTGCTTGTCTTCAGCGACGTGGTTATCACTCTGCTCACGAACCCAGTCACGACGGCTGATGTAGTAAACCTGAGGATCCATACCGATAGATTCCAGAATGCGGAAGGCATTGGGACTCTTGATCAGTTCATGGACTTTGTGTTCAGGGTTCTTTGCATCACCGAAGGAAATTGCCCCGGTGGGGCAAGCTTCCAGACAGGCAGGCTGATACCAGCCGTCGGGCAGCTTGTTGGGGTCCAGACCTTCGTTACGGGCACGCTGGCGTGCATCAAGCAGTCTGGAATGACAGAAGTTACACTTCTCAACAACACCGCGAGGACGGGTGGAAGTTGAGGGAGATAACGCCTTGTCCATACCGCCGGGCCATACCGGATCGAGCCAGCCGAAGTAGCGGGCGTGGTAAGGACATGCCGCCATACAATACCTGCAACCGATGCAACGGGGGTAAATCTGGCTGACGATTCCGCCTTCTTCGTCCTTGGTAGTAGCAACTACGGGACAGACGGGAACGCAGGCAGGATGTCCGCACTGCATGCAGGGTCTGGGCAGGTAGGCAACTTCCCTGTTGGGGAATTCCTTACCATTGTTGAGTTCGTATACAAGCATCCAGGTGAGGGTCTTAAGCTTGTTGGACCCTTCTTCCATGGGAGCTATGTTATTTTCTGCCTGGCAGGACACCATACAAGCACCGCAACCGGTACACTTGTCGACATCTACTACCATGGTCCATTTAGTATCAAATTCCAATTGTTGCATAACGTGAATCCCCTGACTTTAATTTAGGCGATGCTCACGAAAGAACTGGTCCACACGGACAAACCGGTGCCGGACTCAGTACCAACGGTGAGAAGTTTGGAGATGTTTTCGCCCTTACCGCTGGAGTAAGCATCCCATGCGGTGTGACCGAATCCAAGAGGTGCGGCGATAACATCGTTCATTACGCCTTCATTAATGTGGATTCTTACAGCGCACTCTCCACCTGCTCCGGCCAGCTTGACCTTGGAACCTTCAGACACGCCGAGTTTCTTGGCGGTCTTGGAGTTAACCTGAACCATAAGGTCTTTACCCAGAAGCTCATATTTACTGATAGCAACCACGTTCATGGGCGGAATAGCCACAGTGGGTGTACCAAAAATAAGCTTGGAATAGGGAGCGAGAGCAATTTCGCCGCCCTTGGGCATGGCCACAGCCTTGGACAGAACAGATGCAGCAAACTTGATGGATCCGGATTCAGTAGAATCGGAAACATAAGCAGCACCTTCTACAAGGGAATCCCAGTCTGCGCCTGCTTTTTCGGCTTTAGCCTGATAAACAGCGTCAGCGGATTCGTATCCAAGGTCAATACCCAGTCCGGAAGCCACGCCGAGAACTACGTCTACAGTGGGCTTGCTGTTGTAGAGAGGCTCTGCAACAGGAGCACTGGCTGCGAGCATTGCAGAGCCGACACCGTAAGGAGTCTGTGCATCTTCAAAACGCTCGTAGCTGGTGGGGTTGGGCATAATCAGGTCAGCTTTGGAAGCTGTTTCATCCATGAAAGTGCTGAAACTTACGAGGAAACCAGCTTTTTCGAACGCCGGTGCCAGAACTGTGTTCTGAGGCAGTGCGAAAACCGGGTTGGCTTCGTAAGCCATCATAACTTCAGGAGCTGCAACCTTACCTGCGGCAATACCTGCGAGGTAACCGACAAAGTCTTTAGCTGCGAGTTCTGAACGTCCTTCAGCTGCATCAACAGCCTTGGGCAGTTCAGGGAGAATCTTCATTCCGCCGTCTTTATTTACACGCCCGAGCAGCATGTTGACTGCGGCAGCGGCAATAACGTCAGCTGCGCCTGCGCCCTGAGCGAACTCGGAACCGGCAACAACAACGGGAGCTGAAGATTTCATGATGCGCTTGGCAATAGCGGCCATTTCCGCTCCTGCAACGCCGGTGGCTTTCTCCACTTTATCGGGAGAGAATCTGGACATAACCAGAGTCTTAAAGTCGGCGAAATCGGAGGCGGAAGCGGAAGCTCCGGCCTTAAGCATATGATAGGCGAGACCGAGGCAGAAGATTGCGCCGGTGCCGGGAGCAACCGGAACCCACTTGTCTGCGGCGGCTGCCGTACTGTTCTGGAAAGGACCGGCGTAGACATAAGTAGTCTTGATTTCTTCACCGGTGGGACGGCTTGCGGAGTAAACACACTGGTTTCTCACAACCGATCCCCATGAATCCATGGCATCCGCGCCTACGAAAAGCACGAAATCGGAATTTTCCAGATCATAACCGATCTGGCCTTTTCCGCCCATGCTTGCAAGAGCTGCGGCTGCGCCCTGCTCATCGCCGGGCATGAGGTAGCATTCAGCACCCATGCCGGCAGCAAAACCGGACAGAACTTCGGTAGCAGTACCGGTGGCGTCACCGGAAACAACTGCGAGTTTGCCTTTCTGTCCTTTAACTGCGGCGAGTTTCTCGGAAAGAATCTTTTCAGCTTCTTCCCAGGAGATGGATTCGTATTTGCCTTCCGCGGTCTTTTTCATAGGACCGTTCACGCGGGAAGGACTGTACATGAGCTGGGGACCACTGGCGCTGACAGGATCAACACCGCCCTTGCTCATTTCGTTTTCTGCGTTTCCTCTGGTGAGATAAGGACTTCCACCTACGGACTTAACAATCTCCGTACAGGGAGCTGCGCCAAATTTGGCAACAGAAGCCTGCTCGGTGATTGCACCGTATTTCAGTCGGGGAATCCAAGACCAGTTCTGCGACCAGATAGCTGCATCATCCAGAGATTTCCAAATTACAGGGGTGAAGAGTGAACCAACAACACCACCTGTTACCAATTGAATAAAAGTTCTGCGATCAATACCCATTGCAGTCCCTCACTTACTTATGGCAGACGTAACATGCGTTGCTGGTACCAACTTCCGCATGACAGCGTTCACACTGCCACATCTTCATGGTCTGCTTGCTGTAACCGCTGATTCTGTTTTCGTAATACGTCGGCAGCGTGTCGCTGTTGCCTACGTCGGGATGGCAATCTGTACACTCGAAGCCTTGGTGTGCCATGTGCGAAAAGTAAACGTTATCAGGCTGGTACTGATAAACCAACCAGGGAACTTCCACACCCTTCTGCAGGTACTCGGTCACGTAAATTTCTTCGGCTTCTGATTCACCGAGGACATCTTCGTGACACTCAGCACACTGCTCGTTGGAAGGCAGTCCTGCAAAGGAGCCATCTTCCAAAAACATGTGACATGACTCACAGTCCATACCCTCATCTTCAACATGGACCTTGTGACTGAAATCGATCGGCTGAGTCTTCTGGCTATAAATAACCTGCGGGAAAACCCACCAGCCGACGATCAGGCTCGCAAGGACACCGATGAAGAAAGGAAGAACTCCTCCACACTGCTTCGATGTTCTTTTTTCCTCCATAACCTCGCCCCACTACTCCTTAAGTTTTGTGAAACATAAACAACCAATTAACGCCATTTCTTCTAAAATAGAGTATCTTTCCATGTCAAGAGAATATGAAACTTTTCACAAACTCCTCAGCACAGAAAAAACCCTACTTCTAAACAAAGGGGTGCGAAAAAGCATCAACAGACCGCTTTCCGCAATTCATCTTAAAACTCGAACGGCGAGTCAAACTCGGCCAACAACGGAAGCTCACGATCCTTATCGGAAAGTACCGGATTTCCGGTCTTCCAATCGATTTCAAGCTCCGGGTCATCCCATCTGATCCCAGCCTCACTACCGGGAGAATAGCCGGAATCAACCTTATACATGAACTCGTTTTCATCGGTCAGAGTCTCATATCCATGCGCGAATCCCTTGGGAATGAACAGCCTGCGAAAGTTCTCCGCAGATAGTTCAATTTTGAACGATCTCTGATAAGTCGGAGACCCTTTACGCAAATCAACCACTACATCGTTTACTGCGCCCCTTGTAACCCAGACAAGCTTTGCCTGAGCATACGGGGGCATCTGTAGGTGAAGACCACGGATAACGCCTACACCGGATGAATACGCATGATTATCTTGAACAAAATCAGTAGGCAATCCATTTTCCGCAAAAACTTTTTTATTAAAGCTCTCCAGAAAAAAACCGCGCCTGTCTCGGAAAACCTTGGGCTCTACAACCACAAGTCCGGGAAATTCCGTCTCGATCAATTTCACGCATACACTCCAGACATGAACAAATAGGTCCTGACAAGTTAAAACATTTTCCCCCAAAATTAATCGAGAATTACCTGAGATCAGCAAATGACACAACCTCATTTTTCACTTCATTGTCATATTTTTTATTATTTTCAAGGTGATTCACGATATTCACTTTTCCTCTGGGGTCTGCTACTCTCCCACTATATCTTTATTTAATAAGGCTTCATGCGGAGTTCGCGCATTTTTTCACAAACATCAATATTTAACGGATTTCAGTATGCAAACAGCAGGTTTAGCCCTTAATGCGCTGGATATAATCTTGATAGTGATTGCCGGAGGCCTGATTTTCAGGGGATTACTACGCGGAATAGTCCGGGAGGCTATTTCCGTTTTCTCTTTAATCTTCGGCTTTTATCTGGCAGCCAAGTATCATCATGAACTGGCCCCGTATTTCCAGACTTTTTTTGACGGCCCCGGAACAGTCAAAGCGTTCAGCTATCTTTCAATAATTGTAGCCACCCTTTTTGTGGCCTTTCTTGTCGGGGTTACCATCAAAAAGGTACTCACCGTTTCCATGCTCAGCTGGGCGGATCAAGTCCTTGGCGGAATACTCGGATTTGTTGAAGCGATCATTGTCGGCGGTATTATTATAGTAGTGCTGAACAGCTTCACCCCCAACTCGGAATTTCTGACCAAATCAAAACTGGCTCCGAAAGTAATGTCCACAGCAAGCTTCTTTATCAGCTTTGCGCCCGAAGACGTCCTCGATTCATTGGATATCCAATCCATGTTTCCTGATCATTCTGAACTCACCAACCCTTTAAGCGATACAATTTAAAATGAGCGCAAAATCTATTGAAAAACTCAAAAATGTAATTTCCAACCTGACCGCACCTGATGGCTGCCCTTGGGACAAAGAACAAACCGCTAAAACACTTTGCGATTCTGTTATTGAAGAAGCTTTCGAGCTGGTGGAAGCAATTCGCGCTGACGATAAACAGGAAGCAATGGAAGAGCTTGGCGATGTCATGTTCCTGCTGCTCTTCATAGCCCAACGCTACGAAGAAGAAGGTGCTTTCACTTTTGCTGATGCCGTGGAATCCGGTGCAGCAAAAATGATCCGCCGCCACCCTCACGTTTTTGCTGATGTAAAAATTGAAGATCAGGAAGAACTGCTTCGCAATTGGGAAAAGATTAAAAGAAGCGAAAAAAAGGACAGCAAAGGAATTTTTGATTCTCTACCCAAGGGACTGCCGCCGATGCTCAAGGCTTACCGCATCAATTCAAAATCCGCTCGGAGCGGATTTACCTTTGAATCCGATGAACAATGCCTCGGACAACTCGAAAGTGAATGGAAGGAATGGAACAGCGCGCTGGAATCCGGCGACAAAGATGCCATAGCCGAAGAATTCGGGGACTATCTTTTCACTCTCATTGAACTGGGACGCAGAAAAGGTATCAAAGCCAACAGCGCACTGGATATCACCAACAACAAGTTCCTTGAAAGATTCGCAAAAATGGAAGCCCTCGCCAAAGAACAAGGTAAGGACATCTCCGAAATGAATCTCATTGAGCAGAACGAACTATGGGAACAGGTTAAGAAATAAACCTCCCCGGCTGAGCCGACAAAGTCCCCGCTTTCATCTACTGATTGCGGGGACTTTTTTATTTTTTTATTAAGTATTATCAGCAGTTAATTAATCAGGATTAATTTTTCTTATTTTTACTCTAAAGTTTTTTAGATATCTACCGATTCGACAGATAGGCGCGTATATTGCCCTTTTTCGGGAGGGGTTTTATGGACGTATCAGCAATCAGTTCAGCCATTAATACCGCGCAAGTGGTAAGTGACAAGCAGCTTTTCGGAGCTCAGGTTGTAACCAAGACACTTGATTACATGAACTCCGATCAGTCCGGTTCTTCAACCAACAATGATTATGATTTCCAAAAAAGCGTACTCAGTGCCGCTTATTCCGGCGTTGGGACTATAGCTAACACGAAAGCCTAAACGGGCAGTCCGTGCGCCTGAAAAGTAAAACCCGGCCATTTAAGCCGGGTTTTATTATGTGCTAAAACTTCCAGCCTGACGATCTTTAACTGACACCTCTTCTCTACAATTTATTCTCCATCCTTCATCGCATTCAATATTTCCACAGCACGAGTATTTCCGTTTTCCGAAGCCCTTTCCAGAAGACGAATCGCCTCTGATTTATTTTTATCTGCATCCTCATATAAAAGTTTTCTGGCGAAATCGACTTGGGCAACTGAGACATTTAACTCATCCAACTCTGCATAAAGTTCTTTTGCTTTACTCCTATCCTGCTCAACCCCTATTCCACGGTAATAGTAATCTGCTAAAACCAATCTCCCGCCCAAATTACCATTCATAGAAGCTCGTTCTGCCCAATCAAAAGCTTGGCTATAATCCTTTTCACTACACTCTCCCAAATAGTAGTAAGCAGAAAGAACCGTCATTGCAGCGGCATATTTTTTATCTGCGGACTTTTTAAACAATGTGAAAGACAAAGAACAATCTTTTGGTACGCCTAGACCTTGCAAATATAGTACTCCCAATTCAAATGCTGCCTTTGCGCTACGTTGCTTTTCTGCAAGTGCATACCACTCTGCTGACTTCACATAATCAATATCTCCTCCAATGCCTTTTTCATACATAGCTCCCAAACGGAGTTGTGCGTAAATATTCCCTTCTCCCGCTATTCCGGATAAAGACTCACGCTTAGCAGAATAATCCTTCATTATATTATAGAAACTGTCGTAGACATAAAACTCAACTAAATCATATTTTACTTGTGATGCACCAACAGTAGACAGAATAATTAAAACACAAGAAACAACGAAGTTAGGTAAAAACTGATTATTTCTAGGAACAGTAAAGTCCATATCAAAAAAAAGATGAAATGAAGTCTTCAACTTCTTCGCTAGTTCTCTTCTATAAGTACTTATTTTACACCCAGAAAATTCATCGCAAAGCAACCTTAATACGAAAACAAAATAATCAAACAAAAAAAGCACAGGAAAGACGACAAATACAAATACCGTTGTATGAGAGCCAACATTCCAACAAAGATAACATAATGTAAAAACTAAAGACAAAATTGAAAACAACAATCTAGATAACACTTTAGGGATATTCATCTTTATAACTCCACCACAGCAGCAAAACGACCACTTTTAACTTTCATCCCCTCGCAAAACGACAAAAGAAAGAAGACAAGCATGAGCCTACCTCCTTCCTCTTATTCATCAAGACAAACTTCACAGGACCAATCCTCGACCTTCTTTAGATTTTCTAGCCCCTCAGCGGAACCGTCTATTCCAAAGTAAATCCAAACTCACCCTGCCCTTCCTGCTTCTTAACAACCTTGGCAGTCCCGTCAGCACCTTTAACCTTGCCGTAGACGCTCATGGCAGTACCGACCATGGAGGCAACGTTTCCGGCTTCTGCGGGCAGAATCAGGGTTGTTGATTCCTTGGCAAGCCCTTCAAAAGCTTCTACGTAACGTTCAGCCACCCTGAGCGATGCTGCATCTGCGCCGCCTGAAGTATTCAGGGTTGCACCGACGGTATGCAAGGCCTTGGCAGTGGCGTCAGCGACCGTGGTTATGGCTTCGGCTTTACCTCTGGCTTCGTTCATGAGCCTTTCACGTTCACCCTCACTTTTAAGGACTTCATCGAGCTTTGCCGCCTCAGCCTTATTGATTGTAGCCTGCTTTTCACCTTCACTGCGGGCAATGTCCGCGCGCTTCTTGCGTTCGGCAATCATCTGGGTTTCCATGGCCGCCTTCACGCTTTCAGGCGGGGTGATATCCTTGATTTCATAGCGCAAAACCTTAATTCCCCAAGAAGTTGCAGCGGCGTCAATAGCCTCAACAACCTGCGCATTAATAGAATCACGTTCTTCAAAAGTCTTATCCAATGCAAGTTTACCGACGCAGGAACGAAGTGCTGTCTGAGCCAGCTGAGATGCTGCAAATCGATAATTGTCGATCCCATAAGCCGCAGCCTTGGAATCCTGAACTTCTATAAAGATGAGACCGTCCACCACCACACTTACGTTATCACTGGTGATACAGGTTTGCGGCAAAGTATCGAGAGCCTCTTCCTTAAGCGAAAATTCGTATGCCACTCGGTCGATAAATGGAAAAAGAAAATGAAATCCAGCACCCAGGGTTACCCGATACTTACCGAGTCGTTCCACGATGGCCTCTGTCTTCTGGGGAACGATGCGTATGGATTTTATTATTATTACGACCAGAACCAGCGCAATGAAAATTACAGCAATCAAACCGGGAGCCATATCTTTACCTCATCTGTCAAAGTTTTTTAACGAAAAACGAAGTCTTACTTTTGTCAGTCCATGAAACAATCCTGACCTTGTCACCAACGCTAAACTTGTGACCATTTTCCGAAACAGCCTTCCAGAATGAGCCCCGATACCTTATCTGGCCATAACCGTCTGAAGTAAAGTCCTTGCAAACTTCCGCAAGAGCACCTTCAGGAGAACTATCGTACCCGTCATCGACAATGTCAGTGACTTGACCCTGAAACCAGCCCATTAATGTTTTACGCAAGATCAGTAGTGAGCCAGCCGAGACAAGGCAAAAAACAAGAATCTGCAAAACCAACGCATCACGAAGAAAATACGCGGTTGCCGCTGACAGTAGACAACCGAGGCTGAAGAAAATCAGAATCATTCCTGGCACAGCAAGCTCAAGCAATGCCAGAACAAGCCCCGCACCCAGCCAAATCAACCAAAGTGGAAGTCCCTCCACACTCAACTCCTTGGATTCAAATACATTTTGACATTCAATCAACGCAAACCTATATAGATCAATTATCACAAGATAAACACTTCATTCAACAAAAAACAATTATTTATATCATTGTGCTCTTTCCGAAAAAAAACAAAGGATCAATATTCATAGAGACTCCGTTGAGTTTCATAAATTAAATTTAAGCGGACTTTGGAACAAAGTTTGCTTATATACTTTATTATTGCCATTTGATTGACATGAGATCTGTTATGCATGATCTCAATCTGGCAACAGGAAGTGGACAACTAAAAGGTGCATCACATGAAAAGCGTAATCTGGATTGTAATCGACTCCCTCAGATCGGATATGCTGGCTTCCTGCCTTTCCGATACAGCCGTATATAATGAAATTGACGAAGTTATTGAACAGGGTGCTCTGTTCACAGATGTCATGACCAGCGGTGGCTCAACACGCATATCAGCTCCATCCTATTTTTCAGGTTTGCGCCCCGGTCTAACCGGAATGATTACCCATGAAGTACAGTCCATCCGCAACCTTAAAGACGATGTTCTAACAATAACTGACTACTTCAAACACCACGGTTACCAAACCTTCCGCTGGGCCGACAGCAGCTTAGATTCCTGCCAGCCCAAACACGGTTTTGACGTATTTGAAGCTGGGTATCCGACTCTCATGCATACTCCAAACCTGGATTATAATAATAAGAAACGGAATAATTTCATAAAACGGGTCCGCCAAAGCAAAAAACCATTTTTCGTAAATTTCCACCTTTACCATATCCATGACTTTGGCGGAACCAAGAAAGACCGCTGGACGACTGATGAATACCTGAAAGTCGTTGCCAAGCAGGCCATTGACTTCAAAGCTCTTTGGGACAAACTCGCACCCGGCCCGGATGATATTGTCGTTATTACTTCCGACCACGGCTGCATCCTCAATGAAAACTACATTGAATACGACAAAAGCATGCCTTGGGGATTTGCCAATAACAAGACCCGCGTCTTCGCATCTTTTCTTGGAGAAGGAATTGCTCCAAGCAAAAAACATGAACTGATCAGGGCAATGGATATAGCACCAACCCTTCTCGATCTTGCTCTTGGTAAAGACATGAAAGCACAAGGCATCAGCCTTAAATCTGTCCTTGAAGGCAAACCTGTACCTGAATTGATCGGGATTTCTGAACGTAATGTAGGGCTGGAAGTAAAAAGCATCCCCGACTACGCTTGTGTAAGGAAAGATAATTGGTCCTTGTACTTTCATCATGGTGCCACCATGGCCCTCTATGATAATGCTGAAGGAACAAATGTCACCGACCACTTGGGCAAGGGCTTAAATATTGAGGAAGAACTGCATCATTTTTACAGAGAACTGGCCCTGCAAGGACCTCAGACTGCGACTGAATTTTATGAACATGCAGGACTGTCCATTGATGAAATAAGAGGTAAGATTGAAATCAGTATCCTGCTCCCTGTCTATAAATGGAATGATGAAACCAGACTATGTATTGAAGCTCTCATTGACCAGATCCTGCACACTGAGCTTATCCTGCTCGATGCTGATGAAAGCGGCGAAGTTGCATCAAACATAAAAGAAAAATACAAGGACCGCCTGTACATACGCCACGTGGATGCTAAACAGCTTTCGCTTCACGAAATGTTGAACAAAGGCCTTGAACTCGCAGCAGGTCCATTCACAGCTACAGCCACGCCGGACTGCCAGTACACGGAAAATTTCTGCTACAGCCTGCGGGACATTTTTCTGACCAAGAAAGACACTGTACTCAGCTACCCAAACCTGAAAAGACTTATCAGCGACAACCGGGAAATGGAATATATCGGCAACGATGATTGCTTTGATGAGATTATGTTTTCCCGCCTCGGCTCCGGATTTGAACATAAGGCAAATACAGCTGCATACTCCCTGCCCCATTTCAACGAGGTTGGTGCCTGCGCCATGTTTGAAACTGAGACCTTGCGCAATGCCGGGGGATTTGCTCACAGCATAGCCGACATAATGGGCAAGACATGGCATAAACTGAACAAACATGGCAGGATAAGACATGTGAACAAAGGATTGGTTATTTCCAAAGATAAAACCATCCTCAGACCGATCATGCCCCAGCCTGAGAGAAATCACGACTTCAAAATAAGCGTCCTCGTTCCTCTGAAAGAAGCTGCTGAGCTAAAAATGCTGCCCATATTTCTGAACATGCTCTCCAAGCAAACCGAAAAATCTTTTGAACTGCTGCTACTTAATCAAAGCGGACAAACAGATTTTATCAATGCACTTGCGGATGGTTTCCCCACCCTCAAGATCAGATCCATAAACCGTTCAAGCGAGTTTCATGAACTGCTCAACAGCGGTCTTTTCGCAGCCCGTGGAGAATATATCTTCTGGGCGGACATTTCAGATAAACTTCTGCCGCACTGCCTTTCGACCTTACTGAAACAAGTTGAAGGCAAAGACGATATTACGGCAGTCAAATGCGGTCATTTCCTGCATGACGCGGACAGCACAGCAAAAACAGTACAACCCATTGCACAAGTCCGGGAAATGTTCTGTCAGATCTGCGATCTCAGAGGGCTGCTCTATAAACGCAGAATGCACAACGATGTGGGCATTTTCAGATCACCCAACGAAAATGAACATGGCTGGGATATGTGCGTACGGCTGGCCCTTGTGGAGCCTTTTACAATCATTGAAGAGCCGCTGATAATTGCCGGCAGGACGTATCAATTCAACATGCTGCCCAGCATGGAATCCTACCACCGAATTCTACGCAGCTCCATTAATTCCATGGGCAATGCGGTCGATCTGGTCAGACTGTATGAAGATGATTTCCGCAGACACAAAGCTGACCGGGCCCGTTACATCCTTGAGGATGAGATGATGGTCACCCTGAAGCTGATTAACCAGAGCGGCATCAATTCCGGTGCCCTGCTGAGAGTGCCCAAGACCCATCTCATGAAATAGACCGTCCCTGAAAGATTTACATAAAAACAAAATCCCGGATCAGCTTATATGCCGATCCGGGATTCAAATATGCTTAACGTGGAATCTCCTTCCCATCCTTATGGACAGGGTACTTGTACCCGCCTTTCAGGAAATCAACCTTTGTTTTCAGAAGCTCTTTATAAAGTTCAGGCCTGCGGTCTTTCAGGTAATAGTAATCCTGTTCAGGATGGGTCGCACCATAATATTCAGGAATTACGTCAGCAATGAGCATGGTATCCTGCTGGTGTCCGGCCTTGACGATCACATCACCGTGGGGACCGATAATGATGCTGTTACCCCGATAATGCCATTCCCCGGTTTCCCGTTTTTCATATCCGGCGCGATTGCTATAGGCATAAAAGACATTATTGGCATAGGCGAATGCAGGCAGGAGCAAGGTTGAAATATCAGGATAGGGAACATCACTGCGCTTGCCGTTGGGCATGGTATAGTAGCAGTCTGCGGCAGTAGGACCCACAATCAGCTTGGCACCCTGCAAAGCGAGTGAACGCACCAGTTCGGGAAATTCATTTTCATAACAATTCAGCACTCCCACCGGAAAACCTTGAACATCTTGGGCGGAGTATCTCCGAATGCCCAGTTCGCCCGTTCCTGCCCGGCATAAAGCTGGACCTTGCGGTAACTGTCCAAAAGTTCGCCATGCTCATTGATAATGGCAATGGAATCAAAATACTGCATACCTACTTTGGTTTTCGCCTTTTCAGCATAAGGAACAATCAGGGCCATGTTCAGTTTTTTTGCAATGGCACAAGCACGGCTGATGCTGGGGCCATCCTTAAATTCTGCGACCTTCTTAGCCTGCTCCGGGCTTAAGGTGTATCCGGTCACGTATAGTTCAGGAAAGGAAAGCAGCTGCACGCCGCGTTTCTTGGCCAGTCCGGCAACCTTTTCCAGCCGGTCCATATTCTTGACAGAAGCACCGGGACCGCAATCCGCCTGTGCCTGATAGACACCCAGCCGTATCCCCTTGCCGGCTTCCGGAAGCTCCCCATAAACCGAATCTTTAAACATCAGCTTACGGTAGCTGTCCATAACTGTATTCCCATATTCCGGGGAACAGCAGTCAGGGCAGGGCGGCCCCGCCCATACGGAAGAAGCCAGAACAAACAGAATCAACAGACTGAAACTAAATATCTTTCTCATTTCATCCCCCTTTAAATAAATTCACTGCCCTTAGAAGTTCCGGGCAGCTCAGAAAGGAGGATAACAGAAATAAGATACCGGGGCACGGGGAAAGATAAGTTGGGACTAGCACACGAAAAAAGGCCCTGACTTTTCAGTCAGGGCCTCATAGCATTCTGGCGGAGAGGGAGGGATTCGAACCCCCGGAGGGCTCGCACCCTCAATAGTTTTCAAGACTACCGCGTTCAACCGGACTCTGCCACCTCTCCAAAACGTGAGAAAAGAACTTTCCCGAACTTGCCTCGAATGTCAATCTTTTTTTGAAAATAATTCATGAAATTTTGTATTCAAAACATGCGTATCACTAACGGACCTTACTCAGAACCTTATAAAGCTGCGTTCCCGACTCGAAATCCGCCCGGCAGCCCTTTTTAGAGATATATACCATTATCCTTGAGTTCTTCACCGTAAGCCTTAAGTTCCGTCTTAGAACGCAGACCGAGCTTCCTCATGAAGTTGGAACGGTGCTTCTCTACAGTCTTAATACTGATAACCAGCAGGTCTGCTATTTCCCGGTTCTTGTACCCGGCAAGAACCTGCTTCAGAATCTCACGTTCGCGTTCCGTAAGAGAATCCAAGCTGTCGTTACTTTTGGTTCTTTTCTTTTGCAGGAACCCTTTGGCTACTTCAGCGGAAATATCCGGGGCAAGATAAACCTTACCTTCCATAACCGTTTCAATAGCCATGACCAGTTCCTTGCTCGATGAAGTCTTAAGTACATAGCCGCTGGCCCCGGCATCAAGTGCTGAAAAGACATGGTCAGACTCTATATGCGCAGTTAGAGCCAAAAATTTTGTCCTGCCTTCACCGGAGAGTTCCTGAATGGCCTGTACTCCGCTTTTAACAGGCATGGAAAGATCCATGAGGGCCACATCCGGATTCAAACGCCTGCACAGACGTACAGCCTCCTCACCATTCTCAGCTGTACCGAGCACACTTATTCCCGGCTCAGACATAAGTATTGTCTTCAGCCCTTCCCTGACCAGCGCATGGTCATCAGCAATGACAACTTTTACCGAATTTAGCATTAAGCACCCGAAAAACAACTGGTAATAAAAAAAAATCCATTACAGCAACGGAAAATAATTATTAGCAGGAAAACAAGCTAAATAGCAACCTGCCCCCCACCGACAAACATCAGTATCATTACGCATAACTGCGAAACGCATATAAGCAAAAAGGCAGCCGGATAACTCCAGCTGCCTTTAGACTTTCATGTGGCGGAGAGGGAGGGATTTGAACCCTCGATAGAGTTTTAAGCCCTATACTCGCTTAGCAGGCGAGCGCCTTCAGCCGTGCTCGGCCACCTCTCCGTATATGTGGTGAAGAAGCGTGACCCGCTTCACTCACTCAGGAAGCGTTGTAATATCTCCGCCCCCTTGGATTGTCAACAAGAATTTTAACTTTTCTACAATTATTTATGAACTATGTCTTCTTTCTTTCTAAAAGTTGAGCGGAAGACGACATTAAGCGGTGCATTCTTCACATTCAGAAGCTTTCTGAGCCTGTTTTCCAGAAAACGGTGGTAAGTAGGCTTGATCAGCTTCTCATCGTTAATAAAGAAAATAAAGGTTGGCGGCTCTTCATCCGCCTGAGTGATATACTTAAACTTGGCTCTTCTTCGTTTCACGACAGGAGGCTGATGCTTCTCTACAATATCTTTCATTATCCGGTTCAACTGCCCGGTAGAGATACGGATGGAGCATTCTTTTTTCAACCGACTGGCAAGAGCCAGAATCCCGCCCAGACCGGACTTGGAAATACAGGAAGTATAAACAACAGGGACGTGATGAGCCATACGCAGTGCACGCTCGAAACCTTCACGCAATGCGGTCCGTTCCTGCTTGGAAACAAGGTCAATCTTATTCACGGTGATAATAAAAGGAACAGCTTCGCGCAGCAGATACTCAAGCAGACGCTTGTCCTGCTTGGTAATCCCGGCAATCGCGTCCACGACCATGATGGTGATATCGGCCTTGGTACTGCTCCTCAACGCACGGACAACACTGAATCGCTCGATAGTATCGGTGATATTTGTCCGGCGGCGAACACCGGCAGTATCTACAAATGTATAAACCTTGCCGCCGCTCTCAAAAGTTACGTCCACGCTGTCACGCGTAGTCCCGGCAATATCACTTACAATAACTCTGGTTTCACCAGTAAGCGCATTGACCATGGATGATTTACCGGCATTGGGACGACCAAGCATGGCAATCTTGAGGCCTTTGGCTTCCTCATCTTCCTCGTCTTCGGGTTCAATCCCGGTGGCAAGGGCCATGTCGGCTACTTTTTCACGCAGTTCAAGAAGGTTAAAACCATGTTCTGCGGAAACAGGCATGATTTCAAAACCGAGGCAATGGAAATCCGCAGTGCACTGCGCTTCAATTTCAGCACCGTCAACCTTGTTGACCAGCAAAAGGATAGGCTTGTTACTCTGGCGGATATAAGCAGCAACCTGCTCATCAAGAGGAGTCATCCCGGTCCGTCCATCAACTACAAGGATAAGAGCGTGGGATTCCTCAATGGCCTCGCGAGCCTGATCGAAAATATCACCCTGAAATTCTTCTGAATCATTATCGCTTTCCATGACCAGACCGCCGGTATCGATCAAGGCGTACTGCACGCCGTTGAAATTACCTTCAGCGTAAATACGGTCACGGGTAATGCCGGGCATATCGTGGGTGATTGCCCTTTTCTTTCTCAATAACCTGTTAAATAAAGTGGACTTTCCTACATTAGGTCGTCCGATAAGTGCAATAGTTGGCAGCATGGCTGGCCTCCGAAAAAATATGAGCATGCGGTCCGCTGGAATTCCAGTCTCCGTGAACAGCACTATATATCAAAAAAAGCGGGAAGACATCCGCTTCCCGCTAATAAAATCTTCTTAAAGGAGTCCTATGTCACAAGGTTTAGGGGCTGTAAAGGTTTTATTAGGGGTTATTAGCAGCCATATAAAAAAACGCAGCATCTTCCGACACTGCGTTTTTATTTTTATAACAAACTACTCTTCTTCAAAAAGCTTCTTAATAGCCTCAGTGTAAGGAGGTCTCAGAACGCCCTTTTCGGTGATGATCCCGGCGATGAGTTCGTTGGGAGTCGGATCGAAAGCGAAGTTGAAAACTTCCACGCCCTCGGGGGTGATGCGGTGATCGCCCACGTGGGTAACTTCGGTGGGGGTGCGGTCTTCGATGGGAACATCGTCACCGGTGGGTGTTTCGGGATCGATAGTATAGACCGGGGCAGCAACATAGAACGGGATACCGAATTCACGGGCCAGCAGAGCTACGCCGTAGGTTCCGATTTTGTTCACCGCGTCACCGTTGGCGGTAACACGGTCCGCGCCGACAACTACCTTCTGTACCAGCCCCTTCTTCATCAGCAGTGCGCAAGCGTTATCGCAGGCAACCTTTACCGGGATGCCATCACGATGCAGCTCATACGCGGTGAGGCGTGCACCCTGAAGAAAAGGACGGGTTTCGTTGGCAATAACGGAAACCTTCTTGCCCTGATCAACCGCGCCGCGCACAACACCAAGTGCAGTACCGTAACCGGCGGTAGCCAGCGCACCGGCATTGCAGTGGGTCATGATGGTGTCGCCGTCATCCATGAGTTCGCCGCCGAACTTACCGATGTCTTCACACATGCGGATGTCATCCACATGAATTTCCTTGGCCCGCTTCAGCCAGATAGCGCAAAGCTCATCAAGTGAAACATCTCCGGCTTCTTTCCAGATACGTCTCATTTCACGCACAGCCCAGCGCAGGTTTACTGCGGTAGGACGGGCATTTTCGATCTTATCGAGATTCTTTTCCAGATCGGCTTTCCAGTCCGCACTTCCGGTAACTTCACGACCGGCAAGGTAGCAGCCGTAAGCAGCAGTCACGCCGATAGCAGGAGCACCGCGCACAACCATAACGATAAGTGCTTCAACTATATCGTCGGTGGTTTTGCAGTCGAACCAGTCCTCGCGGGTGGGCAGGTAACGCTGGTCCAGCAGTACGAGGGCATCTTTCTCAGATGAAAATTGAATATGTTCGGTCATCTATTCTCTCGCTTGGTTAGGAAAGTTTTTCGGAAATCATCTTGCTGACCATACCGGGGTTGGCCTTACCCTTGGTATCGCGCATGATCTGGCCCATGAAGAAACTCATCAGCTTTTTCTTGCCGCCCTTGAAAGCTTCAACCTCATCCGGGTTATCAGCCAGAACTTTATCGACCACAGCCTCAAGGGAGGAGCTGTCGGAAATCTGAACAAGACCTTTGTCTTTGACGTACTTTTCAGGATCAAGACCTTCGCTGAATACATCGCTGAAAATGTCCTTACCGATCTTAATGCTGATGGTATCTTTATCTACAAGCTGAATCAGCTTAGCCATCATTTCCGGCTTAAACCTACACTCAGCCACAGTCATTTCAGACTGGTGAAGTTCGCGTAAAAAGTCCCCCTTGATCCAGTTGACGACCTTCTTGGGAGCATCATGGGTCTCAAGAACAGCTTCAAAATAATCTGCCACATCTTTTTCAGAACTGATAAGTTCCGCGTCATCTTCGCTGAGTTCCATATCATCGATGAAACGGGCTTTACGTTCTGCGGGCAGTTCGGGAAGAGAAGCCTGCCACTCGGCCATCCATTCGTCAGCAATGACCAACGGTACGAGATCCGGGTCCGGGAAGTAGCGGTAATCGTGTGCTTCTTCCTTGCCGCGCATGGAGTGCGTGGTGCCTTTGTCCGCATCGTAAAGGCGGGTTTCCTGAACAACCTTCTCGCCGTCTTCGATGAGATCGATCTGGCGGGCAACTTCATAGCGGATGGCTTTATGAATGTTGCGGAAGGAGTTGATGTTCTTAATCTCCGCGCGGGTACCGAATTCTTCCTGACCCACGGGACGAACGGAAATGTTTGCATCACAACGAAAGGAACCTTCTTCAAGGTTACCGTCACAAATGCCGAGGTAAAGCAGGATGGAGCGCAGGGCCTTGAGGTAAGCAACAGCTTCATCAGCATTGCGCATATCCGGCTCACTTACGATCTCGATGAGGGGCACGCCAGTACGGTTCAAGTCCACGAAACTGGCATTTTCCGCAGCGGAGTGAATATTTTTACCGGCATCTTCTTCCATGTGGATACGGGTAATGCCGATGCGCTTTGCAAATTTTTCGCCGTCAGCATCTTCATAAGCGATATCGAGATGACCATGCTCGCAGATGGGCAGGTCAAACTGGGAAATCTGGTACCCTTTGGGCAGGTCAGGGTAAAAATAGTTTTTACGGGCGAAGATGGATTTCTGGTTCACGGTGCAATTGGTAGCCAGCCCCATCTTAGCGGCATATTCCATGACCTTTTCATTAAGAACCGGAAGCACACCGGGCATGCCGGAACAGACTTCACACACATTCTCGTTAGGGTCTTTACCGAACTGGGTGGAACAACCGCAGAAAATTTTAGTCTTTGTCTTAAGCTGGGCGTGAACCTCAAGACCGATTACTGTTTCAAACATAGTCATTATATATAAGCTCCTTATGAGATGCCTTCGGCGACCCTGCCGGGGCCTTAAACTCTTTTGCAAAAGGGTTTAAGAATCCCAAAACCTTTTATTACGGCTTCGCCGGGGTTGGCGTAATATTTTCTGTTAAATATGATTTATCTGCGCAGGGCAGATTTACTTATCAATAAATATACAGGCACATGGGTTTTCAAATGATGCGCCGGATACTTAAATTGGTTCCCGGTCCCGATGTAGTAGTCGAGCCGTGCCCCTTTGATTGCCTTCCCGGTATCCTGTGCCAGCCCTACACCATTAACTCGGCGGGAGGGGCGGCCCCGTTTTGGATAGATATCCGTACGAAAGCCCACAATGGAACCGAGCGGAATCAGCTTAGGGTCCGTGGCAAGGCTGACCATTGATTTGAGTGACTTGCCGATGGCGGCCTGCGGCTGCCCACGGGTCACCTTAAAAAAGATATAACTCTCGTTCTTGGCCATCAGCTCCCACATCTGCTTGGGATGCTTAAGCAACCATGCCTTGATTTTTTCACGGGACAATTGACTCTTCTTGAGCACTCCGCTGTGAAGCATGATACTGCCCAGTCCCTTGAAAGACCTGCCGTTGCTGCCGCTGAAAACAGCGGTACGCAACCTTCCGTCGGGAAGACGCAAAACACCGCCCCCCTGCACATGCATATAGAACAGATCCACGGGGTCTTTGAGCCATGCGACTTCAAGTCCACGCCCGGCGAGAACCTTATTCACATCAATTGCCCGGCGGGAATGATACGGGAGTATCTTGCCGTTTTCAACCCGGTAAGCCTTGCGTAATTGCTCCGACCACGGATGAGTCTGCCCCGGACGCGCTTTACGCAAATCGGGAGGAAGCCTGTATACCGGATATTTATATGGGCCTTTTTTGGTCAGGCTGGCCTCAATAACCGGGGTATAATAACCGGTCATCTCGGCGCCGGACTGGAGTTCATACCAGACAAAATACTTGCCAAGCAACTCCGGGTTTCGGTCCAGACGGGGCAACAACCTTTCAAGATCTTCCAATGACTTACGCAGCTGTCCCCAAGTGAGCCTGAGTTCTTTACGCCTAAGGGCCAGACCGCCGGAAGGATTGCGCTGCACATATTCAATAGACTTACGAATCTGCGGACCGAGATCGCGCCATGTACGCATACTCTGGCTTTTTATGGATAACCTGCGTGCAGCCAAGGTTGAAGACTGCTCCGGCAATTTGGAATAGCGCACCGGCCCGGCGACAAATTTTCCGCTGTCCTTTTTGCTTTTCCAAACCTTGGTTTTTGTACGCTGTGAAACAACCCGCTTTTTAGGAAGAGTGCTGACCTTGGTCGCGCACCCGCAAAGCAATGCTGAAAACAGGCAAAAAACCACCAGTAACCTAATGATGGAAATATTTTTTTTCATTTTGATTTAAGACTCGATGACCACGTCGCTGAATCTTCCGACTCCGTATTCGCGTCGTCTCAGAAATTTATCAGAACCGGGACCGATAATCTGTAACTCGCGGTGTCTGCGCTGGACATCCTGCGCAATATGCATTTCCTTGGTGCACCCGGTGGAATATGTTGAATCCTTGCCCGCCCATACCGGGGGAACTTTTTCGCCCATAAGTTCAAAGCTCTTCTCGATATCAGCATAGGTCTGGAAACGCCAGATAGTTATAAAGCCGCTACGCTGAACTTTTTCCCACATGAACATGAGATCATCGGCGTCCATGCCTTCTTCAAAATGTTCCGCCGGATTGATGATATAAGTATCGGCAAGCCGGTCACGCAGATGGCCCACAAAAGTATTCAAAACCTTAATGGCCGTATCAACCTGACCGGGAATGCTGCCCACGATGGCACTATAAAACATTACCGCTTTGCGTTCACTGCGGGCCTGCTGCATTTCGGCAATTATTTCATTGGCCTTGGCGGAAATACCCGCCTCGGTAAATTTATTGACCTTAGGCGACTTGGCCTTGAATTCAAGCTTGAATTCGCCTTCAAGGTTGCGATAATAGCAAATAATATCACGGGTAAAAAGATGGGTATTACCGATAAGTCTGCGCCTGTTGCCCCACCCTTTGGCAATAATCAGGTCGGATTCCTTCCATGCCCTGGCAAAAGTAACGCTGCACCGGATCAGGTTAAGCCGCTCCCGCGTGCCGTCAGATATGACCACAAACGGATTCTCCCGCAAACTGGCAAGTAGATCATTCTTGGAGATTCGCTCTTCAGAAATAAACCGGGCATCCTTGAGGGCTTCTGCCAACTGGTGATTACTCTCACGATCCCAGAATGTAGGTGAATCAAACCAGAAACCTTCTTTCAGGGACAGAATAACGCTATGTCCCTGCCGCAGTAAAGATTTGATCATCAGCAGGTCGGCCATCAAGCCCCCGGTTTCATCCGGGACAAAAAGAATTTTCAGACCGCCTTCGTTACCGTGAAAAACCTGACGCACCGGAGAAAAATCAATCTTATCCCGCGAATACATCTTTGAATAAAGCTTGTAATCTTCCCCAAACAGGGCCTGACTCCACTGGTCAGGAAGACTGGAAAGCCGGAAAACCCGTTCCAGTTCAATCATATCCAGCTCAAAGCGCATATCCGCGAGATTTTCGCATTCCGGCACCGGGTAAGGGCAGGATTCCATGGCCTGTTTGAAAAAGTCACTCTCAACAAAAGCCTTGCCCCGGCTGAAGAGCAATTCCTTGCGGTTACGGTAAGGATCATCCAGACCGCTGCGTGAAAGAAAAATAGTGATCATGTTCTTGAGCAGGCGCAGAGGAATCATGATGGATGAATCAAGGGCCTGCCTGAACTTGTGGCGGCAAAGATTAAGAATCAGCCTGCGCTGGTAACGGTCGGAAACATGATTTTTGACCAGCTTGACCAAAGCCCGCCAGACAAAAACATACACATCAAGCAAATCCTCTTCCAGCCCCGGAGTGACCAGCCTGTTGAACTGCCAGTCCGAGCAGGGGGCAAAAACCTGATTATCATCAAGGGCAACCATAAAGCGCAATTGTTCCGGAGATGCGTTTTTAACCGGATCAATAATGGATTCCAAGTGGTTGGCGGTCATAAAATGAAGAAGCCAGGCATCAAAAACCGGATCTTCCCCGTACTCGAGATCTTTAATAGATGTAAAATCAGGCAGGATACTCACTGATGGGTTACTCCGTAAGAAAGCCTTTGCTTCTCAATTTTTCAAAAAAAGTGTTGCTGCGAATACGGGCCAGTATGAGGTCTTTCTTATGTTTGGAAATAATCACCCGGTATCCCACACTCAACGGGTAAGGCACACGTCCGTCCTCGGTCAGGTAGACGTCACCGGATGTTTCCCCGATGTCAATGGTCAACGGGGTATCCACAGGCAGGACCATGGGCCGGATACCATTAAGAAATGGACAAACCGGGGTAACACACATGGCTGCAAGTTCCGGGTGAACAAGCGGCCCCCCGGCGGATACGTTGTATGCTGTAGACCCTGTCGGTGTAGAAACAATCAGCCCGTCAGCGCGCAGATTCCTGATCCACTGCCCCTTCTGACCGATATCAAGAGAAATAATTCTAGCTACAGCACCACGGGAAATCACCAGATCATTGATGGCTACCCCGCGGGCAACAATACCGTTTCCACGCTGGACTTCGTAATCAAAGGCGGTTCGCGGAGAAATATCCAGTTCATTGCTGAAAAATCTTTCCAGCGCGGTTTCCCAATCTTCAGGAAGGACCTCGGCAAGAAATCCCACCCGGCCATGATTGATGCCCAATACCGGAACTTCCCAATCAATAACATTACCGGCAACGCTGATAAAAGTGCCGTCTCCGCCAAGAACCAGCACCAGCATGGTATTTTCCCGGTATGCGGAAACATTGATCCGTGCCGGGGGGTAAGGATGTTCGACAATATCGGAATCCACACCACGCAAACTGAGCCAGCGTGCGATTTCCCCACCCAGTTCAGCTGCGGAGCCTCCGCCGGACTTGGTAACTATTAATACAGAACCTTGACTATCTGACATAGATAACTCTCCTATTAGAAAGAGGCCCAAGATTCAACTGTTTGCTGCTTTTTAAAAAACAAAGAAAATAATCAGCCCCCACTATACTTTTTCTGGGACCAATTTTAAGCTTATTTTTCTATCCACTCATAACTATCTGAAAAATGTATAAAATATATTTATTTTTTTTCCTAAACTCCCCTAAAGAATATATTGAAACCAGCCGATAAAGGGTATGAGGAGGATTATGTACAGTGGCTCAATACCCTGCTGAAATACGAAATATGCTGCGCACCTATGGAAAGCAGCTGACCAGTGCCAAGCGACTGGCCCGATTCAGGCGTGCCCTGAAGAGGTCCGAGTCTCCTGACACGGTCACTATTTCACGGCAGGCAAGGCGTCGCGAGCTGGTAGAGAAAGTTTCCCGGGAAATTATCGAAAATCTCATCGTCTCGGGTAATGAAAATCCGGTAGTGTCCGATATATTAGAACAGCTGGAACTTGATTTCGGTGATCGCTATGTTTTCGAGTACCCTCTCGACGGTAGCGATGTGCAAGTTCTAAAAGAAACCCCGGAAGGTGTTTTTGATTTACCGCGCGATGAAAAAGCGCAGGTCATGAACAGACTCTGGGAGATCACACTGGACAAGGTAGACCGGACCATGCTCTGATGCATCCCGCTCAACATAACCTCAAACAATTGTAAATTTGGTAACCCCGGGGGGGATTATGAAGATTAACCAGTATAGCCAAACCCCTCTCAAGGCCTACTCTGACAACCGGGCAAAGGATGTTGCTGGCAAGACCCAGAACCAGCAGCAGAGTTCCACCGCCACCCGTGACGTGGTGAATGTCTCGTCGCAGGCAAAGCTTCTCGGCACAGCACGTCAAGCTGCCACCGACAGCCCGGACACCAGAGAACAAAAGGTAAGAGAACTGAGAGAACAGGTACGCTCAGGTACATACAAGCCGGATATCCGCAAGACGGCCATGAACCTTGTACGTGATGAAGTTGATTTTTTAAGATAAAAAGAAACGGTGAAACCCGTTTAAGGATTCCACCGCTCAAGTGTTTTAAATATATGGGAACTTCCCCACACAGCTGCCCCGGCAACGTTTCTACGCAGATTAATCGTTCGCCGGGCGGAAGTGTGTCGGATACTTGGAGTCCACCTGCGGAATCTGCATGCCGCGCCTTGCCTCGGAGTTAATGACAATCGGTCCACCGAGATTAAGAGTCGTTTCGTTGGGTCTTCCCGGAGGAATGGTAACTGTTACCAACACAGCAACCTGACGAACATTTTCCACTCTTAAAATTCTTTTCTCCGCTTCGTTTAAACGAACTTCGTAATCGTCCATGAAGCTATAGGGATCAGCCACCAGCAGCCCAAGGCCCGGATCTTCGAGACTCTGCAACAGGAGAAAGGGAGAGTCCTCGCTAAGCTGAATCAAAGCGAAATCCCTCTTATCGTCAAAGCCGATCAATCCACGGGAAAAGTAAATGATACCTTCTTCGGTAATCTCTCTTTCCCCGATACGGGTCCTGATTATTTTTTGTCTTTCTTTTGCCATAACTCGGTCGCAGCAAGAAGGTCCTGCTCTGTGTTTTCAAGCGCCAAACGGTTCTGTTCTTTAATCTTGAGGTAAACCTCTTCCCTGTAGACAGTAGTTTCAGCCGGTATTTCAAGGCCCAGCTTAACCTGACGGCCTTGCACGCTTAATACCGTGATCTTTATGTTGTCATCCAGGTAAAGGGCTTCCCCCGGTCTCCGGGTCAAAATAAGCATATCAATATGTGTGTAAATAATCCTTTTGGATCGTTTCTGCTTTAATCGAAAACATCCGCCACCATGGAAAACATTTTCAGCACTTGGTAACTAGTAGCGCAAGATAGCCCCTGCGGGCAAGCACAACTATCTACATTTAAATAAATTTTTTATACATAATTGAGCAGGTTCATCTTCATGATCATGGAAGAGCTCTTAAGCACAGCCTCGTATACGATCTGCTGCTGGGAAAGCTTGGTCATGAGTTCTCCCACATCCACATCCTCAATATGCGAGATACGTTCCTTTTCGTTCAGTTCAAGACCGGAAAGGACCTGATCCGCGACCGCAAGCCTGTTCTCCCTGCCACCCACATCAGCAGCCTTGGTCAATACGTGCTTATGGGCTAAATTCAAACTGTCAATACACTCCTGTACGCCGCTCTGGTTGTTTGTCTCCAGAAAGGCCACAAGATTACCCATGGTTTCAAGCAGGTTCTGTGTAGACGAGCTGCCATCACCCGTGAGCGTACTGTTATTGTTAAAAACAACACTGGCCCCGGTTGCGCCGGGCTGCTGGTAAACACCGCCGAAAATATCCTTACCGACATCGTTGATACGCACAAATTCATTTTCCTGAATCTGCACATCCATTGCCGCAGTATCAGGATGAACCAGAAACTGTGCCCCTGATCCTAAAGCATTTGAGCCACCATTTGAGTGGATGGTCAGGGTTCCGCCGGGAATGGTTAATACCGCATTGGAAGTAACACCGTCAGCAGGCTTAACATTACCGCCGACCCAGCTGACTCCACCATCGAGACTGTAGGAATACTCTATCTGGCTGGCCAGATCAGTGGTATTATCAATACGGACAACCACATCTTTGGTAAAATCACCTTCAGCCTGATTCAAAGGACCGTTCAGGGCGGTATTCAATCCGACAACATTAGTTTCGTCTGCATCATCCCCCATGTACTGGGCTGTGGGACGGACCCACATCCATGTACCGGAAGAATCGTTGGTATTGTCAGCTGCGTTGGCAACCACCGGAATATTGACCGCAGGAGTACCGAGATCAAAATCCATGGTCACGCCGTCAAAATCCAAAGAAGTCGCACCTGCCGCCAAAGTCTTGGTGGTGAAAGTCTTTCCGCCGTCCTTGGAATAGCGGTAATCAAGATCAGCACCGCCGCCGATATCGCCGGAGTCAAGAAACTGGACAACTATGGTCTTATCCGCACTTCCGGTAATGCTGAAATTACGCGAAGAAACATTGGAATCATTGGTGGTCATCCAGAGCTTTTCAACAAAGGCATTGTCTTCCACCTTGTGCCCGGCATAAATACTCTTGCCTTCGTATTCTGTGTTAGCAAGAGACACCAGCTGCTGAAAGAGCTGCCTGGCTTCGTAACTGATCTGTTCCCTGTTGTCAGCGGTGATGGTTCCTGAAGCACCCTGCTCCGCCAATCCCTTGACCCGGGTAATAATAGTTGAGACCTGAGTCAGAGTGGAGTCTGAAAGAGAAAGCCAACCTTTGGCAGTATCAATATTATCCCGGTACTGCTTAACTGTAGCCAGAGTTTCGCGATGATCAAGAATACGGGCCATGCCCACAGGATCATCCGAAGGCCTGTTCACCTTCTTCTGAGTCTGTGCCTGAATATTGGTATCCACCAGATCGGTCAATGACCTGTTCATATTGGACACATATGTGTTGAAAAGCATTTGCTGCGATACTCTCATAGCCTTTCTCCCTCAGCCTTTTAAAATAAACCTTAGTTCTTCATCCCAAGCAGGGTCTGAAGCATCTGGTCAGCGGTTGTGATCAGCTTTGCAGCAGCAGTATATGAGTGCTGGAACTTGATCAGGTTACTCATCTCTTCATCAATATTCACACCCGACACAGCCTGCTGCTTATCATTAAGATCCGATGCGAGTGTTGTTTGAAAATTCTTATTGAACTTTGCAGTTCCGGTATCAGCACCTACAACAGCCACTGTGCCGTCGTAATACTCAACCAGAGTCTGCTTGGTGGTACCGTCAAATGATGTGGTGATATCCAGATCGGTCATCCCCATTTGCTTCATCTTAAGGGCATTGGTGTTGTCACCTTCGTTAGCCTCACCAGCACCGTTAACATGCCCGGCATTGATAAAATCGATATCTCCGTTGACTCCGCCGTTAACCGCAATGTCCGATGCTTGAGAACCGGTGAAGTAGGTGTTCAAGCCAAGAGCCGCAGCCAGACCGGAGGTATCGGTTCCCATCTGAAAATTATATCCGTTTTTAGCGGTAATATGCAGTTTATGGTTCACGATGGAAGCATCCACATAAGTACCGAAACTATCATTGATAGCCTGCTCAACATCCTCAAGAGAATGGGTTGCAGGATCAAAAGGCTGCACCCCGGCAGTACCGGAATCAAAATCGATTGGGCCGGAAGTTTCCATGGCTCCGGTAGTGGAGTTATAAAAATACATCATGCAGTTACCGGACTGGAGCCTGTCCGCAAAAGGAAGACCGGAGGTACCGCTGCCAAGGGCCGCGCTATCTGTGGTGACCCCGTAGGTTCCTTCCAAAGAAGTATGGGCCTTGAGTCCGGCACCCTGTGAGTGGATACGGTTGGTCTGCCAGACGAGTTCCTTGGTCAGGGCGTCCATGCGTTCCTTGTATCTGCCCACTGCGTTATCACGGAAGTTGAAATATCCGGACAATGAACCGCCGGTAACTCTTCTGGTGTTGTCCTGCCCTGCGAAGTTGATCTGCGGAGTGATATTCTCCTTGGTGGAGGTATTTTCAACCCAGTACAAAGCACTCTTGGGCACGATGTTAAACTTATCACCCACGGACATATTGTTAGCGGGCGTAGCAGCAGCGTCTGAACCGGTTCCGAACCAGATCTTAAGATCGTCGACCTGAAGGGCTCCGGTCTCAGCATTGGCGGCAAAAGTTTTTACGGTACCGTCGTCATTTTTAAGCCAGGTTGTTCCGCCGTCAAGGGAGACCCTGTATTCAGCAGGGGTTGCACCGCCGACACCACCCGCTGTGACACATTCCAAAGTGTATTCAAACTCGCTGGTGCCGTCGAAATATGCCTTACCGTCAAAATTGGAAGCCGGGGTCAGGTTATTCTGGCTCTGCGGTCCGTCGTAAGAAAGACTGAAGTGCTTATCGCCGTCCACCAGAGTCTGTCCAGCTCCGGTGGTGATGGTGATATCGCCCCTTCCGTTATCGATCATCTTGGTATCCATGATCTCGGAAAGATCACGGATCAAAGTGGCCCTTTCATCATAAAGGGCATTGGGATTGTTCTGCCCGTCAACCTGCTCCACATTGATGCGCTGGTTGATCTCGGCGATACGAGTCATAATATCATTAGCCTTGCTCACATCCTGCTTGATGTAATCCTCGACCTGCTGCTGATAGCGGGTCATGTCGTTCTGCATGGAGTGCAGGGAATTGACAAGGTTAGTGGTATCACTAAGCAATTGCTGACGGGAAGCAGCATCGTTAGGACGCTGACTGAGCTCCTGCCAGTCATTGAAAAATTTGGTCATGCTTGAGTTAAGGCCGTATCCTTTGGATTCATTAAAAAGGGATTCCACACTGCTCAAAGTGTTATAAAGGGTATCCCAGCGTTCACGCTTGGTGGCCTTATCATTGTAGCTGTTCTCTACAAACTGGTCGAAGTTGCGGTAAATTTCAGCAGCACGAACACCGGTGCCGATCTGGCCCGGATTGTAGTTGATGCTGACCCCTTCCTCAAGGCGCACATTACGGCGGGAGTAACCTTTGGTGTTAACATTGGAAATGTTATCACCGGTTACTGAGATAGCCGACTGCGAGGCAAAAAGGGCCCCTGTGCCCAAATTCAGAAGAGAGTTAACACCGGGCATTACAGCCTCCCGTTAATTAATGTAGCCTGAGGCTTGGGATTGGAGTAGCGACCACGTGCCGAGTAAACATTCTTTTCCTTGGGAGTTATTTCCTTATGCAGAAAATCCAGCATGGAAGAAGACTGTTCAAGCAGGGCCTGAGCCAGCTGATGATTCTTGGTGGCCTGAATGCCGCATTTCTGTTCGTGATCATCAATCTTGGCAAGTAACTTTTCAATATCTTTACGCTGCCCATCCTCGATGGCGGGGAGAATCTGACCGAGCCTTTGAGCCGAAGGGTCAAATTTTTGAACAAAAGATCTCATGGACATGCGCTCTGCGGAGATCTGTCTCATAAGCTCCTGAATTACCAGTTCAACTCCGGTAACCCCGTGCGGATCTTTGTTCATAAGCAGGGAAAATTCTTCCTGAAGAAGCATAGAGAGCAGCAGGACCGCCTTTGACTGCCTGTCAAGATTTGCCTGTATAAGCTTGATCATTTCCCTCTCCTCCCTACTTAATAACCTGATATTTATTGAATTTTATACTTTTCTAAGACTTCTTAACAAAACTTTAATTATATACCAGCAAGTTTCCTGCCAATTTCCTCAGCAGTTACGCCCTGCACATAAACTTTTTTGTCATGTTCCTGCTCAATCTTACGGGCCAACTCTTCAATCTTAGCCATAGCCTCGGTCCTGCTGATGGGAGCGGATGGCGCAGAAGTAGCGGAACTGGTAGGATTCTCACGGGCTGCTTTACGTTCCACACGCTGCTCGAAACCGAAATCCTCATCTTCAAGAGATATTCCGGGTTTAGGCAGAGGAATCCCAGGAACTCCGTTCGCACCACCAGCGTTAACGGCAGCCAGATGAGTACCGCGGACGGACCCCTGACGCCCTACCTCATCAAGAGTTTTCAATGCAGTGGAATTACCTGTTCCCGGCAGGGTGGCTTTGCTGGCATTTTCAAGCTTGGCGCGCAACTGGTCATAGAGCATGTCGCCCAGTCCTATACCGCCGCCCTCAGCCAGTTTTTCAGAGAAATCCTTATCGAACATGGCAGTGTACTGCTGCTCGTAACGATTGCTAAGGTAACCGCTCTTGGGTACGTTTTTACGCATCTGCTGCCAGATCTTACCCATAAAGACTGCTTCGAATTTCTTACACGCATCGCGCAGGGCCTTTTCCTGATCATCACCACCTGAAAGGCGGTCATTCAGGGAATTAAGCTTACGCTTGAATCCCTGCAATTCCTTGCTTTCTGCTTTGGCCTGTGCGTTGGCAGTATTCATTGTGCTGTCTATCATCTAAAACAACCTCCAGTTAATACACGGCCTGAGTCCTAACGACTGTCGCAACCGCTTTGAATCCATTTTTGCAAATTGCGCACCACATACAACATACAACTGAAAACATTGACTTAAACACTCATCCCACAAACCTAAATTCTTATAAAAAGTCGACCTTCACCCTGCCAAGTCAGGACTTTGACTGGACTGCTGTAAATTAAATCTTTTCTAAATAAAAAAGCCCGGCAGGTTAATGCCGGGCTTAAAGTTGATCGGTAATGCCGTTTTAATTAAAAACCGAATTTTCTAAAAACAACAACACTTTGCTTTTTTGCATCATGCGCCAACTCTGCTGAATGTTCTTTGTAATGACTGATCCCTTTCACTTGTAACGCATTATACTCCCGGAGCGTTGCGTCTAGTTCCTTTGAGACATATTCTGTCAAGGCTTTCCCTATCTCTGCTTTGTCGCCGGTAAGCTTAGCAGCGTATTCTTTTACCTTCATCATAGTTTTAAATTCCCGCACAATCTGTTCCATTCTGGAGACATCTTCCATACCAGAATAGGAAGTCTGCACTTTAGACCCCTGAGATGTTAATCCAATTGAACTTGGAGTGTATGTTGTGCCGACGACATAACAATCTACACCTTCTTTAATGCCATTAACAGGCTCTGCGCTTCCTATAGAAACAACATCGAAAGAAAAATACGAAGAATCTTTCATTACAGACCCTGAATAAATATTTCTAAGATTAGGAGTTCCATCCTTTTCAAAATACCCGGAACTATGAGCACCGTCATCTTCTGTTGATTCTTCACCCAGATCAGACCTTTCATCTCCGTCAGGACCACCTACTTCAGATCTAAAGGAACCGTCATCGCTAAAAGAACCATCCCAATCAGCAGGAACATCTCCATAAGATTCAGTCACCCAAGCACTCTTGCTAAACCCCTTCAACTCTTCCAAGCTTGGGTCACGCTGAAATAAGGCTCTATATAAAGATCTCAACTTTTCAAGTTCTAACGTTTTTAAACCATCGGCAACGAGATCCTCTTTATCGTCCTTTGTCACTTCGTCCCAAGGCAGGCCATCGTAATAATCATCGCCTTCATCAAAAACCTTATCCTGAATATTTACTTCACCCTTTGTGCTGACAACAACAGTTGTAGCAGTCAGCGACTTATCAAGTCTTTCAACTTCACTTTTGAGTATCTCATCCATAACTTCATAATACTTTTCTTCGGACATCGGCTCCTTGCCGACAGTTTCAAAGTTATAGCTCGGCTGCTCACCTTCATACTCTTCAGCAGAAAACTCATGACCCTGAAGCGAAATCAACAGAACCGCTCCCGAGATATCGTCAGTGAAAGAACTGTATATATCCGCCAAAGCGACTTTGGGATCAGCTTTGGTCATGGACGGGAGAGCCAGAAAAACACTCAGACACAAGCATACAACGAATATTATTTTTTTCATGGCGAGACCTCCTTCTTCAGCACTGCCTCAAACTCGGCAATGCGAATGTTGGTAAGCCCCACAAGCAAAGCTATCTGATCATGAAGATTTTGCTGCAATACCTTCTTTGAACGACGGACTACCGTTGACTTGAGACTTCGCCATCTGCGCTTACGTTTCACGTCATTCTGGACCTTCCTGAAATACGAGTTGAAAAGATCACTATGCTCATCCTGAGCGTATGTGACCGCTTCCGAAACGGTCTTGAAATCATATGTTCCGCCGAATTTTTCCACGGCCGTATCCATTACCGCATTAATGTAAGCGGCCAGCTTTTCTTCCCGCGCATCACTGGCATTCGCCATTCCGAACGCCAATAAAAGCACGGATACGACTGCCAACATTAAGACAACTCTTTTCATGGCTCATCCTCCTTGTATTTCAATACAAAACCCACAAGACCAGATTTCCTGTCAGGATCTTTCACAACCGCCGCACCTTGACTTAGATACATAATCACCATTAAGTCATTTCAATAATATTTCCAATTAAAAATTGACCCTGAAGAAAAGTAAGATCAAACAAAAACCCGGAGAACACTTCTGCTCTCCGGGTCGGTTGATTCAATTTGCAGTCCGTTAGGACTTTACGAACAAGATGCCTTATCTAGATCACCTCGAGTTCTGCGTGCAGTGCTCCTGCTACCTTCATTGTTCTCAGGATAGAGATCAGATCGCGCGGAGTGGCACCGATGGCATTAAGGCCGTCAACCAGCTCCTGCAAGGTTGCGCCTTCAACAAGCATCAGCCTGTTGTTGTCTTCCTCAACCTGAAGGTCGGTTTCGGGAGAGGCCACAGTCTCTGCACTTTCAGGAGCAAAAGGACCGGGCTGGCTGACGTCCACGCTTTCTGCGATGACGACCTGCAAGTTACCGTGGGCAATGGCAACCTTGGTGAGGCGCACATTGCGACCGAGGACAACGGTTCCGGTTTTCTCATCGACTACGACCTTGGCCTTGGTATCGGGGGCAATTTCAATATTCTCAAGAGAGGCCATAAGTGGAACCATATTGCCTCTGAAATGTTCAGGAATAGCCAGATCAACCGTGGAAGCATCAATTGCAGTGGCATAAGAACCGCCGACCACATTATTTATTCTCTTCACAACCTGCATGGTCGTTCCAAAATCGGAAAGACCGAGATTGATGGTAATTTTTTGCTGGCGGTTGAAACTAAAAGGAACAGATCTTTCAATGGTAGCACCGGAAGGAATACGGGCCACGGTAACCACGTTCTTGGATGCACTTGCAGCTTCTCCGCCTGCGGAAAAACCACCTACGGTAAGCGCGCCCTGAGCAAGGGCATAAACCTTACCGTCAATACCTTTAAGAGGAGTCATCAGCAGTACGCCGCCGAACAGAGACTTACTGTCCCCGATGGATGAAACAGTAACATCAAGGGGAGCACCGGGCCGGGCTGAAACAGGCATCTTTGCGGTAACCATAACTGCGGCAACGTTCTTCGGCTTGATGGAAGCACGGTCAACCTGAACACCCATTTTTTCCAGCATGTTGATCATGGAGGTGATTGTAAATGCGGAGTTGGTTCCGTCACCTGTTCCCGAAAGACCGACAACCAGACCGTAACCGACCAGATCGTTGTCACGGACGCCGCTGAAAGAGGAGATATCCTTCAGCCTGACCGCTTCAGCGGGCTGCGCGCTCATGAGTACGATGAACAACAGCAATGCGGCTGCCGCAAGCCCTGCTGTTGTGATGTTCATCCTGTTAACGAATTTCATTATTACCTCCATGTATGCCTCCGGCGGCCCTTTCGGGGAGTCTACCGACGGTCCCTCCGGGGGCTTAAACCCTTTTTGTAAAAGGGTTTAAGAATCCCAAAAACTTTTATTATGGCTTCGCCGTTTGAATTTATTAATCTTCTACAACAACTACTTTCTATCTTAGAAGGGCCAGACATTATCAAGAATTCTGGAAAGCCATCCGGGTCTCTGCTTGTCGGCAAGAATACCGCGCCCGTAGACTTCGATGTGTGCATCAGCAAGATAGCTTGATGCCACGGTGTTGCTGGGACCGATATCACGATGACGAAGCAGGCCGCGTACGACCAGCACCTGTGTTTCATCGTTAATGCGCACCTGACGCGCCCCTTCAACCTGCATTACATTACCGGGAAGAACCCTGACTACCCTGCAAGCAACCGAAGCAGTAAGGGTCGATTCATTCTTGGTTTCACCGGTACTTTTAAATTTGTTGGACTGTGCGGAACCGATAAGCGGCGTATTCCCGGCACCACCTTTCATATTAAAAGGATCAACGGCAGTGGCAAGACCGGCACTGAAATTGGACACGCTCAAGTTCGTGGTGTTCTCTTTTTCAGCCTTTGAGTTCGAGGTATGCTTACCTTTACTGGTCTCGGTCACAGTAACCACGACGATATCGCCGATGCGCCGCGCCCTGTTGTCATCAAAAAGATATTCAGAATCTGTAGACGCAAAAAGAGAACCGGGATTATTCATGGGTTCCGGTTCGTACTGGGCAGGCGGAGTCATAACCGGCATGGGAGTCGGTGCCTGTTTGGCAGGAGAACACCCAGCGCATATGGCTGAAAGAAACATAATTGCCAGCATTGATTTTTTCATTTTATTCATTCCTCCGCTTAATTACTTAACCTGAACTGTCTGGGCATTGACAACCGTCGCAACCACTTTACGTTTACTTTGCAAATTACGTACCGTGATTGTCTGACCGACACCGCCATCTTCAAGAGCTTCCACCGGAACAGTAAGCTTCAGGTGTTTGCTTCTAAATAAAAGAGTAACCTTGTCACCCCTTGCGATAACGGGTGCGGGCTCAATGGATGAACGCATGATGGGCTGCCCGGTCCCTATGGGAATTTTAACGCGCCAAGGCCCGCCCTTTCCATCCCAGACCCGATTGCCCAGATGAGCCATATTCTTACTCTTCCAAGTAATTAAATCAGGGGTCACTATCTCTTTCCGATTCAAAGGACGAACCGGACAGGGAACAGGCTTCCAGATATCCACGAAAACGGAACCGGACAATTGCCGCAACACCCGTCCGTCCACACTGACCACCTCCATCCTGAAACTATTGCTACCCGGTTTGAGGGCCCGGGGGATTTGAACCCTCAAACTATCCATAGAATCATTAAAAAATAGGTGGGTGGGAATTCTGAATTCCCTGAACTTCTGATCTCCACCCAAGGCTGCTGCCTGGGGAGTCAAGACTTTGACAACCGCTCTTTTAAGCTGCTCCTGGGTCATGACCTTACCGCCGGTCTGCATAGTCAGAGTGGCGGGGATAATACAATTACCGACCAGCTCACCGAGATAGTGCTGCAAGATAACCCTCAGCTTACTACGGTTCACTGTGACCGGCTTGCGCCCTCTGGCAGGGGCATTCCATAGTTCAACCTGTGAAAGGTCGGCCTTGGTCTGTGCCGGGAGGTCTCCGTAAAATTCGGCAACATCGCCAAGCACAACTCTCGGACCTTTGACCACGGCGGCAGACTTGATCTTGATCCGCCAGTTGGTGTTCTGCTTTGTAGCCGAAGCCGGAGCAGCAGCAAAAACAGCCACTCCTGCCGCAACAACAAACATCAGCGCAAACCTGCGAACCATATTTACAAAATCTGCCTTAGTCATGATAAACCCGTCCTGTCAGCTACTTGCTATCGTTTCACGTTAATGGCGGTCTGAAGCATGGAATCTGAAGTGGTGATGGCTTTGGAGTTAGTCTCATAAGCCCTCTGCCCGACAATAAGTCCGACCATTTCATCCACCAGCTCAACGTTGGAGCCTTCAAGATAACCCTGGGCAAGAGTACCGAAACGGTCATCACCGGGAGTTCCTTCGACAGGAGCACCGGAAGCTTCGGTTTCCAGATAAAGGTTTTTACCTGCGGCATTGAGCCCGGCTTCGTTAATGAAATCATAAATGGGAATATCAACAGCAGCCAGCTCAATACCGTTTTTATCCAGAGCGGCGAAATGGCCGTTTTCAGAGATAACTACGTTCACGGCTTCCGGCGGAACAATAAACTCAGGCTGCAAAGCATAACCATTTGAAGTAACTACGCGACCTTCGTTGTCGAGCTTGAACGCACCGGCGCGGGTGTATGCTTCTTCGCCGTTACGGTCGATGCGGAAAAAGCCCTGTCCTTCAATGGCGACATCAAGAGGGTTCCCGGTACTTTCAAAAGAGCCCTGACTGAAGAATTTATGAATGCTGACCTCTTTTACACCCATACCGATCTGCATACCTGTGGGCAGCTTGTTACCGCCTTCGGTTTCAGAGCCGGCAATTCTCATGGTCTGGTACATGAGGTCTTCAAATTCCACCCTGCTTTTTTTGAACCCCTGAGTGTTCACGTTGGCAAGGTTGTTGGAAAGAACATCGATGTGAGACTGCTGGGCAACCATACCTGTGGCCGCGGTCCAGAGTGAGCGCATCATAATAGTATCCCCCTATTTTAATTTATTACATCATTGCACGACCAACCTGCTGGATAACCTTCTGGTCAAGCTGGTCGGTGGTGGTAATCATTTTCTGGTACATTTCAAAGCTGCGCTGACACTCGATCATCGCAACCATTTCATTGACGACTTCAACATTTGATTTCTCAATGTAGCCCTGCACAACCTCGCCTTCAGCGGGAATTTCGCCCCCTTCATTCACGAAAAGATTTTCCCCGTTCTTTTTAAGATCACGGTAGTCTGCGGGCTGTACGAAATCGAGTTTGGCAACTTCCTGACCGTCAGCGTAAATCACACCTTCCCCGTCAACCACGACATTGGAACGCGGAGGAAGATTCACTTCTCCACCGTTTGCCATGATCGGGTAACCCTGCTCGGTTATCAGTGTTCCTTCAGGAGTAAGGGTAAAGGCACCGCTTCTGGTAAGATAGGTTCCGTCGCCTTTTTGGACCTTGAAAAAACCGTCACCACGGATGGCGAGATCCAGAGGATTCTCGGTTTTCTGAAAAGATCCCTGAGACATGTCGATCACTTCTTCGGAAAGTCTGGGACGGGCCATGATTTTGGCTTCCGGCAGCATATCTTTATCTCTAAGATAAGTTTTGGCATCGACGGCGCTGTCATGGGCGAACCTGATAAACGTGTCCTGAAAAGCGCAGTTGTCACGTTTAAAACCAGTAGTATTGACGTTCGCCAAATTATTGGCGCTGATATCAATCCTGTGTTCGTTGGACATGGCCCCGAATAGGGCACTGAAAATACTGGATCGCATGTCTTTTTCTCCTGAAAGAGGATTTACTCTGCATTAGTTGCTGCACCTACCTTTGCAAAGTACAGGCCAAAAGACATGGAGACAAAAAAAGAATCCCGGTCAAGCAGCAACTTGACCGGGACATATTCAATTATATCGGTATTTAAAAACTAAGCAGTATGATGCACCACTACTCCAACCCTGAGCTCAGGGACAATCCCCTGGGTCACATCAGGAGAGACATAACCAATTGTGGCATCCTCAACCTCAAAAGCAACAGTTGCATCAAGGCTGCGTATTCCCTGAGTCGCAGTGCTTATCTCTACATGCCCGGCCGGACCGGGAACAGTAGACCCCGCCGGACCGGCACTGAAGGTCGCCGCCGGAGCAGCCTGAACGTGCCCTGCGGGTCCTGCAACTATATTGTCAGTAAGTACCGGCATTTTCTTTATCCTGTTTTAATGTTCCGTATAATTAAATGATAATTCCGGAACGTGATAAGTCAAATCTACCTGTATGAGCAGGCAAAGTCAAAGCTTACCGAGCTTGCGGGTGTTATAATATAATGATACTCATTTATGAATCCGTGACCGAAATCAGTTGCGAATCGTTTTACCCTTTCCCATCTCAAACACTCATTCAGCACTTGACATTGATTCTGGTTACGCCTAAGTTGCTGAACTCGGTGCGGGTGTATCTCAGTGTTCCCAACGGGTATACATCTTGACTTTATGAAGTTTCAGGCGAGCCTCATACATTCGCATCAGCCTCAATTTGCAACCTTTCGTTGGGTTAAGATGCTGAGGTGGGCCTTTTTCGGGTCCACTTTTTTTTATTTTGTCCGCCTGAAAACCAGAAACACGGGGTAAGTCGTGGAACAGGGCTCATTAGCCAAAAAAGTTAGCCAGTTCGTGGAACCTACCATTGAATCAATGGGGCTGACCCTCTGGGGCGTGGAAGTGACTTCCGCCAACCGTCCCGCTGTCATCATTTATATTGATGGTGAAAAAGGCGTAAGCATCGACCAATGCGCAGAAGTAAGCAGGGACGTAGGTCTCATGCTTGAAGTCGAGGAAGTAATCGACAGCGCATACGTTCTTGAAGTTTCCTCTCCCGGACTGGAAAGAAAATTTTTCAAACCGGAGCAGATGTCCGCTTACATCGGTAAGAAAATGGACATCACCCTCGTATTTTCCATTGAAGGCCGTAAAAAATTCAAAGGCCTCCTTCAGGAGACTGACGAGGAAGGGCTCCTGCTCAAGCTGGAAGATCAGGAAGATCCCATCAAAATAGAATGGGATAGAATTAAGAAAGCAAAACTCATCCACGAGTTTAAATAAATTAATAAGGCAGTCATTCGGCTAGCCGGCACAGATTATGTGCCATGGAAATTGTGCCGAAGCGGAGGAGCGATATGGGTTCTGAACTCAAAAAAGCGATTGACCAGATCAGCAAGGACCGTGGGATCGACAGAGACCTGCTCATCGATACCCTTGAAGAAGCGGTACGTTCTTCAGTGGCCCGCAAATATGGCGACGCCATGGATATCGAAGTCAACTTCAATGAAGATGCCGGTGAAATAGAAGTATACCAGTTCAAGGTAGTTGCCGAGGAAGTTGAAGACGAGATCAGTGAGATCACCCTCGAAGAAGCAAAGGCGCATGATCCCAACGTGCAGCTTGATGATGAGATGGGCTTCAAGCTCAAGATCGAAGATCTGGGCAGAATCGCCGCCCAGTCTGCAAAACAGGTTATCATCCAGCGTATGCGCGATGCGGAACAGGAAATCATCTACGATGAATTCAAAAACCGCATGCATGAGATCGTCAGCGGCATCATCCAGCGTCGCGACCGCACCGGTTGGATCATCAACCTCGGACGCACTGAGGCTGTCCTGCCCAAGGGTGAACAGATTCCCCGCGAAAGATACAAACGTGGCGACCGGGTTCAGGCTTTCATCATTGATGTACAGAAAGAATCCCGTGGACCTCAGATCACAGTATCCCGCTCCCACCCTGACTACATGAGCTCACTTTTCAAACGTGAAGTTCCCGAAGTGGATGACGCAACCGTAAAAATTATGGGTGTTGCCCGTGATCCGGGACTGCGCGCCAAAGTGGCAGTTAACTCCGTTGACCGTGATGTCGATCCTGTCGGCGCATGTGTCGGTATCCGCGGCTCCCGCATCCAGAACATTGTTCAGGAACTGCGCGGCGAACGCATCGATATCGTTGTCTGGAGTCAGGACATCGCCATGTATGCCCAGAATGCACTCTCCCCTGCGGTCATAACCAGAATCGCAGTGGATGAAGACGAGAAAACCCTTGAAGTAGTTGTTCCCGACGATCAGCTCACCGTTGCAATCGGGCGCAAGGGACAGAACGTAAAGCTCGCTTCAAGACTGCTGGGTTGGAAAATCGACGTATTTACTGAAAGCCGTTACGGCGAAATGAACGCCGCAAGCAAAGGCCTTGACCAGCTGGCAAGTGTTGCTGAAATTCCGGTGGACAACTTTTTCTCCGCCGGCTTTGAAACCGTCAGTCAGGTAGCCAACGCTTCTGAGGAAATTCTCATGTCCATTTCCGGCATGACTTCCTCCAAAGTATCCGACATGAAGTCCGCAATCATGCTGCTTGGAATCGGCGACATTGAAGATGAAGAAATAGAAGAAACAGAAATCGAAGCTCCTGTGGAAGCAGAAGATTCGATAGAAGAAACTGAAACCGAAACTTCTGCACAGGTGGAAGAACAGGTTGAAGATTCTGTCAACGAAGAGTCTGAAACTCAGACTTCCGAAGATGAATAATATACTCCGGGGGAAACCCCGGAGACTCAATAAAGGCAGTTGTATTTGACCGGAAAGGACAGCACAGAAAAACATGTACCCACGAGGTCATGTGTCATTTGCAGGCAGCGTTTTGCCAAAGAAGAACTGTTCAGGTTCGTTGTGGGCAAGGGGGCTTCCGACAGCGGGCTTATTCCGGATGAAAAAAAGGTAATGCAGGGTCGCGGTTACTATATCTGCGACAATGAAAAATGCCTTGAAAGATTTAAATTTTTTCGGCCACGGAAGAAGAACTTCAGGGGGTAGCACCATATGGCTTCAAAAATCAAAGTAAAGGAATTAGCCGCCGAGCTCGGGGTTAATACCAAAGACATCCTTCAAAAACTCCGCGAACTCGGTGTACAGGCAAAAAGTACTGTAGCCAACATTGATGCGGAACAGGCAGAGACCATCCGCAAGGAACTTTCCGGTAAGCCCGGCAAAGTCGAACAGCGTGAGGTACAGCCCGGTGTAATCGTACGCCGTCGCAAAGCCAGTCGCGGCAAGGCGAAAGCCGAAGAAGCGGAAGCAACAAAAGAGGCTCCCGCAACAGAAGAAAAAAAAGAAGAGAAAAAAGAAGCTCCTGCGGATAAAAAGCAGAAAGCTGAAGAGAAAAAGGCTCCTGCAAAGAAGAAGCCTGCCAAAAAGGCTCCCGCCAAAAGCGAAAAGCCTATGGTTAAAGTGATCAAGCCTGAAGAAATTGAAAAGAAAGAAGACGCCCCCGTAGTTGAAGAGCCCAAAGCATCCGAAGCGGACACTCCCCCCGCCGCAAAGGAAGCTAAAGACAAAGAGCCCGTGAAAGAAGCTCCGGCTGAAAAAACCGCTAAGGCAGCTAAAGAAAAGCCCGCTGAAGAACCTAAAGACGAAGCGGACAAGAAACCTGCCGGCAAAGCTGAAGCAAAAAGCGAAAAAGCCAAAGAAGCCGAGCCTAAGAAGAAAAAGCGCAAGAAGAAAAAAGAAGTTGAAGCGCCCAAAGTAAAAATTATTTCCAGACCTGATCCCAACCTTCAGGCAGCACAGCGTGCAGCAGAAGGTCCGGGTGGAGCAAGACGTCGTCCTACCGACGGTGACAGACCCTCCGGTGGTCGTCCCGGTGGCGGAAGACCCGGTGGTGGTCGTCCCGGCGGCGGCAGACCCGGTGGACCTGGTGGTCGTCCCGGCGGACCCGGCGGAGGTAGACCCGGCGGTCCCGGCGGAGGTCGTCCCGGCGGCGGTGGCGGAAGACCCGTTCCCGGTGCACCGGCTCCCGGTAATGATCAGAGCAAAAAGAAAAAATTCAAAAAGGACAGACGCGTCGTTGAGTTCGGCAAAGATCGTCGCAAGACTGATCAGGAAAGAGAACTTGAAAGTAAGTTTCGCGGCAAGAAAAGAGGCAAGAAAGGCAGGAACCGTATTGAACAGGCTCCTGTTGTACAGAAACCTCTCAAGGCTGCAAAACGTAAAATCAAGTTCAACGAGGCTATCCGCCTTTCCGACATGGCCCACCAGATGGGACTTAAAGCTCAAGAACTCATCAAGACCCTTTTCGGTCTCGGTGTAATGGCGACTATCAACCAGTCCTTGGACCTTGATACCACTACCCTGCTGGCCGCAGAGTTTGAATACGAAGTTGAAAACGTATCCTACTCCGAAGAAGAACTGCTTGTGCCTACCAGCGAAGTGGATGAAGAGAAGAATCTCAAACCCCGTCCGCCCATCGTTACCATTATGGGTCACGTTGACCACGGTAAAACATCACTGCTCGACGCCATCCGTCACAGTACTGTTACCGATGGTGAAGCAGGCGGCATCACCCAGCATATCGGTGCGTACCACGTTTCCACTGAACGCGGTGAGATCGTATTCCTCGATACTCCCGGTCACGAAGCGTTTACCACCATGCGTATGCGTGGAGCACAGGTAACTGATATCGTTATCCTCGTTGTTGCAGCTGATGACGGCGTCATGGATCAGACCCGTGAAGCTATCAGTCACTCAAAAGCTGCCGGCGTTCCCATCGTTGTTGCTGTCAACAAGATGGATAAGGAAGGAGCCAACCCCGAAAGAGTTCAGCGCGAACTGGCCGATTTCGATCTCGTTCCCGAAGACTGGGGCGGCGACACCATGTTCGTTCCGGTTTCCGCAAAACAGGGTACCGGTCTCGACTCCCTGCTTGAAATGGTTCAGTTGCAGGCTGAAGTTCTCGAACTCAAGGCCAACCCCGATAAGTCCGCTCGCGGTAACATTGTTGAAGCAAAGCTCGACAAGGGCCGTGGTCCGGTCGGTACCGTACTCATTCAGGAAGGTACCATCAACCAGGGTGATCCTTTTGTCTGCGGCCTCTACCACGGTCGTGTCCGCGCCATGTTCGATGACCGCGGCAGGAAGATCAAAACCGCAGGTCCGGCCTTCCCGGTCGAGATTCAGGGTTTTGACGGTATTCCCGAAGCCGGTGATGAGTTCATCTGCGTAGCTGATGACAAAATCGCCCGCCGCATTGCTCAGGAACGTAAGCTCAAGCACCGCGAACGCGAACTGGCAGGAAAATCCAAGGTTACCCTTGAATCCTTCCTCGCTTCCAAGCCGAATCAGGAAGTACAGACCCTTAACGTGGTTCTCAAGGCTGACGTACAGGGCTCACTTGAAGCGATCAACGAAGCTCTTGCCAAACTGGCTACCGATGAAATCAAGGTTGAAGTCATCCACGGCGGTGCCGGTGCGATTACTGAATCCGACATCCTGCTGGCTTCCGCTTCACAGGCAATCATTATCGGCTTCAACGTAAGACCGACTGTGAAGATCAAGGAAATCGCAGAGCGCGAAGAAGTGGAAATCCGCTTCTACGACATCATCTACAAGCTGGTCGGCGAAATCAAAGACGCCATGGGCGGCATGCTCTCTCCGGACATCAAGGAAGAGTACCTCGGCCAGGCAGAAGTTCGCCAGACCTTCTCTGTACCCAAAGTCGGTGTCATCGCCGGTTGTATGGTTGCGGATGGCAAGCTGACCAGACATGCTCAGGTTCGTCTGCTGCGTGACGGCGTAGTAATCTACACCGGAACACTGACCTCGCTGAAACGTTTCAAAGATGACGCCAAAGAAGTTGCCAAGGGCTACGAATGCGGTGTCGGTCTTGAGAAGTTCAACGACATTAAGGAAGGCGACTTTATCGAAGCCTTCCAGGTTGTGGAAGTAGCAAGAACCCTCGAATAAGAATAAAACATCAGGGGCGGAACATTGTTTCCGCCCCTGATTTATAAATTTGATATGATAATCGGCGTACTGTCACTGGAATTCAGACTGCACGGAAACAGATCTCTCAAGGGAAAACGCAAAATATCCCTCAGCCTGAAGCAGAAGCTTCGAAACAAGTTCAACCTCTCCGTATCTGAAGTTGAAGCAATGGATTCACACGAAAGGCTGATACTCGCCGCAGTGACCGTAGCCAATGAGACACGCAAAGTGGAAAGCAGACTATCCAAGGCTCTCGCCATGATTGAAGCCATGGCCCCGGCTGAACTTGTCCACTGCGAAACAGAAATTTTCAGTTCCTGATCTTTATGATCAGGAATATTTTTTTAGAGGATATATAAAATGAAGACTTCTACATCACGCCGTTCCGTTAAAATGGGCGACCAGATCATGCGCGAAATCGCGACAATGCTCATTGAAGAGATTGCCGACCCGCGCCTTGAGATGGTTTCCATCAGCGGAGTGCGTATGAACAAAGATAATAACATAGCCGAGGTGATGTTCACCATGGCTGGAGACAAGGATAAAATCACTGCTGCGATCAAGGCCCTGGGCAAAGCCAAAGGGTTCATCCGCAGTAAACTGAGCAAACGTATCCGCGTCCGTCAAATCCCCGAACTCAGGTTCGTGCACGACAACTTTCTTGAGGAGATGGTTTATGGAAGCTCGACTGAAAGAGATATGTCGGATTCTTAAAGAAGAAGACGACTTTCTCGTTGCAGCCCATTTTAATCCGGACGGTGATGCATTAGGCTCCACCGCCGCCATGGGCTATATCCTTGAAAAGCTAGGCAAGCGTTACCGTCTCTACAACCAGAGCGGTAAGCCCGAAGCTATGGATTGGTTCGAGACTCCCTCCCCCATCCTCACTGAAATCCCTAAAGGATTTGAAGGCTGGTATATCATCCTTGATTGTGGCGATGCCCCGCGCATGGGTGAAACACTTATGAACGCCATGGATCAGGAAAGATCCATCAACATAGATCATCACATGGGTAATTCCGGTTTCGCCGCCGTTAACTGGGTAGACACCAACCGCCCGGCTGTAGGCGAGATGGTCACCCTTATTGCCCGCGAATTTAATATTTCCCTCTCCGGCAAGCTTGGTGAGTCCATTTACCTGTCCATTGCCACTGATACAGGATTCTTTACCTACAACAACACCAAGCCTGAGACCCTTGAAATCATCGCTGATATCATTCGCTATGGTCTTGATTTAGGTGATTTTGTACCCAAAATCCGCAACCAGTGGACCATGAAACGCATCAACCTCTGGGCCACAGCACTGGGCAAGGTTGAAATGCATCATGACGGGCAGACCGCCATGCTATTCATCCCGCAGGAAATGCTCGACGAATCCGGTGCAGGCGGCCCTGATTGTGAAGGTCTGGTCAGCTTTATCCTCCGCATTCAGGGAGTACGCGTTGCCGTACTTATCCGTGAAGACAGCCCCATGCGCTACAAGTTCAGCCTGCGTTCTCAATCCCGCGATAACGTGCAGGTTGTGGCTTCCCTCTTCGGAGGCGGAGGACACAAGAACGCGTCCGGCGGACTTATTGAAAACACCCCTGATACTGTTAAAGAAAGATTGATCGCCGCTATCGGTGATAAAGTGATGAGTTAGTTTTTTATGGGAAGAAAGCCTAAAAAAAGTCCATTTCAGAAGCACGGTGTACTTGTTTTACATAAACCGTCCGGTCCTACTTCAACCGACTGCCTCAATTCTATCAAACGTGAATTGAAGCAATACAAAATCGGTCATGCCGGGACTCTTGATCCTCTGGCAGAAGGCGTATTGCTGGTCATGCTCGGTCAGGCCACAAAGTTAGGGCCTTATCTGCTGGGACATGATAAAGTATACACTGGCAGCCTGAGTATTGGTAGAACTACAGACACTTACGACATTCAGGGTGCTGAGACTTCCACCGGGGACATTTCCGAGATCACGGAAAAAATGGTGGAAAACGAAATTTTACACTGGAATGACTTGACTAGTCAGGAAGTTCCTGCCTATTCGGCTGCAAAGCATAAAGGCAAACCGCTCTATGAATTGGCCAGAAAAGGGGAAGAAACCCCGGTCAAAATCAAGAGCATTGAAATATTTGATGCAGAACCGCTGGAAGTGAATCTGCCACTGGCCCGTTTCCGGGTTGGGTGCTCTGCCGGCACCTACATACGCTCCCTGGTCCATAGCTTGGGGTCGCGGCTCGGATGTGGCGCGGTAATGGAATCACTTAGGCGCGAAGAAAGCCGACCTTATCGGCTCAGTGAAGCGCACAACCTCGATGAGGTTCTTGCCGATCCTGAAGGATTCGAGGCACGGATCATTCCGCTTGCGGAAGCCCTGCCTCACTGGCACAGGTTTACCGTTTCGGAAACCATGTCAGGAGCCATCAAGAACGGAACAAGAATTCCTGTTGAGGATGTAGCTGCTGATCAGAAAGTTATCGAAGGTGAGAGGGCTATGTTCCTTGATACTGACGGTACAGCTCTGGCTCTGATGGAGACAAAGCAGATCGACGGCAAGCTTCTCTGGGTAATACTTCGCGGCCTGTGGGGCTGATTCCCCGCGGGAATTTCAACTTCCGGCACAAACTAAACATTCGCGTTCAAAACGTGAATTGGAGGATAACGCTATGGTTATGACTGCTGAAGACAAGGCAAAAGTAATTGAAGAATACCAGACCAAGCCTGGTGACACCGGTTCCCCTGAAGTACAGGTTGCTCTTCTTACCGCAAGAATCAAATACCTGACTGACCACTTCAAGAGCCACAAGAAGGACTTTCACTCCCGCACCGGCCTGCTGAAAATGGTCGGCCAGCGCAGAAACATCCTGAAGTACCTGAAGTCTAAAGACATTCAGCGTTACCGCGATCTTATTGCAAGACTTGGTCTGCGCAAATAAGCAGTTTCGGGGGAGGGCTTGCCCTCCCCTTTTTATTATATTCACACATTTGTGTTTTCATCTGACTTCACATCATATAGATGGTAGTTAGAATTGATTGAACGAAGGGATCCGTGCTCTCCTGCAATGGATTTTTAGTTGGCTGAGGAAGGGGTTCATACCCGCTAATGAAATCCTCCCTTAGCCGGCTGGAAAATTCGGACAGCATCGGGTTCCATTTATACAACTATTTTAGTGAGGAATCTAAATGTTAGTACCTTTTGAACCCCAATCCGTAACCGGTCGTGTCGGTAATCTCGACATCACACTGGAAACCGGACGTATGGCGAACCAGACCAACGGAACCGTTCTGATCAAGTCCGGCGGCACCGTTGTTCTCGTTACTGCCGTAGGCATGGCCGCAGACGGTCCGCGCGACTTTTTTCCGCTGACCTGTAACTACCTTGAAAGAACTTACGCAGCGGGCCGCATCCCCGGTGGTTACTTCCGCCGCGAAGTTGGCCGTCCTTCCGACCGTGAAACTCTGGTTTCCCGTCTCATGGACCGCCCCGTCCGGCCCATGTTCCCCAAAGGATACCGCGACGAAGTTCAGGTTATCGCAACCGTTCTTTCCGCTGATACCGACACCAACCCCGATGTTCTGGCAATGACCGGTGCATCCGCGGCACTGCACATCTCCGACCTTCCTTTCAACGGTCCTGTTGCAGCAGCACGTGTTGGTTACGTAAATAACGAATTTGTACTCTACCCCACCTACAAAGGTGTGGCTGAGCAGAGTGAACTCAACCTTGTCTTCGCCGCAACCCGCGACGCAGTAATCATGGTTGAAGGTAGCTCCCAGTTCCTGTCTGAGAACACCATTGCTGAAGCACTGGAATGGGGTCACGAACAGATGGCTCCCATGTTCGACCTTCAGGACTCACTGCGCGAAAAAGTCGGCCGTCCCAAGATGGAAGTGGCTGAGCCTGTAAAGGACGAGGAAGTTATCACCCTCGTTACTGAAAACTTTGCTGACGACCTCGACAAAGCCCTGACCATTCCCGCTAAGATGGAACGCAGGGATGCCAAGTCTCAGGTTAAAGCTAAAGCCAAGGCACTGGTCGAGGAAAAATTCCCCGAAGAGCCTGCAAGAGTTAAAGCTGTCGGCGATGTAATGGGTGACCTTGAAAAGAAAATCGTGCGTAAGCGCATTGTGGACAACGGCATTCGTATCGACGGTCGTGACCTGACCACTGTACGTAATCTTTCCATGGAAGTGGGCAGCCTGCCCATGACCCACGGTTCCGCCCTGTTCCGCCGCGGTGAGACTTCTGCTCTCGCTGTCTGCACACTGGGTTCCACCCGTGATGAGCAGCGTTTTGAAACCCTGATCGGTGAAGACACCAAACGTTTCATGCTCCACTACAACTTCCCTCCGTACTGCGTTGGTGAAGCAAGATTCCTGCGCGCTCCTTCCCGTCGTGAAATCGGCCACGGAACTCTGGCTGAACGTGCTCTTACTCCGGTACTGCCCGCAGCTGAAAAGTTCCCTTTCACCATGCGTGTAGTTTCCGAAGTAATGGACTCCAACGGTTCTTCCTCTATGGCTTCCGTATGCGGCACCACCCTGTCCCTCATGGACGCCGGTGTACCCATCAGCGCACCTGTTGCAGGTATTGCCATGGGTCTCTGCCAGGAAGGCGATGAATACTACGTCCTCACCGATATCCTCGGCGACGAAGATGCTCTCGGCGATATGGACTTCAAGGTTGCCGGTACTGAAGAAGGTATCACCGCAATCCAGATGGATATCAAAATCAGCGGTATCCCCGCTCAGGTTCTGCGCAATGCACTCGGTCAGGCTAAAGAAGCCCGTCAGATCATCCTTGATGATATGAAGAAAGTCATTGAAGCACCCAGAGCTGAACTTTCCGTTAACGCTCCGCAGATGGAAGTATTGCAGATCAACCCCGAGAAAATCCGTGATCTCATCGGACCCGGTGGTAAAAACATCAAAGCAATCACTGCTGAAACCGCAGCCGACATCGATATCGAAGATTCCGGTAAGGTTTCCATCTTCGCACCCACCCTTGAGTCCCTCAAGAAAACTGTGGAAATGGTTCAGTACTACGACCAGACCGCAGAGCTGGGCAAAAACTACGTGGGTACTGTTAAAAAGATTCTCGAAATCGGCGCGATTGTTGAAATCCTGCCCGGTCTCGAAGGCCTCCTGCACATCTCCCAGATTGACGTTGAACGCATCGCTGAAGTTACCGATGTTGTACAGCTCGGTCAGGAGATCACCGTCAAGGTTGTTGAAGTACAGCCTAACGGACGTATCCGTCTTTCCCGTAAGGCATGGCTCATGGAGCAGGCTGGTCAGGAAGTCGATCTTGATTCTTTCAAGATGGGTGGCGGACGCCCCGGTGGTCCCAGAGGTGGACGTGATGGCGGTCGCCGTGACGACAGACGCGGTGGCGGTCGTGACGACAGGCGTGGAGGCGGCGGACGCCGCAGGTAGTCCCTGCCTCAATAAGTCTATTCAAAGCCGCCGGGTGATTCACCCGGCGGCTTTTTTTTATCTACTGTAAGGCCCCTGACTTCTTGACCCTCACAAAAAGAATGAATATAAAAAGATTATAATTTAAAGAATCACACAGCTACACACAAGCGAGAACCATAATGAAATCACAGAAAAAACATCTGAAAAACAAACACTTATCTTGGTACATCAAGTTATTGTCGGTAATTTTATTTTTCCTCTTCCTGCTCAATATCAGCACCGCAAATGTTCAGGCAGACATTGATTTACCGTTAACAACTACCTCTAAAGATGGAAGTACAATTTCTTATGAAATATACGGTGAAGGTAAAATACCGCTCATCTTTGTTCATGGCTGGTGTTGCGATAGTAGATACTGGAGGATGCAGGTTCCCTTTTTCTCCAATAAATACAAAATAGTTCTCGTTGACCTCGCAGGACATGGACACTCTTCTGCTAAACGTTCGAACTATACAATGGAGTCATTCGGTGAAGATGTTGCGGCAGTCATCAATGCTATCAATTGCGAAAAAGCAATCTTGATCGGCCATTCGATGGGAGGCCCAGTTATTGCTCAAACTGCGAAAATAATCCCGGAGAAAGTCATCGCACTGGTGGGGATAGATACGTTTGAAAACATCGAATATCCACTCGATGAAAAAGGAAAACAGGAATTCCTTGCCCCTCTGGATAAAGATTTCCCCTCCGGAAGTCGCATGATGGTGAACAGAATGTTTTCAAATTCTACTTCACAGCGCATCCGTGAATGGGTGACAGCTGATATGTCATCCGCCCCGCCAGAAGTTGCACTCAGTGCCAACCATGCATACTTTGATCAATATGTGACAGGAGAGGCTGCTACAATTTTTGACGAAGTACGCCAGCCTGTTTATTGCGTAAGTGGCGAATTATGGCCCATTAATTATGAAGCCAACCGCAGGCATATGAGTTCCTTCGACGCAGTAACGTTGAAGGGCGCAGCACACTTTCTTATGCTCGCTCGCCCTGACGAATTTAACAGTGCTCTAGATAAAACAATAGAGACAATACTCGCGAATAATAAACTAAATTAAGACTCCACGGTAAATTCATCTACAGATGAACGCTAAACCCAGCAGGTAGAATCTCAGCTGGGTTTAGCGTTTCCTTTTACGGGCATCAAAAATACTTGTCCGTGACTTTCAAAAACTCTTTTCTTGACGGCCCCCCCCTTCTAGCGATAATGATTTTCATCCCCACTCTCATAAAACAGGAAATCATATGAATAAATCATCTCAGCAACTGGTCTCACCTTCCGGCAAAGGCAGGGAAACCATGTACGTACTTTTTGCGGCAATTCTTGTGGCTGTTACATGCGCAACACTCATATTTATCAATCAGAAACAGGCTGAAGTGGCAGGACTGGAAAATTTTCAAATCAGGGCATTCAGTGACCTGAACGACAAAGAACTGGCAGTTTTCAACGGCCTTTATACTGCGGCGGTTGAAATCAATGGAATACATGATGATGAAGAGGAATGGTTGACTGTGAAGCAGTTGGAGGAAGAACTGATGCCTCCCTTCACAAAGGACGCTTCGTGGAAGAAGAGCGGAAAGTACACTTGGGACCGGACCCTACGCCCAGCCGGGTCCATGGACATAGCCCTTTACACCGGACATCCGGAGAAAGGCAAAAAGATGGGGTCCTTCATTCTGCTTTTCCTTCACGACCACGCAAAAAGACAAGGGAATGCGCGCACAGAACCAACGCATGCCCCTTATGAAATCTGGTATCACCCAGCCCCTGACAAGGCTGCACCGCAGGTCGCCACAGATCAGGGTTTCATCTCCGCAGGCTGGAAGGAAGTAATCGCCTACAGCGGTGAAGATGAAGTTAAAAGAGTAAAAGGATAAATCATGTCACGCATAAAAATATTTTTATTAGCTGCCCTGCTGGTCATTTGTATCTCAGCGCAGGCTCTCGCACAGACCCAAGCCCAAAAACTGGTCATCGGCACCACTCTACATCCCTATTACAGCTTCGTGACCAACATTGTTCAGGACCGCGCCATCGTGCAACCGCTCATCGGTGAAGGATTCAACCCTCATAACTACCGCCCACAGCCTGAAGACATTAAACGGGTCATGAATCTGGATGCACTGGTGGTCAACGGCATAGGTCACGATGAATTTGCCATGGAAATCCTTGAAGCAGCCCAGATGAAGGACAAAATACCTGTAATTTTCGCAAACAAGGATGTTTCACTCATTCCCGTAGCCGGAAACATGGACGATCTTAAAATCGTTAACCCGCATACCTTTATTTCAGTGACCACCTCAATCCAGCAGATTTACACTATTGCAGCCGGATTAGCTGAAATCGACCCGAGGAATGCAAAATCATACAAAAAAAATGCACGTAAATATGTACGAAAATTACGCAAACTCAAAGCTAAATACATGCAGCGTCTCGCCGATCTGCCTGATGTGGAATTCCGCTGTGCCACTATCCACGGCGGTTATGACTATCTGCTGCAGGATTTCGGTCTTCAGGTAACTGCGGTAATCGAACCCAACCACGGCCTCAAGCCCACCGCCAACCAGCTGGCCAAGACCATCAAGAAAATCAAGGCTCTCAATGTTGATGTGATCTTCACTGAAATGCACTTCCCGGACAAATACGTGGAAACCATCCACGATGAAACCGGAATTCGTATCCGCCATCTTTCCCATCTAACAGGCGGATCATATTCCCCTGAAGACTTTGAAAGGGGAATCGAAGCAAACATGAAAGCCCTGACTGACGCCCTCATTGAGGCTCACCAGATCAAGGAAGGATAATAGATGAATACCATGCCTGAAACAAAATACGGACCTTCCATCAGCTTTGAAAATGTAAGCCTGACCTTGGGCAATACGGATATTCTCAAGGACCTGAACTTTGAGATATATTCCGGTGCCCTGCACTGCATCATCGGCCCCAACGGCGGGGGCAAGACCTCCCTGCTGCGCTCCCTGCTGGGTCAGATGCCCCATTCAGGAAACATCAAAATCGACTGGCAGAAAAACCGAACCATCGGTTATGTACCCCAGACCCTGAACTTTGACACCACCCTTCCGGTCACCGTGGAAAACTTCATGTCCATGACCTCTCAAAGCAGGCCCGCGTTCATGAATCCGTCCGCAAAGGACCGGGATGCAATTTATACAGCTTTAGAACGCGTCAATATGGCAAAAAAAGCAAATCGCATATTCGGGCAATTGTCCGGCGGAGAAAGACAACGAGTGCTACTGGCCCAAGCCCTGCTCCCCGATCCTTCCCTGCTCATCCTTGATGAACCCACCACCGGTCTGGATAAGGCCGGAGCAGCCATCATGCGTGGACTCCTGAAAGAACTGAAAGCAAAGGGTGTGACCATCCTGATCATCCATCATGACCTCATGGAGGTGAAGGAAATCGGAGATTGCGTGACCTGCATCAACCGCGAAATCCTTTTCTCAGGATGCCCCACAGAAGAACTCAGCGCAGACCGCATCCTGAACATCTTCAGCTCAGCAAGGCAGGCAGCATAATGGAATTCATCTACGACCTCATCAGAACCCCGCTCATGGAAATGGGTAAAAGCGGTGCGCTGCCCGACTATTTTCAATATGCTTTTGTCATCAACGCCTTGATCTGCTCTCTGCTGGCAGGACCGATCCTCGGCGGCATCGGAACCATGGTGGTTGCCAAGCGGCTGGCCTTTTTCTCACAGGCAGTGGGACAGGCGGCCTTGACCGGAGTGGCTCTGGGGATCGTACTAGGTGAACCCTACACCGCGCCTTACGTATCCCTGTTCGGTTTCTGCATCCTTTTCGGACTGCTCATGAACTACACCCGCAACCGAACCCGTATGTCCTCGGATACAGTCATCGGGGTATTCCTCTCCATATCCCTTGCGGTGGGTGCCTGCGTGCTGCTCTACGTGACCGGAAAAGTCAACATGCACGTACTGGACAACATCCTTTTCGGTTCCATCCTGACTGTGAACAATACCGACATAAATGTACTGGCTATCATCTGCACGCTCTGCGTGGCTATCTGCCTGCCCATGTTCAATAAAATCCTGCTGGCCAGTTTCAACCCCAGTCTGGCCCATGTTCGCGGCATCAATGTGAAGCTGATGGATTACATGTTCATCCTCATTATCACAGTCATTACCGTGGCAGCACTGAAAATTGTCGGCGCAGTGTTGGTGGAGGCATTGTTCATCATCCCGGCTGCGGCAGCACGTAACATCAGTAAATCCATGCGCGGATTTTTCTTTTACAGCATGATCTTTGCCACCCTCAGTTGCCTGCTGGGTGTGCTGATTCCCATGCAGTATGAAATTCCCGTGCCGTCCGGCGGGGCAATCATTATTGTTGCTGCGGTATTTTTTGCACTGACTTCCCTGCTGCGCACGGTTCTCCCTGCTTTTCGGGAAGCAGCAATTTAGGAATTTGGATGCGCTATCGCGCTTTAAATTTAAAGATTTCGCCTCCGGCGGCTTAAGGAGCTAAGCCCCTTAATAATCCCTGTTATTGCCTTTCGGGCAAGGGGTTTAATTTATAGGATTCTGTTATGAAAAAGATACTACCGTTAATTCTGCTGCTCAGCCTCATGGGATGCGCCAAGCAATCAACCAACTATTCGCAAACTTCAGGCATGCAAATACTGACTTCTCTTGAAGCCACCAAACTGCTCACTCAAACTTTGACTAAAGGAACCGGGATTAAAACTATCCTGACCGTACCTGCCACATATTCCATGAATTCCCACGCCCGGTACTTCAAAAAAAATGTGAACAAATTCAGTGAACAGGCTTCTAATGCAGCTGCATGCGTGACCATCCGCTCCGTCTGGCAGCATGATGATCTGTATCCCTACGCCAGACGGACCAATGTACGCATCGTCGAAATCGACGGTTCCGCACCTGTGGACAAAACTCAGGCCGGGGTCAAACTGATCAAGGAAAAAGTGAGTGGACAAATATCTCCCTTCATCTGGCGATCACCGGGAAATCTTACCAAAATGGCGGACTTCATAGCCAAAGACCTCATAGCCCTTTACCCGGATCATGCCCCAAAAATATACAACAACCTGAAATCACTGAAGCAAAATCTGTTCAAACTGCGCACAAAATATGAATCCAAATTGATTGATCTTGAATCAACGGAAGCTATCAGCCTAACCAGTGATTTCGATTATCTTATTTCAGAATTCGGTATTGAGGTGGTGGATAGTTTCCTGAAACAGCAGATTGATTGGAATGAATCTGATATTGCGATCTTGAAAGAATCTATCCGCGAAAATGATATCAAAGCAGTGCTCTGCAACCGTATGCCGCAAGGCAAAATATATGAAGCGATTATAGAGAACGGAGCGCAGCCAATTGTCCTAAGCACGTTGCTTACATCGAAATCAACAGGCCAATCTGCGGAACAAAAACTGCTGGGATTGTATTCGGAAAATCTTGATAGGATATATGAGGGGTTAAAATAAAACATGGCCAAATCCAACCAACGCGTTTTGAGGGGGTTGGGGATTCAAAAGGAGAAGGGGGAACTTTTTGGCGGTAGCAAAAGTTCCCCCTTCCCCTTTTGCCGCCGGAGGCAGCTATAAATTAACCTCTTTCGTCAAAAACTCGCTTGGTCTTGGCGAAGCTTCTTGGAAGCAGGCCGGGCTTGAGGATTTCAACATTGGCTCGCACGAGGATGAATTTCCTGATCTCATCACAGATGGCCTTGGCGAGGTTGGCGTCGTTGGCTTCGGAAACTCCGGCCTTACGCTCAACCTTAACGGACATGTGGTCCAGACCTGCGCGGCGTTCAAGATAAATCTGGTACTCGGAGCTTGCTTCGGGGAAAGATTCCAGCACAGAAGCAATCTGACCGGGATAAATATTGACCCCGCGAAAAATGAACATATCGTCACTTCTGCCGGAAATTGTATCGTGACGAGGCATGGCGCAACCGCAGGAGCACTCACCGGGAATGATTCGGGTAAGGTCACGAGTGCGGTAACGAACCAGCGGCGAGGCTTCCTTGTTCAGGGTGGTAACTACAAGCTCGCCAACTTCGCCGTCAGCTACAGGCTTAAGGGTCACCGGATCAATAATCTCTGCGATATATTCATCACCCCAATAATGAATGCCCTCGTGAGCATTACATTCTATGCCCGCACCGGGACCGTAAAGTTCGGTCATACCCGAAATATCATGACTAGATTCAAGCCCGAGGGCTTCCTCAAACTGCTTGCGCATCTTGCTGGAACAGGCTTCACCGCCGAAAATACAACGTTTAAGCTTAAGCCGTTCCACTATACCCGCTTTCTGTGCTTCCTCGCCAAGCAAAAGAGCCATGGAAGCGGTGGAACAAAGACAGGTAGCCCCGAGGTCTTCCAGAATCTGGAGCTGAATTTCAAGCATCCCCGGCCCTACAGGCAGAGTCATGGCCCCGAAATGTTCCGAACCGAGCTGAAATCCAGCCCCGGCAGTCCACAGGCCATACCCCACACAGACCTGTACCCGGTCAAGAGTGGTCAACCCGGCAAGCTCGTAGCAACGGGCAAACATGTTTTTCCATGTTTCGATGTCCTTACGGGTGTAAGATAAAATCTTGCGCTTCCCGGTGGTTCCGCTGGAACCGTGAATGCGCACAACATCCTCTTCGGGCACGGAAAGCAGCGGTAGCGGATACCCTTCCTTAAGGTGATCGGCAGTGGTGAAAGGAAGCTTCTGTAAATCGTCAAGAGACTTGATATCGCCCGGTTCAATTCCCTGCTCTTTATACTGCGACTGATAGAATGGGCTGTTGACGGCGGTATGCGCTACGGTCCATTTCAATCCTTCCAGCTGTTTATCTGCAAGTTCCTGTGCACTGAGTTCCGGTATGAATCTATATTTGCCACCCATTTGAGTCTCCGTAGAAAGCTTGTTCAATTATCTTAAGTGTCGTATCCACTTTTTTACTAATAAGTCAGACGCAACTGCTTTGCAGAGACACCCTAAATCTTCAAGTTATCCAAGGTCAACATGCATCTAATTTCCATAAATATTTTTCAGATCGTGGCAGCAGCCTTAATCGGGGCAATTCTGGGCAGCTTCTACGGCTGCGCAGTATCCCGTTACATCAACGGTCAGACATTGATCAATCCGCGCCGTTCAACCTGCCCTGATTGCGGACACACTATCCGCTGGTATGAAAATATCCCTCTAATCAGCTACCTGCTGCTGCGCGGCAAATGCTCCGCCTGCAAACAAAAAATCAGCCCCATATACTCTGTGATCGAACTGGTGTCGGTTGCATGGGCAGTACTGCTAATGCTCACATTCGGACCCTCCGCACAGTGGCTGGTATACATGTTTTTCGGCGGACTGATGATTGTGGCTTCATTCATAGATCTGCAAACCTTCATTCTGCCGGACATCATCACCATACCCGGCTCAGTGATTGCTATTCCCTGCGCAGCCATGTTCACTCCCGTAGGCTGGGAAGGCGCGCTGCTCGGAGCAGGCATCGGCGGGGGATTATTCTGGTCGTTGCGCCTGCTCTACCGGGGATTGAAAGGAACTGAAGGACTTGGACTGGGAGATGTTAAGATCATGTTCATGATCGGAGCATTGGCCGGGCCGCAGAACCTGCCGCTGGTGATCACGGTTTCAGCATTCACTGGACTTGTAGCCGGACTGATCATGATGGTGGTTGATAAAGATCAGGAATACGGCTCAATGATTCCCTTTGGACCGTTCCTTGCGCTGGGGTCCATGCTGACTATTCTTTACGCTGATCCGTTCTGGAACTGGTATCTGATATAAAAAAAGGGAAGATCAGAAGATCTCCCCTTTATACCGTAAAAACGGAAATTTAATTACACACCGAAAGGACCGAACTTCTTAACGTATTCCTGAAGTTCTTCCCAGAGGTGTTCTGAAAAGTTGTCATATTTTTCAGCTGCACTGTCGTAGCTTTCCAGCTTTTTAACAACATTTGCTGCTTTTTCGTAAACTGTCTTGAACTCAGCTTCGTCCATGCCAGCCATTTTCATGGCTTCTTCTTTAGAAAGGTGACCTGTATGAGCAAAAACCCCGGACAGAACGCCCATCATATTTTTTACGTTCTTTTGAGCCATCTAACACTCCTTAATAAAATGAAATTCTAAAAACTACCTCACAACCATGTTGGGACTTAACACTATTTAATCCATCATTGCAAGCAGTTCCCTTTATAACGCTTAAATTCGTAAACAAATTTCAGCAGACTTTCGCGACCGCCTCAAGCGTTGCTTTTTCAAGAATGCAAACGTATTGTCCTGCTTTAAACCACTATTATGAGAACTAAAAATGAGCGTTAAAAATAACAGCATCTGGATCAACGCAGGCGAAGCTTCCGGCGACATGCACGGAGCACGGCTGGCAAAAGAACTCATGGAGCGCGACCCCGGCCTGAAAGTTATGGGCATGGGCGGTTCCGATATGGAAAATGCGGGCTGCGACATCCGCTACCCCATGCAGCTCATTTCACTGGTAGGGCTGACCGAAGTCCTGCCCAAATTGCCCCGGCTGCTGAAACTTTTCGGGCAGATTGAGGATATCCTTAAAGCAGAACGTCCCAAGGCAATCATTCTCATCGACTGCCCGGACTTCAATTTCCGACTGGTCAAAATTGCCCGCAAACTGGATATTCCTGTCTACTATTACATCACCCCGCAAATCTGGGCATGGCGTCAGGGCCGCGCAAAATTCCTGCAAAAACACGTGCGTAAGATTCTGTGCATCCTGCCCTTTGAGCAACAATTCTTTAAAGATCGCGGGGTTGATGCCCAGTACGTGGGCCATCCCCTGCTGGATCTCATGCCCCTTGATGAACTGGATGCCATCGCCCCGGACCCGAATCTTGTGGGCATCCTGCCGGGCAGCCGGAGCAAGGAAATATCATCACTGCTGCCGGAATTCGCCATGGCAGCGGAAAGGCTCTCAAAAGATTTCCCGGAACTGAAATTTTCCATTGCCCGCGCGCCGGGTGTAAAAGAGGAAAAGTTGCGCCATTTCTGGCCGGATCATATCCCGGTGACCATCAATCAGCCGGAGAACAGATATCGGCTCATGCGCAATTCCAATGTGATAATGGCTGCTTCCGGTACCGCAACTCTGGAATGCGCTCTCATCGGAACCCCTACGCTGGTGGCCTACAAGATGTCCGCCCTGAGTGGCTTTCTGGCTAAAAAAATTATCAAAATTAAATATGTCAGCCTCGCCAACATCATCCCGGATAAGCTGATCCTGCCGGAATACCTGCTGGAAAATGCAACTGCGGATAACTTCTACAAACAAATCCGCCAGTGGGTGGGCTTCCCTGAATCAGCGGAAAAAGTAAGATCTGAATTAAAAGAATTGCGTGAAATGATAGGAGAACCGGGTGTGGCTGCACGGACAGCAGAAACGATTTTGCAGGATTTAAAAACCTTGTAGAACCATAACCTGAAAGAAAGTCACCGGATTATCACTATGAAAAAACTTTTCCTGATATTCATTTTGCTGGCAAATCTCATCCTTTGCGGATGCGTGGCCCAGAAAGTTCCCGGCAAGCATGGTTTCTATTCCACCAAATCACCGGCCTTGACCATACAATTCAACGGTCTGGAATATCAGGGTGAGTACAAAGAGAACAAGAGCAAAGCCAGCGTACACACTTATTTTTACTCTGACCGGGAAGGCAATAACGGAGCATGGGTGGAGATCATCAACATGCGACAGGGCTGGACTGTACGCCCCAAACAGGTTCCGGGCGACAAGTTACCCAATACAGGCATTTATACGCGAAAAATAGCAGGTGAAAGCTATTACTGCCGCACTTTTCTCGTCCCGCCCGATTCAGGCAAAAGCGGTCTGGCCTCCCAGCCCGGATACACGGCAGTGCGTATCTGCAACAAACTGATATCCCCTGCACAAAAAATTTCCATCGGCTATGCCGGGAAAGTTGATCCTGCCCTGACTAAGAAGTTATTCAGTTCTACAAATTATGGTGGACTTACTCAGGCGCAGAAAGATTTTTTTACCGCCTTTGACAAGAGAGCGGACACTGTACTCATCATGGATAAGTATCAGCAAGGTGATGTGGAAGAGAAAATAGAGAATGCCGTAATTCTTGAAGACCCTTGGTATACATTCACGGATTTTCTGCCTTTGAATCGACAGATTGATAAGATCGTGCGATAAACGGCATTAACGGAGGTACTTTTATGAAATTCATTCCTGTGTATCTTTTAATTCTTCTGGCAACGACAATGGCATCATCGGCAAATGCCCAAACCCACCGCTACGAAGGATTCGGCAAATTCGATAGCGTCGGGGGATACCACCATTACTATTGCACTGTTACCGTAACCAGTAAGGCATGGAACGGAAGATGGACAGCCTATAACGTGCTTATAGACTGGGGACATGGAGATGCTCATAAAGCTGAGTGTACCACTAGACTTCCTAATCTGATGAAAGAGGAATTTATATCCGACCGCCACGAATGCACTATAACACCTATTAGAAAAAACGAATTCATATCAAATCCCGGCTTTGCAAAATTTACATTAGAATTTAATGATAAACATGCTGCAGGAGTTATCTGCCGAAGTATAAATGACAGATACTACATAAAGGACAAATACGCAGCCAGTCGGATAGACTAAGCAAAGCACAAAACACTGGAATGCACAAAGAACCCCAGAGCCGATCCCCGGGGTTTTTCTGACTTTGGACTCGCTGTGAAACAGCCAACGTGACTGCTTCACAATTCACAAACTGATTAACTTAAAAACTATACGCAGCCGGTAGGCTTAGGCAGACCAGCCATTTTACAAGCTCCCTTACCGGGACCGGAGGGGAACAGCTCATAAATGCGCTTGAGTTTGAATCCGGTAACCTTGGAAAGGATACGGACCATAGGTGCGATACCGTTCTTCTTGTAGTAGTCCTGCAAGAAGTCGATAACTTTCTGGTGCTCTTCGTTCAGTTCTTTGATGCCTTCGCCTTCTTTACAGAAGTCAAATTGCTATCTACTTGCTCAGCATGACCCAAACGCCGTCCCAATCGGCTGGTGGCGGGGAGCAGAGGAAGTGGTCGCATCGATCAATGTACATTGCGCTCATCTTGTCACCGGGCAAAAGCTTTAAACATTCCTTAAAAAGCTTCCGCGCGGCTTTGAACTCCCGGTTGCGATAAACTTCCAGAGCATGAACAAAGGTACGGACCACCTCCCGGAGGAGTGGGTGGTGCTCCTCCCTGGCATGGTCAAGCACTTCATAAATGGCCACAGGCTCGGTTTTGCCCTTGACCTGAATAAGATCTGCTTCCCGCAGGAGATAGTCGTCTTTGAGAGCCGCCACCGTGAACTCGCTGATCAGGATGTGGGAACCATACATCTTGTTAGCCCCCTCCAATCGGGCCGCCAAGTTCACCCCGTCACCGATCACGGTGTAGTCCATGCGCTTGAGGGACCCGATGTTGCCTACAACCACCGGGGCGGTATTCAGACCTATTCCGATATCGATAGGATCGTGCCCCTCCTTGAACCGGCGTTCATTAAAATCGCGCAGGGAACGCATCATCTCAATGGCTGACAAAACAGCTTGATCAGCGTCGCGATCCGTCGCAAATGGTGTGCCGAACACGGCCATAATTGCGTCGCCGATGTATTTGTCCAGTATCCCCCCTCGTTCGAAAAGGATTTCCACCATATCGGTAAAATAGTCGTTGAGCATGGAGACTGTTTCCTGTGCCCCCAAGGACTCGGACAGGGTGGTAAAACTGCGGATGTCGGAAAAAAAGACAGTGGCCTCCTTGAGCTGCCCGCCGAGCATGGCCTCATTGTCCATAAGCTGGTCAGCCACTTCCTTGGTCATATACCGGGCCAGAGTACCCTTGAGTCGTTTTTCGCTCGAAAAATCCTCGAGGACGAGCAGTACGCCGAGGTTCACACCCTTGGAATTAACCAGAGGCTTGCTCGATACATTCACGGACTTGGCCTTACCGAGGGTGGACAGTTCAGCATCCATGACCAACTCGGTCGTATTGTCGGTAACCGTCTTGTGAACAGCGTTCGCAATCCATTCATTATCATCCACAAAGAGCTCGTCCGCCTTCTTGGCAAGAATATCCATTTCGCGCATTTCCAGAATACGCTCCGCAGACAAATTGCATTTTTGGGCAATCCCGTCCTCGTTGAACGTGACCACGCCGTTGGCCATGGATTCAAGCATGGACTCATTGTAATTTTTCATAGTCAGGACTTCTTCAAAAAGCGTTGCATTCTCGATCGCAATGGAAGCCTGAGCAGAAAAAGCATTAAGCCGTTTTTCATCGACGCCGGTGAACGGACCGCCCTTCTTGTTCAAAGACTGGACCACGCCGATGATCTTGCCGGACTTGTTCTTCACCGGCATGCACAAAATGGTATTGGTCCTGTATCCGGTCTTCTTGTCCACCTCGGGGTTAAACCGGGAATCTGCATACGCGTCCGGAATATTGACAGTACTTCCGGACGTAAACACCGATCCGGCTATGCCAAGATGGTTGGGAAAACGGATTTCCTTTGTCTCCATTCCCTGAGCAACCATGGACCACAATTCTTTTGTTTTTTCATCGTTCAAAAACAAAGTGCTGCGGTCGGCATCCAGAAGCATGGAAGTGGTGGACATGATCCTGTTAATGAGAGGCTTGAGATGGATTTCCTTGGAGATGGCCTTGGTAACCTCAAGGAGTTGCGTCTCTTCCTTACGGGCACGGGTGACCTGCTCGAACAATTGGGCGTTGATCAGTGCCGAGGCGGCCTGAGCGGCCATGGCTTCCAGCAGGGAAAGGTCATGTTCGGAAAAATTGTTTTCATGCTTGTTGAGCAACTGGACCACACCCACGGCAATGCCATCCTTCCCCCGTATGGGAGCGGTGACAATATTGCGGGTGCGATAGCCGGTTTTTTTGTCCACTTCCGGATTGAATCTGGGATCGGCGTAGGCGTCATCAATGATGATCGACTCACCGGAAGTAAAAACCGAACCTGCTATTCCCAAGTGGTTGGGAAACCGGATTTCCTGAATTAATTCCCCCATGGCCACGCGCGAGAACAATTCGTCCGTCTCGGGATCATTGAGAAAAATCGTCCCCCTGTCCGCGCGTAACGCCTCGGTGGTCAGTTCCACAAGGCGGGTGAACAGAATATCAAGCGTCAGGATATCCGACACCTGATGTGTGACTTCCAGAACAGCATTCAACTTGTCGAAAGTGCCTGTCAGCGTCTCGACAAAAAAATCACGATCTTCCAAGGACAGTTGATTCAACACCTGACGAATATCGGCCTGTAGCAGCCGATGCTCCATCACATCCTTGAAAAGTTCATATTTGTCACTGTTCTCTTTATTTGCCACCAAAAAATCTCCTATACTCCCATCATAGGCAATTATTCTGGCCGCAGCAAATACACTTTAAAAAAACTATCGAAAATTAACCAAAAAAAACCCCGGAGCCGATCCCCGGGGTTTTTCTGACTTTGGACTCGCTGTGAAACAGCCAACGTGACTGCTCCACAATTCACAAACTGATTAACTTATAAAACTATACGCAGCCGGTAGGCTTGGGCAGACCAGCCATTTTACAAGCTCCCTTACCGGGACCGGAGGGGAACAGCTCATAAATGTGCTTGAGTTTGAATCCGGTAACCTTGGAAAGGATACGGACCATAGGTGCGATACCGTTCTTCTTGTAGTAGTCCTGCAAGAAGTCGATAACTTTCTGGTGCTCTTCGTTCAGTTCTTTGATGCCTTCGCCTTCTTTACAGAAGTCAACCCACTCGGGGCACCAGTCTTCAAACTTGAGCAGGAAGCCGTCTTCGTCTACGTCAAAGCTTTTTCCCATGAATTCAACGATTGCCATGTAAAACCTCCTAAAAAAATTAATCGTAAAAGTGCACCTGGCACTTTAACAACAGGATATCGTGAATTTCCCGAAATCCAATTCCGAGGAAAATTTCTCACTCACCCAAAGAGCCAATTAAAACCTTGGCAAGAAAAATTCAAGAAAAATATTGTGCGAGTTTGCATATTTCACACAAAAATGTCCAAACGGAAGCTTAAAACGACTCCATCAGGCACAATTTCTTTTTCAAAATTAATTCCTTCTTAAGCAAAAAGAGGAAAATCTTTACACTTCTTTTTCTGGCCTAACGGTCCAAAACGGAATTTTTGTCCCCCCTTACGCAACTAACAGCTTATAATACCTTACTTTTTATCCGTAGGAATAGTTCATGCTTAATATTTCTCCATAAAATCAGGAGGAAATAAAATGGAAATCAGTTTTGTTAACAAATCAGCAAATACGCCTATCAGAAACGAACACCCCGGTCAGGTCGCCCCGGCTACAGTTACCCGTGAGCAAAAACTTGACTCCGTTTCCGGAAATATCCGCTCCGGCCTTAAATCAGCACAAGAAGATCCTGACCAGTTGCTGGAACAGACCGTGGAAGCCAGTGCTCAGGAAGGTGCCATCGACGGTGCACACGATTTCAACATGGCCCGAATAATGGAACTCCTTTCCGACCCGCTCCTTCAGGAAGATGTGCCGGAATAAAAATTTACAACTCAAAACGATTTTCATTGAACAAAAAAGTTCATATTTCGAAAAGGCAAAGCCCCGGAAATGTTGTTTCCGGGGCTTTGCCTTTTCGCGCGCAAAATGGTAACAAGGGGAAGTTTCAGCCCATAAATGGTTACGACGATTTTCTATGAATAAAATCAACTTGATAAAATCCCCGGACAAACCGACTCTCAAATATCCGCCAATGGAGTCTGCCCTGATTCCGCCCCCGCCGGTGGAAATAGATCCTTCCTGGGCAATCCCTTCCGCCCGGCAATGCATCGCATGGTGGGATGACTACCGCATGCTCGACAACATCAAATCCCACAGCATGCTTGTGGCCGAAGTGGCTATTCAAGTCTCTACTCTGGCTGTAGAGTCGGGAATCAATGTTGACATACCGACAATTCAGGCTTCCGCCCTGCTACACGATATAGCCAAAAGCTACTGCATTTATCACGGGGGCAACCACAGCCAGCTCGGAGCAGCATGGGTTATGCGACTGACCGGAAATCCGGCAATCTCCATGGGCGTACTTCACCACGTCTTCTGGCCTTTTGAGCCGGAAGCCGACAAATATTTCCTTCCGCTTGTCGTCAGTTACGCTGATAAACGTGTAATGCACGACACACTGACTTCACTTGAAAAAAGATTCAATGATTTGAAGGTCCGCTACGGCAAGACCGACAAAATCAAACAAAGAATTCACAAAACTTTCGAGCAGGCCCTTCATCTTGAGGAACGGCTCGGCAAACTTATCGGAGTAGATCTGAATGCATGTTCTCTTGATTGCGGGCGGCTGGTCTGAGGAAAGGGAAGTATCCCTTAGCGGTGCAAAAGGCATTGAGCAAGCTCTTCTTGAACTTGGGCACGATGTTGAATTCCTTGACCCGGCAAAAGATTTTAAAAATATCCTCACGCTTGCTGAACATGCGGATTTTGCCTTTATCAACCTCCACGGTTCTCCGGGGGAAGACGGCCTTATTCAGGCTATGCTAAACCAAGTCAACTGCCCTTATCAGGGAGCAGAACCTGAAAGCTCTTTCCTGACTCTGAACAAAGCCGCAACCAAAACAGTCTTTGACCAGAACTCCATCATTACCCCGCGCTGGGAATTGGTCTGCGCAGCTGACGGCTGCAAAGGACTCGAAGAATTGGAGCCTCCGGTCTTTATCAAGCCCAATTCAGGCGGTTCCAGCCTTGGGATGACCTTTGCCCGGACCAGAGAAGAGCTGGAAAAAGGCATTGAGACTGTTTTCAGTCTGGGAGACAGTGCCCTCGTGGAAGAATACACCAAGGGAATCGAGGTGACCTGCGCAATACTGGATGGAGAACCGCTGCCGCTGATTCTGATCAATCCCCCGGATAACGCTGAATTCTTTGATTACCACAGCAAATACGCCCTTGACGGGGCGGAAGAAATATGCCCCGCGCCCATCGACCCGGTTCTGTCTGAACAGATTCAGCAGATCACTGTCAAAGCCCACCAATTGTTGGGCCTTAGCGATTACAGCAGGGCTGATTTTATAATTTCTGAAGGAGTCCCCTACCTGCTGGAAGTGAATACACTCCCCGGCATGACTCCTACTAGTCTGGTCCCGCAGGCTGCGAAGGAAGCGGGCTATTCATTCAATGAGTTAATTGCGAAACTCATTGAACTGGGACAGCGCAAGCGGAAGTAACTTTTTCAAACGGAAACGTCAGGATCAACACATGTCAGTATCGCTCAAACTCAAAGCTGCATCATTTCTCTACGGCCTCGGCTGGAAAGCCGCCATCCCTTTTCTCAAGAAGAATGACAGGTTAAGGGAAGGATTCGACCGCAGAACCCTCAAACACAGCCTGCCACCGCGTGCGGATGTCTGGATTCAGGCCGCCTCAGCCGGAGAATCTAAAATAGCTTCCCGGATCATGGAAAACATTTCCATGAGCAGCCCCACAAAATTCCTGCTGACCACCAATACCGAGCAGGGACTTTCCGAACTTGAAAGAACAGCCTACAGATTGAGTCCCAACCCGCGCAATGTTTCCGCATCTGCAACGTATTTCCCGTTTGACAGCCCTGAAATAGCCCGAAAGGCCCTTGAAGCTGTCTGCCCGAAGCTGGTGGTGCTCATTGAGACTGAAATCTGGCCCGGTTTCCTTTCCGCCTGCAAAGAGCTCGGCGTAAAAGTGATCATTATCAACGGTCGCATGACCACTAAGAGCCTCGCCGGATACATGGCCCTGCCTGAATTTTTCCGTTCCGTGGCCCCAGAAGAGATCCTCGCCATCTCCGAAGATGATGCCACCCGTTTCAAGACCCTTTTTGAAATTGAAAAAGTCTCGACCATGCCCAATGTCAAATTTGACAGCACCGGGACAGCCGCAGCAGTACCCTACACTGCCAACCCGCTCTCTTCTGTCTTTCGTCCCAAGACCCCGTTCATTATCCTCGGCTCAGTACGCAAAGAAGAGGAGTCGCAGGTACTCAAGCTGGTTCAGGGCTTGAAAAAAGAACGTCCCAAAACCGTAATCGGCCTTTTTCCGCGCCACATGCATCGCATTGAAGCATGGAAAAAAATGCTCGAAGATGCAGGCCTGCCTTGGGTTTTACGCTCTGAAATTGAATCCACCGCTCCCTTCGGACATGTGGTACTATGGGATGTATTCGGTGAAATGCAGTCCGCATTCTCACTCGCCCGCGCGGCCTTTATCGGAGGTTCGCTGGCCCCGGTGGGAGGACAGAATTTCCTTGAGCCGCTTTCGTACGGAGTCACCCCGGTGATCGGCCCCTACTGGTCCAACTTCACATGGGTTGGCGAAGAAATTTTTGAAAAGAAACTGGCCCGTCAGGAACAGGACTGGGAAGGTGTGCTTAAAGGTCTTCTCGATATCAGCAAGAAAGCCTTCAAGCCCGAAAAAGTAAAAAAAGATTTTGAAAAATATCTCGCAGACATGCGCGGCGGAACCGAGGCCGTGTGCGAAGCTATTAAAAGGAATATTTAGTCTAAATGAGTATAACTTACGGTTGTTATGGTATTATTCCGGCTCGGTATGATTCGAGCCGCTTTCCCGGCAAACCGCTGGCAGACATCTGCGGCAAGCCTATGTTCTGGCATGTCTGGAACCGGGCATCAAAATGCCCGGAGATGGACAAGGTTGTGCTGGCTACAGACAGTGAAATAATTCTGGAAGCAGCAAAAAAACACGGCGTCCCGGCAATAATGACCCGTTCAGACCACAGCACAGGCACTGAGCGAGTACTGGAAGCGGCCCGCAAAATGGAACTGCCTGCCGATTCCGTGGTGGTCAATATTCAGGGCGACGAACCCTGTCTGGCCCCGGAAATGATTTCGGAACTGGTTTCACCCTTTTCCAAAGACGGGGTCAGAGTCACAACACTGGCCTCTCCCATCAGTGCGGATGAAGCCCAAAGTCCGGACCGGGTGAAAGTAGCACTTGCAAAAGATGGCCGGGCGTTATACTTTTCCCGCTCACCCATTCCATTTTCCCATCAGGGTGACGGGGATTACCTTCTACATATCGGCCTTTACGGTTTCCGCATGGAAACCCTTGAAACCTTTGCCGGCACGGACGTTTCGCCTCTTGAAAAAAGAGAGCGGCTGGAACAGCTCCGACTGCTGGAAAACGGAATACCCATCCATGTCACCATCACCGAACACTCCTGCCACGGAGTGGACCGTCCAGAAGACTTGGATACAGCCATTAAGATTCTTGAGAGGGAGAAAATATGAAAGCCATACTGGCACTTGAAGACGGCACCTGGTTCGAAGGAACTTCCTTTACCGGCCCCGGTGAATCCGGCGGCGAAGCTATCTTCAATACCGGCATGACCGGATATCAGGAAGTCCTAACCGACCCCTCCTACACCGGACAGATGGTCTGCATGACCTACCCGCTTATCGGCAACTACGGCATCACCGAAAAAGATATCGAATCAGCAAAAATCCACGTTGCCGCATTTATCGTCAAGGAATGCTGTAAGCATCCTTCCAACTGGCAGTCGATTATGTCTCTGCCCGAATACCTGAAAGAAGCCGGAGTCATGGGCATCGAAGGTATCGATACCCGCGCCCTGACCCGCCATCTGCGCATCAACGGAGCCATGCGCGGCATTATTTCAACCAAGGAACTCGATCCGGCAAAACTGGCGGCAAAAGCTAAACAGCTACCCACCATGGAAGGCCAGAACCTTGCTGACACCGTAACTTCCGAAAGCTGCTATGCATGGCAGGACAACAAGCCTGTTCCGGTTGACGTTTCCTCCGGTTACAAATGGAGCGGCAAAGGCCCCCGCCTAGTGCTTATTGATTACGGTGTGAAATGGAACATCCTGCGCCTGCTTGATGAACAGGGCTTCGAAGTCCTTTCCGTTCCTTCCCACTACAGCGAAGAACAGGTCAGAGCCCTCGAGCCTGACGCGATTTTCCTTTCCAACGGCCCCGGTGATCCGGCGGTTCTTGATCAGGCAGTACAAAACGCAAAATCCTATTGCGAAGATCTGCCCGTGGCCGGAATCTGCCTCGGACACCAGATTCTGGGACAGGCTCTCGGCGGTAAAGCATTTAAGCTGAAGTTCGGCCATCACGGCTGCAACCACCCTGTTATGGACATGGAAAGCAAAAAAATTGAGATTTCTTCGCAAAACCATGGGTTTTGCGTTGACATTTCCGACTGTTCCGATCTTAAGATTACTCACAAGAACCTGAATGACGAAACTCTGGAAGGATTTGCTCACAAAACCAAACCGGTCATCGCCATCCAGTTTCACCCTGAAGCAGCTCCCGGTCCGCATGACAGCTGCTACTTCTTCGCCAGATTCCGTGATCTGGTAAAAGAAGCTACCGGAAAATAAACTGCGCTTATAACTACGTCGGAGACAAATATGTCCGGTGAACTTACCAATGCCAGAAAAAAACTGGCCAGCGTCCCTTCCCTGCTCAAGCAGCAGAAAGCCATGGCAGCAGTTCAGTCTGCCTATGACGCTGTGCTTGCCATGCTTAAGGGCTCTTTGATGAAAGCTGAGCGAGAGGAATTTCAGGAGCTGCTAGACAGCACTGTCCATATTCTCAACAGCGATAAAAAGCTCCGGGAAGACTATCCGCTCATCATCAATTATGCTCCCGGCGAAGAAAAAGCCCTGCTTGAAACCTTGCGGGAAATTTTGCAGGAATTGCAGAAGAACGTAAGTGCCGGGGCTCAACAGCTTCTTGAAGCAATGGAAAAGCGCAAAAGAGAGCAGCTGGAAAAAGGTCAGGCACTCATTGAAGAGAATAATGTTTCTGAAGCGCAGAAACTTTTTAATGCTCTGATCAAAGAATTTAAGGATGACACTGAACTTCGTGCTGAAATTGCCGACAAGTTCATTAAATCCGGACTTTACAATGAAGCTCTTGAGTATCTGGAAGATGCGCTGAAAAACGACCCTAATGCGATATTTCTATATAACCGTATCGGGATCGTACTGCGCAAGATGAAGGACTTTGAGGCTGCTGAAAAGTACTACCTCAGGGCTCTTAAAATAAACAACAAAGACGAGTATCTTTATTTCAATACCGGTCGTCTTTACTACGACTGGAAAAAATGGGACCGCATGGCCAAAGCCGCCCAAAAAGCCCTTGCCATCAACCCCAACTTTGCTGAAGCTGAAAAGATGCTTAAATTCGCCCAGAAAAAGATGGGATAAAGAGTTCTCCGGACTCTCCCATATTTTTTTAACAGGCTTCGCAACTAGCAATACTAATCCGTATAGAAAATATCAGGGGGGACTGTTTTTCAGTCCTCCCTTTTTTTAATGAGACTAAGCATGAAGTATATTTTGCTGGACCGTGACGGGACTATTATTGAGGACAAGCATTACCTATGCGACCCGGAAGGCGTTGAATTATGCCCTAACGCCGGACAGGGACTAAAAGCCATGCAGGATGCAGGATACGGACTGATCGTGGTAACAAACCAGTCCGGAATTGGCCGGGGATATTACACCACTTCGGACATGGAAGCAGTGAATACCCGCATGGCTCAACTTCTGGCCGGAGACGGCATTGAATTCAAGGCCGTATACCATTGTCCGCATGCACCGGACCAGAAATGCGATTGCCGTAAACCCGCGCCCGGCATGTTTGATCAAGCTATTTCCGAGTTCGGTATGAATCCAGAAGACTGTTTTGTCATTGGTGATAAAATTTGTGATGTGGAGCTGGGCATGGCCCGCAAGGCCCGCTCAATTCTGGTCCGTACCGGGAAGGGGCTGAAAGAAGAGCCGGATTGCATCGGCAAGGCTGCCTACATCGCTGACGACCTGCTTGATGCATCAGAATATATTAAAAGGGCCATCGATGAATAAGGTTCTTACTTTAAAGCAATTTCAGGACCTTGCGCAAGAAATGATCAGCCTTGAACCCTATGTGGAAGTAACTGCTGAAAATTTCCACATGGGTGATGAGGACAGAGATGTAGAAAAAGTTGCTGAGGTCTACGGTTTTTCCCGCCACAGCAAACCGGGCTATGAGATAATTTTTGACTGGGTGGCAAAAGGCAATCTGGATGGCTTTCTTATCGACATGTTTGATTTCAGTATAGAAACATACAAGAAAGGAGAATTCTGCCCGACCTTCAAAGGAGCGGTAGTTCTGGACGACTACAAGGAACCTTTTGAGGGCCATGAAATTGCCCAGAAAATTCTGGAACTGATCAAACCGGAACAATGGACCAAGTGGCTTATCGAATACCTGCCCGAGCCGCGTATGCTGGTTGATTTGGAAGAGTAAGCTGAATATTTTTTAATGCCTTATTAAGCAGGTCCGGCCCCTATTTCGTGACCGGACCTGTTTTATTTTAACTGCTATCCAATCTTCTGGGCAGAAACCAGCAGTATACCCTTATTTGAATCACTCCACGTCCTGTGAAAATTTCCAAATCCGCACTCCGCCAACTCCTTCTCAAGAACATCCGGTTCAATAAAATGGGAAAAATATCCGGCAAAGGTTGTAATAACTTCCAGCGAAGCTATGGTCTGAGTAGACATGGGGCTGCCAGTCTTGGCGTAATGATTGGCGCAAAACCACCCGCCGGGCCTGATGGATTTTGCAATTTTTTTCAGCACAGGGGTCAGATTCCCTCGGCAGGCATAAAGCACGTGGGAAGCAAAGATAAGGTCAAAATCAAGTAGCGGAAGTTCCTCTTCGCGCATATCAACTGCCATACCGCGCACACGCTTATCGAACCCATTGTCCCGACAACGCTGCTCGGCCAAAGGAGCCACATGGGGCAAATCTAGAACAACTCCCTCCAGTTGCGGATTTCGGGCAAGCACAGACATAGTATAATTTCCGTGATTACCGCCAAGGTCGCCCATAAGTTTAAAATCATGGAAGCCGGGAAGTTCGCATATGGCATCAACAGTCGTGTGCAGTCCGCCGCTAAGTGATTCCTGAGCCGTCCCTTCCATAGCATCTGTGGCGGCCCATTTTTTATCGCTGTCATCCCGTTGGCTTTTCTTACCCTTAAGCAGTTCGCCCATATCCCGGATTACTTCAGAACAAAAATCCATGGTCAAACCCATGGCCAAGCCCTGATACAAAGGAGAAGTGCTAACCAGATATTCAGTGGCAAGGTGGGTGTTGGAGTAAAGCCCCTGCTCATTCTGCACCAGATCGCAAGATTCAAGCAGATCCAACATAGATCCTAATTTCAATTCATCAAATTCAAAATATTCAGCCAAGCCCTTCACACTGGCAGGCTTCAATTCAAGAGTATCAAAAAGTTTGAAATTGACCGCTTCCATCACTACCTGTGAAGAAACGCTCTGGATAATCAAATTATGTACCGGGGAAAAATCTTGTTCAGGCTTGGGATAATTCATTTCATCCTCCGCAAGCGTTTAGCAACTAAACACTATGGTTAAAAAAATTATTTCAAATAACTGTCCATCCAATCATTCATTTTACCACAGATACCGTCGAACATTTCAAGCTCCTCCTCTGACATGGAACGTATATAATTGATGAATTCCCGATCATGATCCAAATGAAATTTGTAGTGGTTATCACTGGCCTCTTTGCCCAGTTCAGTCAGCCGCAAAATCACCTTTGAGCCGTTCTCCGGGTCAGACTCTTTAAGCAACAGTCCTTTTTTTACCAATTTACTGACCAGTTGCGACGTAGCACCCTTGGTTACTCCGGACTCACGAGCCAATTCGGTAACTCCACAGCCCCCCAACTGATCAACCGCGGAAAGAGTATGAATTTCTGACGGGTATAGCTTTACACCAACGCCAAAATCAAAAATTTTCCGCTCGACCATATTGTACTTGACCAGCACCCTGCCGAACTCACGCATATGAGGCATTATTTCTTCTATCGTTTTCACAGCCTCAGTGTTTAGTAGCTAAACAGTTTTTTGTCAACCACGAATTTACAATACCAATGACTATTGCTACAAACAAAGCATGAAAAAAGCATTTATGGGTCTGGAAAAACGAATTTTATTATTCTGCTTAACATTACTGCTTCCGCTGCTATGCATGGTCCGGCCTGTATCAGCCGAAACCGTGCAATTTCCCATTGCCGATCCCTATAAGGCTACTATCTTCGGCACTCCGCCGGAATTGATGTATAAATTAAAAGAGCCTACCAAACCGGATGAATGCGAAATAGTCATTGAAGACCGCAATATTCCAGATATCTTCTGGTATAATGAAAAATTTTACTATTCAACGGCCATGCAGGATGAAGAAGCTCCCCTGCTGTTCATCATTGCCGGAACAGGCTCGGAGCATGACTCCACTAAAATGCGTTTCCTGACTCAACTTTTCTACGAAGCCGGCTTTCACGTAGTCGCTCTTTCATCACCGACACATATGAATTTCGTAGTCAGTTTTTCCAAGTATGGTGCCCCAGGCTACGTCCCGCACGATGTTGAAGATTTATACCGGGCCATGAAATGGATTAAAGCCGACCTTCAAAACGACCACGAAATCAGAAATTTCAGCATCACCGGATACAGCCTCGGCGCCATGCACTCCGCATTCCTCGCCAAGTTGGATGAAGAGCGCAAGGACTTCCATTTCCGGCGGGTACTGATGCTCAATCCCCCGGTAAGTCTATACACTTCCGCATTGCGCTTTGATTCATGGCTCAGCCCGGAGAATCTCGGCGACAAGACGCCCCGGCAGGTCATTGACGATCTAATTGAAGCTTTCTCAGAGATTTATATTCATTCCGACATTGTCGACCTTGATGATAACTTTCTTTACGCCCTTTCACAGCATACTGGTTTTTCTGATATGGACATGCGGGCGATCATAGCCGCAGCATTCAGAATGTCATCGTCAAGCATGATCTTCAGTTCCGATGTCTGCCTCAACGCCGGGTATGTAGTCCCGGTAAACAAACAGCTCGGAACAGGCGATAACCTCATGCCCTATACACGGGTGGCGGCGGCCATCACCTTTGAAGATTACGTGGATGAATATCTGCTGCCCTACCTGCAATTTCTCAAGCCGGGAAGCACAAAAGGGGAACTGGTCCAAAACTGCGATCTTGGAAGTATCAAGGAATACCTGAGTAAATCGGATAAGATTTTCGTGCTGGGAAATGAAGACGATATAATTCTGAACAGCGCGGATGTGGATTTCCTGCGGAAAACCTTTGGACAGCGGGCCATTTTCTTTCCCCGAGGCGGCCACTGCGGCAATATGATGTTTGAACCATATGCCCGTAAAGCACTGGAGCTGATCAAATGAGAAAATTATTCAGCTTCATTCTACTCTTTCTCCTGCTGCAAGGGTGCGCCACCATCAGCAAAAACGATCCGTCACTAAACTTGAAACCGCAAGGGTTCATTGCCCCGGTCTCCCATGCCCCCATAGCTGGACAGCACAAAACAAAGAATGCAGATTTGGATTTTCTTGATGTCTATGACCCGTGGGATTCCATGAACCGCCACATTTATTCTTTCAACGCCCGCTTTGACCGCGCTATCTACCTTCCGGCAGTGGATGTTTATACCACGGTCCTGCCTTCCCCGGTACGCACGGGCGTGACCAATGCGGTCAACAACCTGAATGAAGTAAAGTCTTTCACCAACGGAATTCTACAATTCAACGGAGACAAGACCGCACGAGCCTTTTCCCGGTTCATGATCAACTCATCTGTCGGACTGCTGGGTTTATTTGACGTAGCAACCATGTGGGATTTGAAAAGAATGGAAACCGGATTTGCGGACACCCTCGGCGTCTGGGGAGTTCCGCCCGGACCTTACGTAGTCCTGCCCCTGCTCGGACCTTCCAGCGTGAGAGACTCTGGAGGTTCACTGGGTGATTTTGCCCTGCTCTGGTACGAAATGAACTGGGTCTACGATCTTGCCGGAGTAGAGGAAGGGCGGACAGCCATCGGTATCGGGGAATCCACTGTCCGCGGACTGAGCCTGCGCGCCAATGTACCTTTCCGTTACTACCAGACCGGTTCACCATTTGAGTACGATCTGGTCCGCTTCCTCTACACCAAGAAACGCGAACTTGATATGGAACGCGAAGAACTGGGTTCCTCCACCGAGGGCAAGCCGTACATGAAAAAGAAATTTGATACCCCCCGCAGAAACCGTGAACCCCAAAAACAATAAGAAACCTCCGGCGGCCAAAGAACCCTTTTGAAAAAGGGTTCTTTGGACTCTCCTAAAACTTTTATTAAGGGACCGCCGCTGGGACACTTATTTAATGACTATCAAGTTTTGGCCGTATACGCTCGTTAGGCACTTCAAAAACCAAAGTTGCGGTTTTCTTCTCCTGTAAGAAATCTGGGCTTGCTTTTGCCGGCTTCTTCTTGGTGAAGAAACGGACAAACCATCTTCCGGTCACATCTATAGTCAGCTTGATTTTGCCATCTGAAATCTCCTGACGCTGGATATACATATCCTCAGCCTGAGTGGAAAAACCATTATAGGTTGCATCCCAATAGCCATCGCCATGATAGGGTTTTCCGTCCATGTAGACCTGCATCTCCAGCAGATCACCTTTCTTGAGCATGGACACATCCTTTGCAGGGACCAGCTCCATGGGCATGCCCACAGCTGCCGGGAACACTGCGGAAGGATTTTCGCAGACCACGTAAGTTTTGGTCCACTGACTGCTGCGCAGACTGGATACAATCTTCGAGGCCCGGTCTGCCACGCTGCTCATGGGCTTGATGGAATGACGTTTACGGCCCTTCTCATCCAGCCATGTTGTAAAATGACCAGGGTTAGTGGCAGCGGTCAAAACAAATGTTCCGGGCATGTCGTAATCAATTACGTAGGAATGCAGGGACTTTTCATCCCGCAGTTTGATTCCATAGGTCTTGGAATCAGGTTTCTGCACTGTAATGTGATTAAGTTTTTTCATACGCACGGCATCATCAACCGGGACATGGTGTCCGTAGCAGAAAAAGAGCGGAGAGTTTTTACCTTCAGCAACATGATACCGCCCAGCCTGAATATACAAGGAATGGGCTGAAGCCGCAGCAGGAACGAGTACACTGAAAACCAAAAAGAATGAGAGCAATTTTTTAAACATCTGTCGATCCTATTTACTTGTTACAGTTACACGAGGCTAACGACAGGTAATGAAATTCGTTTTCATTTTCAAGAGATAATCAATAACTCATTGTTTGACCCAAAAACTGCAACTACCCCACTCTGCTGAAACGACTGCGATATTCGCGAGGATTCAAGCCGGTCATCCGCTTAAAAAGCCTCCTGAACGATGAAGGATTGTCATAACCGACCGCAGTGGTAATCTCATCTACCCCCTTGGAACTGACTTCAAGCAGATGACGGGCAGCCTCAACACGTAGTTGCTGGAGATAATTATTGGGAGTCAGGCCAGTTGCACGCTTGAAACGACGCAGGAATGTTCTCTCACCAAGCCCTGCTTTCTCAGAGAGGACTTGAATTGATGCAGTAAGTTGATAATTTCCCTGCATCCACTTCTGCACCTTGAGAATTTCCTTGTCTGCAAAACCATTTTCTTCTGACTTGCTCTCAAACATAAAATAGGGAGTCTGTACATCACGGGTGGAATCCATAACCAGCATTTTTGCACAGGCTGATGAAATTTCCCGACCCATAAAGCGGGCCACAATGTGCAGGGCAAGATCCTGCCAAGCCATGGCCCCCCCGGCACAAATATAGCTTCCCCCATCGATAAGCATACGCCGGGGCTGCAAGTCTACCCTTTCAAAACGGGCTTTAAAATCCGGGGCCAGCTTCCAATGAGTTGTGGCAGGCTTGCCGTCCAGCAATCCTGCTCGGGCCATGAGAAATGATCCGGCACAAGCTGAAGCTAAGACAGTGCCTCCCCTTCCAAGATCGGTAATGCGCTCTATGAGCGGAACGTCTTCCAGCAAGACCTCGATATCACCAAAAACAGGTGGAATGACCAGTATATCGGGCTTAACATCCGCGATCCCCACGCTGACCGACAAAGATATTCCCACATATCCGATTACATCTTTCCCATGTGGGCTGACTATTTCCAAACCGCTGAATTGATTTTTGCCACCGTACTCGCGTGGCAGGGAATTAGCGATACTCAAAATCTCCAGCACCCCGGAAACTGCACTGACCAGACAATCATCATAAGCAAGAACTGCAACATTCATAATGCCTACACTGTCACTTTAAGCATGTTTATTGTCAATACCGCCACTTAAAAATAATCACGATTCTGTCAGCATGAAATCAGCTCGAACCAAAAATTTAACCAAGGAGAATAAAATGAGCAAAAAAGCACTTATCATCATCGACATCCAAAACGACTATTTCCCCGGCGGAAAATTCCCCCTCGACAACAGCGAGCAGGCCGGAGCCAAGGCCGCAAGAGTACTTGACCATTTCAGGAAAACCGGACAGCCGGTAATCCACATCCAGCATATTTCTGTAAAAGAAGGAGCATTCTTCTTCCTGCCTGCAACCGAAGGAGCTGAGATTCACACGTGCGTGAAGCCACTTATGAACGAAACCGTAGTTCTCAAGAATTTCCCCAACAGCTTCCGGGAAACCGCTCTTGAGGATGAACTAAACAAACTGGGAGTAAATGAATTGGTGATAACCGGAATGATGAGTAATATGTGTGTGGACGCCACCACCCGCGCGGCTGCGGATATGGGCTACAAATGCACGGTTGTGCATGACGCATGCTGCGGGGCCAGCCTTGAATTTGACGGGGTGAAGGCGGGGTCAGCAGAAGTTCATGCCGGATTCATGGCTTCGCTTGGCATGTTCTATGCGCAGATGATCAGCGCGGAAAAACTTATCGCTTAGCGCACATTCTGAACCCGGATATATAGCACTAGTCCCAGCATGGTCAGCCCGATACCGGACCAACCCAGCATTCCGGGCAGGATTCCGTGCAGAAGCACAACTTCCCCGCCCAGAGAGAAAAGAACTTCCATGGACTGGGTGCAATCTGCTGCGGCCAGTTCTGCTGCGTTCCGGGCCTTGTGCCGGGCGTAAAGAAACAGACTGGTCGCGGCAATGCCGGAAAATATAGCCACTAAAGCGGTATTAAATATCTGTCCGCTTTGCGGCAAGGGAGGCTGGGTGAAAAGAATCAATACAAGCCAGAGCGGCAGGGAACCGAGAGTCAAAAGCAGAACCCGGCAGAAAGGATCATCCATGGCCGGATCTGCCAGCGCGGGAATACGCCCGCTGCCGCCATTACGTGCTTCCCAGACCAGCTGGTTCCCGAAAGGGTAGGCAAAAGCAGCCACGAACACCGGGATTGCTCCCAGCAGGACTGCGTTCAACGAACTTTGCTCCATACTTTCAATATTTACCAGCAGCACCCCGGCGAAAATTATCAGAGTCAGCAACATTGCCCGCAAGGGGATCTTTTTGCCAAACCCCAATAAAACCAACGGCGTGGCAAGAATGGTAGTCTGCCAAGTAGCTGCAACTACCCAGCCCGGAGTATAGGACGCACTGAAGGTGATCAAAGCATAAAAAACTCCGAAGCCCACTCCGCCCGCAAGGGTCCAGAACTTCAAATGATTCAGGTAAAGTTTGAATGAACGAACCAGCAGCTCACGACGAAATAGACCGAGGCCAATAAAAAGAAATCCCAACATCCAGAAATAACGCAGACTTGCCGACCAGACCCAATGTCCGCCCTCAAGGCTCATGGCCCGATTGAGTACAAAGGTGGTACTGAAAAACAAAGCAGCAAGGATTCCGGTCAGGATAATCTGCATCAACATCTCCGTAAGAATAGTTTTTTATATCCCGCCGATCTTAATCATATCTGACAGCTTCAGGAGGTCCTCGGCTGTGGGGATATAGCCGCGCTGAAAAGAAGGAGCATGGGCACGCCCACGCAAATGGTCAGCGGCCCACTGAGCTACTGACTGATGAAAAAAGCCGGGATTATTCAAAACAATGCGGGCCTTGGCTGCGCCGTCCTCTTTTTCCGCTTGGTGGGAAAAATTGGTTTCGTGCACATGATGAATGTAGAGCGGCTGGTCAATATGTTTAAATTTGCCTCCGGCCATCAAACATTGCACCCAGTAATCCCAATCCTCATAAACGGTGTTGTCCCGGTAGCGGACTCCTCCGTCCCATAACTCCCGACGATAAAGTGCGGCTGTTGCAACGGTATTCTGAGTCCGCAAATGCCGGGGGCTGAAATCCGGCAGGAAGCGGTGAAACGACTTATCCGGACTGGTTTCAAGATAATCACTGTAAACGACAGAAAAAATCGGATTGGATTCCAAAAAATAAATACAATTCTTCAAAAACTCCGGCTGAAACTCATCATCAGGATCAAAACAGAGCAGATATTTACCCGTGGCCTGCTCCAGACCGTGATTGCGCACCGGACCGGGCCTGCCGGCCCTCGGCGGAGTAAGAATTTTGAATTCCCGGCACTCGAGTATACCAGCCCATTTGCAGGCCTGTTCAAGGGAATCATCGCTACTGCCATCATCCACAAAAATGATTTCCGTCTCAGCAAGAGACATGGTCTGCGCTGCCAGAGAACCATAAAAACGATCGGCAAAATGTCCGTAATTATAATTGGGTATGATGATAGAAAGCAGAGTCATGAAAGTATATCCGTTACGGGAACTATTTTTAAAACAGATACACCACACGGCTGTCATTGAAAACCGTTTTAAATCAATCAGCCCGGAACACAAATGTTCCGGGCTGATATTTTTTACTTGAACAATTTTAAATATTCTCCGTACCCCTCAGCTTCCAGTTCTTCCACCGGAACAAACTTAAGAGATGCGGAGTTGATGCAATAGCGCAGTCCTGTGGGCTGGGGTCCGTCATCAAAAACATGCCCCAGATACGAATCAGCCTTGCGGGAACGGACCTCAATGCGGGTCATGAAAAAAGACCGATCTTTCTTTTCCACCACACCCCGCTCATCAATAGGCCGGGTAAAGCTGGGCCAGCCCGTGCCGGAGTCAAACTTATCGCGGGAACTGAAAAGAGGCTCACCGGAAACAATATCCACGTAAATTCCTTCGCGGTGATTGTCCCAGAATTCATTGCTGAAAGCAGGCTCGGTACCATCCTCGCGAACCACCTTAAATTGCAATGGAGTCAGAATTTCCTTAAGCTGTGCATCATCGGGACGTGTGTAGCCGTCTATTTCACCAGTAGATTCATTACGCCCATCTTTCCCACTCCAATGCTCCTCGATAAATGAATCCCGACCGGACATGAAGCGGTACCAATTGTAGCGTACAGGATTCTTCTTGTAGTAATCCTGATGATATTCCTCGGCCCGATAAAACTTTTCAAAAGGAATCAGTTTTGTAGCCAGCGGGCGCTCAAACACGCCAGCCCCATCCATCTTTACCAACACTTGCCCGGCAATCTTCTTCTGTTCATCGTTATGATAGAACACTGCTGAAGTGTATTGATTGCCACGGTCATTAAAAGAACCGCCCGGATCAGTGGGGTCATGGTGCTTCAGGAAAACTCGCAGGATTTCTTCATAGCTCACCTGCTCGGGATCAAAGCGAACCTGAACAACTTCAAGGTGTCCGCTATTACCGGAACTGACCTGCTCGTACGTGGGATCTTCCACATGTCCGCCGGAATAACCGGAAACCACGTCAATCACACCGGAAACTTTTTCAAGGTCGGATTCAACGCACCAGAAACATCCCCCGGCAAGGGTCGCTATTTCTACATTTTCAGTTCTTTTCTGCATGTTATCATCCCCTATAATTTCGGCGGCAACAGCATGACCGGCAAACAGGACAACGATTAAAATCATCGGTAATATTTTCAACATTGTTGCAACCTCACTATTAGTAGTCATTCCTAATAGTGTATAAACATATTGAATATAGTCAATCGGAAATTGGAAAATAAAAAAGCGCAGCCCGGCAGGACTGCGCTTTACTTAATCAATTTCAAACTTCCGCTACTTTATCGGAAAATTAAAATAGGTCTCAGCAAAAGGTTCAAACTCAAGGGTAAAATGCCACCACTCTTCTTTCAAAGGCTTAAACCCGTTTCGGACCATAACCTCACGCAGCAGGGCACGGTTGGCCCGCACTTGAATGCCCATTTCTTTATTGTCAGGCCACGACTTGGGACCAAAAAAATCAAAGCCCGTGCCCATATCCAGTTCCTGTCCGGTCTTGAGATCAATAATAGTCAGGTCCACTGTGGACCCCCGAGAATGGCCGGATTTTGCTGCTATGTACCCGTCGCGAAACAAATTCTTTTTCTGCACATCCGGGTAGTATTGCTGCTTCATGCGGGTATCGCCAAGATTCTCGGCCCAACGCACAAAATGAAGCACTGCATCCTGTGGCCGGTAGCCGTCAAAAATCTTAACCCCCAGCCCGAACGGAACAAGGTCCTGCTGCACCCCGGCAAGTGCCGCTGCGGCTTCGCGGGTCAGAATAACGCGCGGAACATGGTAACCGTCAATACGTTCGCCAACAAAATTATTACGACCGAAATAGCGGACATCATATACCGCATCAGGAATCATTTGATCCAGATAACAAAATTCATCCGGCAAATCACTTCCACCGCATACAGCAGCAGCCGGGAACAGCGTAATCAGTATAACAAACATCACAACTTTCTTTACACTTAGCATCAAACCTCCGGCGAAACCCGTTGCGGGAAAATTGAAATAAATATACTCTTTTATAAATCAGACTGTTCAACAAAATGGTTGCTAATCGAATGAATAAAACAACATCCCCAGCCCGCTCCCATAAGCATGTTTACGCTTGCAGGCTCATCGCGGGCTTATTAATTGCAACTTACATACTGTGCAGTCCCTGCGCAAGCCACGCGCAAAAAACAATCGTTGCCATTCCCAAAGCGACCATCCTCAACTTCTGGAAAATTGTCTGCACCGGTGCCCACGAAGCCGCAAAAGGACAAGACATCAATCTTATCTGGCGCGGTCCCAGAGTTGAAAATAAATCAAAAGCACAACAATACCTGCTTGAATATTATACTGAGCAAAATGTAGATGCTATTGTAATTGCCCCGGCAGACAAAACGGCACTGAATAAACATATTGATAAGGCCGTCGATGCAGGAATAATTGTAGTAGTTATTGACTCCCCGACAACAACAGACTCACCACACTCCTATATTGCGACAAATAACTACAAAGCAGGAGAACAAGGAGCAGAGCTTCTCCTGCAAAACGTTACTACAAAAGGTCCACTATTGCTGATTGGGCACGCAGCAACTAATGGTGCTACTTTTTTACGGGAAAATGGATTTATAAATAAAACCTCAGAACTCTCTCCCGGAAGAACGATTATAAGACTACATATTAAAGATGGTAGCGAAAGAGCAACAAGAATAGCCACAGAAGAAATTTTAAAAACCATGCCCAATATTGCCGGAATTTTTGCAGTAAATGAACCTACCTCTGATGGGATGCTAAATATTCTTGAAAAACAAGTAGAACTCAACATCCCTTTTGTAGGCTTTGATTATAACAAAAGACTTCTCCAAGGAATCAAAGAAAATAAAATTCAAGCCCTGATCACACAAAAACCATATGCAATGGGATATTTCGGGGTTAAAGCCGCAATTGACCTGCTCAATGGCAAAAAGAATCCAAAACAAATGGAAAGTCCAACAACAACAATAATAACCAAAGACAATTTAGAACTTTCTTTGAGCCTGCGCTGCCTGCGAAAACTCTCTGAGGAAGAAAAATCCAACTGCCCTATCTGTTTTAACTAATAAAAGCGTGAAGCTGAAAATGAAAAAGGCCAGTCAACTTAGGACCGGCCCTCTTGATCATAGACTTTAATCACAATCAACCACCGAACCAGCCGGGAGCCAAAACTTCCATAGCTTTGGTGTAATGGACCCGCAAATCTTCCAGCTTGCTGGAAATAACTTTCTCCTGTTCGCCCAAACTGGTAGGACAAACATCCTGCATTTGGACCACTACCGCTTCCAGCTCTTTCATGGTCGACTTGAGCATCACAACCTGATCCTTAAGTCTTTCAGACTTATCATCGACTAGTACATCGTAAAGACGAGCTTTCCAGGAATTAAGTTCCATTTCCAAACCCTTGCAATAATGATTCACAGCCTGTTTTTTTGCTTCTTCAGTGCTGCAACCGTCAATACCGACACAACTGGGGCAGGGTCCGGGATAATCCATATTAGCCATTAGAAACCTCCAAATAATAGATTTAGAAACTTCTAAATTCTAACACACAATATAAAGACCTACATTATTTTTATAAAAAATTACCTCTTTCGATAAACAATCATAATTCAAGAATTTATCACTCAAAAGTAAGCAGACACTTACTGCCAACAAGCACAATTCTCTTTTCTATGTACCAAGACCCCACTTCTCAATATAAGTATCAACATCAAATTTTCGGCGGCACCCCCGCTCGTTCATGTAACGGATTGAACCAAAAACAGACCTTTTTTTCCACGCTCGGTCATGCAACCCCGCAATGGACCAAAGCGCACCCACATAACCATTAGGATCACGCCCATCCAGTTGGAACCGATCATTGAGTGCTATGGTGATCCTCAAAGCCTCTTCGGGTGATGCAGACCATTCTAAAATTTTCTTTGCCCAAAACATACGCATGTAACCATGCATAAATCCTGATCGCACCATCTGATTCTGCGCTGCGTTCCAAAGCGTGGAGTGAGTGCGGGCCTGCTCAAAATTTTCATAGGTATAAAGGTAGGGTCGAATATCATCAGAGTGTTCAGCTAAAGTCTTCAATGCCCACTCCGGAGCAGCCTCCAGTGAATCATAATTCAAAGTATGCAAGCAAAAATTATCCGCAAGCTCACGCCGGACTATAAGTTCTTCAAGATATGACTGAGCTCCATCTCCCGGAAGGCTGGTAGCGACAGTTAATGCAGCCCGCTGCGGAGCCAGTTGCCCGAAATGGTAATAGGCCGAAAGACGTGAAGTTGATTCACCATTGGGGTCGTTACGCTTATCGGCATATTCTCCAAGCCCTAGGCCTACAAATTCATCAAGGGCAATATGAGCAGATTCTTCACCGGAGGGAAGTTCAACCGGACCGACAGTATCATCGACTTCAAGAGACTTCCTCATCTGCTCCCAATCTACGGCAGGAAAGCTCTCTCCCTTTACTTCAGCGAAATCAAGTTCAGGAAAATCCTCCAAAAATTCCGGGAGCAAACGATGAATTTTCGGCCTGACAGTTCGTGCACCATACTCGCGCTTGTCAGTAACAAAGCGAGCCGGGACTATATTATGCCCATCCACTTCAATTAAAGGGATATCAATGTTCAGACTGAGATGATCCTGCCATTGACGCTTAATGCGCAAGGGATCGAAGTCGGTAACAACAGCCCCCGCCCTGACTTTGCGAACAAAATCCGGCAACACTTTATCAGGTGCCCCACTCAACAGAACAAAATCGTAACCAAGACTCCTCAAATCTCTCTCAACCTGCTGCAATCCCTTAAGCATAAAGTCGTAATGACGCAGGGTTGCCCCCAGAAATGAAGGAACTAGACAAAAGACAACAATTAGCGGAGCCTCGGCCCCGGCAAGCTCACGACAATGAAGCAACCCCCAGTTATCACGGACCCGCTGCTCCCGACTCATCCAATAAATTATCGGTCCTTCTAATTTATCAGCAGAATTGAGATAATGAATCCTTCTGTGGTCTACTTTAATCATTCGCCCCGCCCTTGCTGCCGGGAATAGGGCAGCGGGGTGCCGGACCTTCCAGCAATTCAGGACCTTCCATTATGCGACAACCACTTTTTTGAGCCAACGAACGAGCCATACCTTTAAAAACAAGCGCATGAAAAGGATAGACCCCCCACCAATAAAACATCCCTTCCAGGCCCCGAGGCAAGAAACGTGCAGTCATGGTCAACTCGGTATCCCCGGCCAAGGTCCTCTCAAGGCCGAACTCAAGCAGGGCCTCTCCGGGCAGCTTCATCTCCGCAAGCAGAAGCAGTCTTTCTCCCGGTTGAACATCCAGCACTCGCCAAAAATCTAGCGCATCACCAATACTGAGATCCGAAGGATGTCTGCGCCCGCGCCGCAACCCCACACCACCTACCAGCTTGTCCAGCCATCCCCGCAAAGACCAAAGAGAATTACAACAATACCAGCCTTCATCACCGCCTATAGATATAATTTTATTCCAAAGGTCATCCGCACATCCCTCCAACTTAACCCTGTATGCGGAATGGTAGACTGTGCCACCGGAATATCCGGCATCACCGCAAATAGCCCATTCCGGGGTTTCAAGGGTTCCGGCGTCAGACCAGCAGGTATCAACCACCTCCTGCTGTATTTTATTAAGAGCGCGCCGGATGGCGGTTCGGCAATCCGTCAATTCATGGGGCATGATCTCACGGATACGGTAATCCTTGCAGACAACCCGGTTACGCAATCCCAGAACCAGCGGCACAGCAAGTGAAACCGGAACCGGAGAAACAAACCCCAGCCAGTACGATGACAACTTCGGTGAAACAAATGGAACAGGAATAATAAACCGCTTACGCAACCCCGCTTCCTGCTGGTAAATGCGAAACAATTTTTCATATGTCTCGAAAAACGGCCCGCCGATATCATAACTTTCCCCAACGGTTTCAGGGTGCTCAAGGCATCCGGAAAGATAAAACAAAACATCGCGGATACTGATGGGCTGACTTTCTGTTCGCACCCAGCGCGGGGTAATCATTACCGGAAGGCGGTCCACCAGATAACGCAAAATTTCAAAAGAGGCACTGCCTGAGCCAAGAATTACCGCCGCCTTCAGAACAGTGCAGGGCACGCTTCCACTGGAAAGAATCTCGCCTACCTCGGCTCTGGATTTAAGATGATGGCTGATATTAGGATCGTCAGGCACCATGCCGCCAAGGTAGATAATGCGCTGAACACCGGCCTGTTCGGCAGCATAAACAGTATTCTGCGCGGCCTGACGGTCCTTTTTGACAAAATCGGAACTGCCCGATTGCATGGAATGCACCAGATAGTAAACAGCATCACACCCACGCAGAGCCTCCTGTAAAGACTCACTGTCAAAGAGATCAGCCTCGGCAAGTTCACAATTTTTATGAAAACTGTACGGACGGGTGCGCAGCTTGGCTTTTGATCGACCAACAGCCCTGACTTTCCAGCCTTTATCCAAAAGCTGAGGAACCAGACGCCCGCCCACATACCCGGTAGACCCCAACACGCAAATCAACATATTTTGACGATCAGACATGATTCCTCAACATAAGTTCAGCAGGATAGGGATTGAGATAGAGTTGCTGCTGCAAATACACCTTGTCATATTTACGCACATAATGGTTAAGCAAGGTCACCGGAACAATCAACGGTATTAACTTCTTATGGAAACGATCAATCAGTTCCAGCATCTCCTGCTTTTCATGCGCTGAAATGTCTTTCTTAAAATGGCCCAATGCATGGGTCAGCACATTTACATGTTTCTTGACTGTTGGCCTGTAGGTCAAAGCCTTGAAAAGTAGCTGGGCATAATCACCACTGAGAGCGGCATGATCAGCAATTCCTGCTGTGGCTACAAGCTTGCCCATTTGCCGATAAATAATTTCATTATGGGCCATGACCAGCATTTTATGGCGGGTATGAAAATCAACCAACTTTGCCGGAAAAAAACGCCCTCGCATCGCATCCTGCCAACGCTTGAAAGTAAAAATACGGTTGATAAAATTTTCGCGAATTCCGTTGTCGTGCAACCGGCCGTCATCCTCGCAAGGCAGGGAAGGAAAATGGTCCATTACCATGCGAGCCCATATTCCGGTCCCAGAATAATAAATACGCCCATCATCACTGAATACCTTCATCCGGCCCATGGAATTTGAAGGTGAGCCGTGTTTAAAAATATAACCGCTAAGATTTTCCTTTTCGAGGCGGGACAGCTGCCCACGTCCCCACTCCTGCATGCGCCCAGTCCAATCCTCACCAGACTTACGACCAACCAGACGGGGATTCTCAAGTTCTCCAACAAGCCGAACCGCCTCGCGGGGGATACCCATGCCGCATTCCACTTCCGGACAAACCGGAACCCACTCAACAAACGGCCCCAGAACATCTCTAATGTAGCGGTCCAATTTGTGGCCACCATCATACCGAACATTCTCACCCAACAAACACCTGGCTATACCAATCCTGACTTTAATTATTTCATAACCTTCCATTCCAGTCTCCATAACTTAAGAGCTATCTTTAACGTAAAATAACTCATATACTGAATGAAAACCATCCCAATTGATGGAACGTTCTAAATACTTTTTGAAAGTCTTTAATGGAAAATTACTCGATTATATAATATTATAAAAATTCACGGAAACTTTCAAAACACATTGCTTTTATGGACGGTTCATCAAATATGCAGTCATCACAGGAAGAATTGAAAAAAGCCCGGCAACAAGTTCTGGACGCAGAAATAAATTTCAAAGCACTTCTTGACGCAAACACCCAATCCATACTCCTTCTTGAAAACGACGGTACGGTCATTCACGTCAACCGTACAGTCGCCGATATACTTAACACAACCCCCACTGAACTCAGTGGGAAAAACATATTCAATTACCTTCCACCTGAGCTGGCCCGCTCAAGACAAAAAAGTTTTGACCAAGTTGTGGAAAATGGAAAACCGACAAAATTTCAGGATGTAAGAGATGACAGAATAATACTTCATTCCCACTACCCCGTTATCGAAAACGGAAAAGTAGTGCGGGTTGCTATTTACGCTGAAGACATAACCGAAATAATTATCAAGGAGCGGGAACTAGAACGCAGCAAACAGCTCCACTCCCTGCTCCATGAAATTATCTGCCGGTTTAATTCCGCAGATACCCTGAGTGAACTGATGCGCTCAATACATGAAATAATGCTTGATAAACTCAATGCTAAGAATTTCTATATCGCCCTCATTGAGCCGGAACAGGAAAAACTTATATTCACTTATTGTGTTGACGAAGGCGTGAACGAATATCCCCCTGTTCAAAATATTTATGACCAGGCCAACAATAGGATCAGCCTGCTTCCTATCCAAAAAAATGAAATAATCCGTCTGGATCGTCAATCCATAACGAACTCTATTGCAGACGGTTCGCTGGAAGTAGCGGGAAGAATTCCGGAAATATGGATCGGAGTCCCCATGCGGGTGGGCAACACCCCCATCGGGGTACTGGTTATTCAGGACTACGACGACCCTGATATTTTTTCTGAAGAGGATGTACAACTTTTCTTAGCCTGCTCACATCAGATAGCTTTGGCTATTGAACGGAAAAAATATGATTCCGCAATCCGGGAAAGCGAAGAACAATACCGGGCTTTTTTTGAAGACAACCATTCGGTAATGTTCATCATTGACCCCGAAGACGGAAAAATACTCGATACCAACAAAGCTGCCGCCAATTTCTATGGCTTCTCCCGTGATGATTTGAAAACAAAAACTGTTTACGATCTTAATCAACTGCCGAGAGAGGAACTAAAAGCAAAAATGAACAAAGCTCAGTCCAACAGATTGAGCAAATTCATCTTCCAGCACAGACGCATAGGCGGAGTACTCAAAGATGTAGAAGTCTTTTCCGGCCCCTTCAAACACAAAGGTAAAACGCTACTTATCTCCATAATCCATGACATAACCAAACGTCTGCAAGACGAAAAAGAACTTTCCAAGGCCAAGGAAGAAGCCATCCTCGCCAACAAAGCAAAAGACGAATTTCTCGCCAACATCAGCCATGAAATAAGAACTCCCCTCAACGGAGTTATGGGCATGCTGCAAGTTATGGACTCAGCAGATTTGAAGCAGGAACACAAAAATTGCATCAATGTGGCCCTCCAATCATCTAGAAATCTGCTCCGTGTTCTTGACGATATTCTGGACCTTTCAAAAGTGGAGATGGGAACTCTTGATCTTTTCGAAGACAAATTTTCCTTAAATGACCTGCTGCTGGAAAGTGTAAACCTGTTCAAAATACAAGCTGAGAAAAAAGATCTTTCACTATCATACTCCATTCATCCGCAAGTGGACGGATATTATCTCGGAGACGAGGGCCGCATCAGGCAGATACTGTTCAATCTGGTAGGCAACGGCATCAAATTTACCGATCACGGCTTTGTAAAAGTTGAAGTCAAATCCGGCCCGGTGACCTGTCAGGGAAAACGCAGCATTTCTTTCACCGTACGCGATTCAGGTGTGGGTATACCAAAAGATTCTCAGGAGAGGATCTTTGATTCATTCACGCAGGTGGACGGCTCTCTCTCCCGCCGATACAAAGGTGCCGGACTGGGGCTCTCCATTGTAAAAAGACTTATTGAACTTATGGACGGGTCCATAGAAATCGACAGCTCGCCTGAGATGGGGACTATTGTTAATTTTACTATTTCCCTCAAAATCACAGAATCTTACAAACCTGAAAAAGCCGAACATACGAAAAGTACGGAAGAAATATCAAAGCTCAAAGTCCTTCTGGTGGAAGATGAGCCGGTTAATAGAATGATGGCCCGCAAACTGCTAGAAAGAATGGGCCATGAAGTCACCTGTGCAGAAAACGGGGCCGACTGTCTTGAAGCTCTGGGCAGGAATAACTTTGACGCAATTCTCATGGATATCCAGATGCCGGTCATGGACGGCCTTGAAGCAACCCGGACAATCCGCACTTCAACAGACTTCATAAAAGTCAGAGAAATTCCCATTATTGCCCTTTCCGCCCATGCCAACAAAGAAAGCAGGTATTCCGCCCTTGAGGCCGGAGTCAACGGTTACCTCTGCAAACCCTTTGAAATGGATGACCTTAAGAAAATACTTGCGGGAACAGCACGCAGGACTTAGCCCCCTTACATCAGCAAGAAGTCCCCTGAAACAGTTGACATGAAGGTATTTTCAAAGGCATCTATTGGACCTTGGCGGATTGCTCAAATAGAACGAAAACAAATGACCGGAGTTATTATGACTCAATATGCTGATATTTTTAACCAGGAAATGATGACCACCCTTTTCCCGGAAGGCAAAACCAACGATTTTTTTGAAGCCCTTTTCGGCGATGCGGATGAAGGCAGCTACGACATTTCACTAGCTTACACCGGAGAGAACGGAGATACCGTTCACTTTGAATTACAGCTTAAACAGCGTCCGGGCTGCTGTCTGGCCTGCAACCTGACTTACGGATTGCCGCAGGTTTTTTCCCGCCATCCGATTATCAACATACAGGGTGTGGCTGAAAAAGTAGGCGAAGCTCTGGGTAAACCCCAAAATGTAAGCTGGAAGCTGGGCGCGACTCAGGAAAAAAGCAGAGAGCTTCATGTAATCCCCCTGTCTATCAGCCTGAGCTAAGCTTATTTTTAGTGTTTGACTCAAAATAGGCCCGCTCCCGCCGAAAAGGGACGCGGGCCTTGACCGCTTAAAAATAAAATCACGTAATTATAGTGAAAATTTAGTTGAATCAAACCAGACGAAAAGGTAATATATTGTTAAATTAACCACTTCAGGAGCGGGGAATGCTTGAAGAACTTCGCTATGGTATCTTTTCTAACAATTCCAAACACATATCAAATGACAGGCTAACCCTGGTCGGGCTTGGCGCATCTGATATCTACGTTTATTCCACATGGGATAATGCTATCACCGCACTGGAAAACGGAGAAATTGATGTCGCGCTTGTTGATGAATCGCTGCACGACACCTCCGGTGCAGACTGTGTAAGGAAGATGCGCAAGCATGCTATGCGCTCACTTCCGGTAATCATGGTCACCCCTGATAAGCGTAAGGAATCCGTACTCAACTCCATTGCAGCCGGAGTCGGGGGCTATGTGCTGCGCCCCTACAGCATGGAAACCCTCAAACGACACGTCTTTGCCGCATACATGAGTGTCAGCCCCGATGAAATTGAAAAAGAGCTGCTCACCTCCTCGTGGGATCTCGTAGCCAACGGCAGTTTTGATGAAGCTATCGACAGTTTTTCTGAAATAATCGATGAAGTAACTGATGCGGATAAAAACCCTGCTGAGGAATATTTCGACAAGGGCTTGCATTTCCTTTCACAGGAAAAATTCGGTAAAGCCATTATCGCCTTTAACAAGGCAATCGCCCTCAATGAAATGTATGCTGAAGCCTACAAAGGTATCGCTGACGCCTATAAAGGCAAAGGCGACATGGATAATTATCAGGATTTCCTGACCAAGGCAGCAGATATTTACGCTGTTCAGGACAAACTTGATGACGTCAAAGACCTGTTCATTGAAATTCTTCAAAACGAACCTGACGCAGTAAATCCGTTTAACCGTCTCGGAGTAAAACTCCGCAAGGACGGAGACTATCAGGGAGCTATCAAAGCCTACCATCAGGCCTGTACCTTCACACCTAATGATGCCAACCTTTATTATAACATGGCCCGCGCATACACCTATGCCAAGGACTATGAAAGTGCCCTGAATTATACGGAACTAAGCCTGAGACTTGACTCCAATCTCGAACCAGCAAGAAATCTGCATTCACAAATAGTTAAGATGATAGAAAAACAGGAAAAAGAAAACCCCAGCCCGGAAAATGATTCCCCGAAAGTAGAGATTGACGACGAACTTGAATAGTATTTTTTACATGCCTAAAGACACTTCTCAAGTTCCAAAAGTTTCTGCTTGATCTTTGTACCGTGTGCAAAACCTGCAAGGCCGCCATTGGCTGCAATTACACGATGGCAGGGAATAATCAGCGGCACGGGATTTTTCCCATTTGCCGTACCCACGGCCCGACTCGCATTTTCATTTCCAAGCGCAGCCGCAACTTCCTTGTAAGACCTTGTCTCACCACATGGAATCCGGCATAGTTCAGCCCAGACCCGCTTCTGAAAATCAGTTCCCTGCGGGTTTAATTTCACATCAAATTCAGTACGCTTTCCAGTTGCGAATTCCTCAATCTGTGTCCTGACATCAGCAAAAAAATCATCATTGCGTACCCAACTGGGGGCAATTTCAAAAACACGCTTCCCTTCTCCTGTCTGTAAATGCAAATAAGACAGGCCCTCTTCGTTTCCTGCCAGAATAATTTCGCAAAGCGGAGTCATAAATCTTGTGTAATAAACTGCCATAACTATTTATCTCCCAAAGAATTCCAAAGACATAGAGTTGCATAGCTGCGGTAGGGACGCCATTTTTCCGCAATCAGAAGCACTTCCTTAACTGAAATCTTCGTCCCGTCCGCGCTCAGAGCTTTGATAACCCCAAGGTCACCGGCAGGAAAACTGTCCGGCAGCCCCAGCCCGCGCATGGCTACATAATTTACAGTCCAATCACCGATGCCCTTTAAAACAGAAAAATCACGATGAAAATCCTCAAACGACTGATTGGATGTCAGCTTTACGGAGCCGCCAAGGACAGCCTGAACCGCTGCATTGATCGTATTACACCGGGTATTGGTCAATCCAACACCGTCGAGTTCAACTCCGGCCAACTCTTTCGCATCCGGAAAAAAGTAATCCAAACCTTTTGGATACTCACCTAAGCAGCGAAGCCCTGCTTTCGCAACAATACGTCCAGCCATGGTGGTTGCGGCCTTGACCGTAACCTGCTGCCCGAGAATAGCCCGGATCATGAACTCAAAAGGATCATAGGCCTTGGGTAAACGCGGCACCAATCCGTCCTTCATACCTTTTTCCAGCAACGGGTCATCACGGAAATGTTCCCTGATAATGCGAAAATCCGTATCAAGATCAAACATGCGCCGTACGCGATTGTAGATTTCCATATAACACTTGATGTCATCGGAAAAGATACTCATCCGCAGGGCAGACTCTCCGGGATCATCAGTTACCGTAAAATATCCTTTGGCCTCGGCTGTCCTGAAGGTCCGGCTGTAACTGTCTTGCGTGATAACTTCCACTCCGGTCAAAGCCCGCTCCCGCATGAAAGAAAGCATAAGTTTGAAATCAAATGGCGGTTCGTATTTTAACAACAGGGAGGTATTCTCCTGCGAGGCAGAACAAATGCGCGACTCCTTACGCATAGCTGTTGGGTTAGTATTGAAAACAGCCTTGAATACTTCGTTAAACTGGCGCAGCGAGCCAAACCCTGCGGCAGCGGCGATATCAGTAACGGAATTATCGGACATAAGCAGCATTTTACGCGCGAACATGGCTTTGTGGTATCTGGCAATCTTTACCGGAGGCACGCCCAGCCGTTCCACAAAAAGCTGACGTAAATGGCGATCGGAAACCCCAAGCTCCCCGGCAAGATCATTGAGAGAATGGTAATTGAGATAGCCGTCATAAATCTTGCGCAAGCCGTCGTTAACAAGTTCGTGGGATGACGGATAACCGCTGCCGTACTCAATGGCTATATCTGGCCGGCAACGAAGACAAGGCCGGAATCCGGCTTCAAGTGCCTGAAAAATTGAGTCAAAATAGGTTACATTTTCTTCCTTGGCCCGAGGAGAAGGACAGGATGGACGGCAGAATATCCCGGTGGTTTTCACTGCAAAGAAAAACTTACCATCAAAATTTCTATCCCGCGCAATACGCGCCCTGCTGTATTCATGTTCTGTCATCTACCCTCCGGCTCATTAAATCTGATATCCCGCACTTCTTCTATTAAAATATCTGCAACCAAGATTTAAACAAGCGGTTTTCGGAACTGACATTAAAGAACTTTTTTCAGGATAGAAATAGATATTAACGGCTCATTTCAGCTAAATTACTGATCTCCAAGATAGTAAAATTATCTACAAGCTGGCATACCATAACTGAAACATTCAACTTGGAGAAAGACATGATAACCCTTACCGCAAAAGCACAGGCAGCCACAGGCAAAGAGCAGGAACTTGAAATAGTTCTGCGCGAGCTGGTTAAAGCAACCGCAACTGAAGAAGGATCGGTGGAATACAGGCTGCACAAGGTCGTTGACACGCCCGGAGCATTTCGCTTTGTGGAAAAATTCAAGGATCAGGATGCATTCGACTTCCATTCGAATTCAGATCATTTCAAAGCAGCCGTTGATAAACTCGGTAAACTCACCACAGGGGAAGGTGAACTTGAAATGCTGGAATTAATTGACTCTATCCCTGAATAGAAAAAGGCTTCCAATAAAGCTACACAAAAAAAGCCCGTGCATGTCCATATGCGCGGGCTTTTTGTTGTTTTCTACAGAAATTTAACTGATCAAACTCTCTTCTTCCGCCGCGCCATCCAAATCAGCGCAAACAGCGGAACAAGCCCGCCAACAATTCCCATCTCACCGATCACATTGATCTTTGAAGGCCAATCAAAAGAAATCAGCTCCATGGCTACAGCACCGAAGATGAAGTAGGTAAAAGTCAAAAGCGCGGAAGCAGCACCGACATCCCGGTCCACGGTCTCAAGGATCATGTGGTTACTGATGGGCCTGCTGACCCCGATGGAAAAAGTCATCAGAAACATGGGGGCGGCAAACATGTACTCCGAACCATCCAAAGCCAGCATCCCGAGACTGGCCAGGACCACGCCTGCCAGCGAGACTTTGAGAATAGACATAGACGAATAGCCCACGCAAAGCCTTGAGCAGGTGAACGATCCGGTCATAAAACCGATGGCATTGAATCCAAAAAACATGGCGTACTGCTGCTCATTCAAACCAAATCCGCGGATATAAATATCCGCCGAACCAGCCAGAAATCCGAAGAAACCGATTCCGATCACAGAAAAAGCGAAGCAGTAAGTGCTGAACTCAACATTTTTGAGCACGACCAGATAACGGGAAAGCATGGACCAGATGCCGCCCTCAGTCTTTTCAAATTCAGGCTCCTTGAACACGAGAGTACCGTAAAAAGCCATGGAAGCCAGCACAGCCTGACACCCGAAAATCCATTTCCAGGACAAAAATTCAAGCATCATACTACCCATCATCGGCGCAATCATGGGACAAAGAGGAATAATCACCCCGATGTAGGCCAGCACTTTCTGCCGTTCAACCCCGGTATAAAGATCTTTTGCCAGAGCCATGGAAAGAGCCGATGCAGATGCCGCCCCGGCAGCCTGTACAATACGAGCCGCCACCAGAAACCAGATATTGGTGGACAAAGCACAGAGCAAGCTTCCCAGCACATAGATCCCAACCCCGACGATCAGCACGGGTTTGCGTCCGTATTTGTCAGAAAGCGGCCCGTAAATGAGCATAAAAAAACTGAACAGGATGAAAAATAAAACCAGCGAAAGATTAACTTCTGCAAGGGAAATCCCCCACTGCTCCTGAATGGTCGGCAGGGCTGGGAGATACATGTCTGTAGACAAGGCGGGGAAAGCCGCCAGCATAGTGATAAAAAGAAAATTTGGCATAGGAATACGTTTGTTAAATTTAAAAAGTGCGGATTAACTCAGATAAAAAGCGGAAAATTGTCAGGTAATAGGCATGATTTTGCAGTAGATCCGGAGACAAGATTTTCAAACATTAGACTTCCCTTGATGAGAGGTCAACTATTATTACCATTGCACCTGAAGATCTTTAGAATTCTTAATACTCAGCCAACCATCTAGAATAAAAAGACAAAACTTCAACAACAAACAACACTTAAAACGTTGTTTAAAATAGTGCTTGACTGAATCCTAACAAACTCATACAAAACTTCAAACACTGTTTAAATCCTTGTTGGAGAAATATATGAGCGATCAAAACACCAAAAACAGAATTCTGGAAGCTGCCAGCCGGGTCTTTTGCGGCAAAGGATTCAAGGCTACAACTGTACGCGATATCTGCGCCGAAGCGGATGCAAACGTGGCGGCTATCAACTACCATTTCGGAGACAAGCGAAAACTATACATTCAGGTCCTCAAATCCTGGATGGATGGGATGTTCAAGGACGCGGACAGACTCAATGGAATCACTAAAACATCAACACTTGAAGAACGTTTACGTGCTTATATTTATGGAGAACTCAGAGCACTGTGCACCTACGATGATCCGGAAAAAATCAAAAAAAGCAAAATCCGCCTTCTCTTTGAAGAATATGTTTCCGAAGACTGCGACCCGGAATTATTCAAATGCCATGAAGAAATTGACGGGGAACTGCTGACCCCGATCATCCGTGAACTTCTTACCCCTATCGAAGATGAAGAAATCCTTCGACAAGCCCATATGGCTGCCAGCGGAGTGCTGGTTCACCATTTTCTCGGAATCATCCATTACCCTGAAGGTGAAATTGAATCCAAGGAAAAACTGGAATTCATGGCCGACTTCTACACCACTTTCATTCTCGGCTCCCTGAAAGCCATTAAGGAAAAATACCATGCGCAATAGATATTTAATTCCACTGACTCTGGTCATTCTGCTATTAGCCCTTTGCGGCTGTGAATCTGACTCTAAAACAGAGGCAAACACCGCCGCCCCGGAAAAAGCTGTGCGGGTCGGCACTATTGAAGTTATGCCCGTAACCATCAAGGATATGCTGACCCTGCCCGGTGAAACAGCACCCGACAAAGACGTCTGCGTTTCCTCTGAATCCGCCGGAACAGTGGTCTGGCTGGGTGTGAAAGAAGGTGATCATGTACGCAAAGGCCAGCTCATTGCACGCCTTGACGGTGCTTCCAGCGGTGCAAAATTTGACCGCGCCAAAGCGGCCAAAAAACTTGCCGCAGAGCAGCTGCGCCGCCGTAAAGAACTGCTCAACAAGGGAGTGCTGGCGCAGGAAGAATACGACCAGATCAAGGCCGAACTGGAACAGAGCGAAGCATCCCTCAAAGAGATGATGGTTAACGTGGAATACGGTATCGTGCGTGCACCCATCGCCGGGGTGATCAATAAACGCTACATCGACCGTGGGGAACGTCTGGAAGTTGGTTCCGATGTCGTTGATATCGTTGACTCTTCATCCATCAAAACCCTTGTAAACGTACCTGAAATGGATATTTCCTATATCAAAAAAGGCCAGAAGGTGACTGTTTCCGTGGATGCCCTGCCCGGTAAAACATGGGATGGAGTTATCGACTTCGTATCCTTCAAAGCTGATAAATTTTCCAAGACCTTTGAAACGAAGGTTCTCACCGACAATTCCAACGGTGAAATCCGTGCCGGAATGCTGGCCCGTGTTTCCCTGCTTCGCCGCACTGTGACAGGTGCTGTAACCACTCCCCTTTCCGCCATCATCAACCAAGGCGGGGAACGGATCATCTATGTAGAAAAAAACGGCGTGGCTCAGGTGCGGACCATTGAAATCGGAGTAATCGAAGGCAGCCGGGCCCAGATAACTAAAGGACTCAAAGCCGGAGAAAAACTGATCACAGTCGGACACACCATGGTTGAAGACGGTACCAAGGTGGTGACACAGTGATTATCAACAAAACAGCACTGAACAGGCAGTCTACCGTAATGGTTCTGCTTGTTTTCATCATCATAGCCGGGATCTCAAGCTACGCTTCCCTGCCCCGCGAGAGTGACCCGGACATCACCATTCCCTACATCTTTGTGCAGACAAATTTTGAAGGGGTGGCCCCGGAGGACATGGAAACCCTGATCACCATGCCCATTGAGCGCAAGCTGAAAGGGCTTTCCGGGACCAAAGAAATATCATCTATCTCTGATGACGGAGTTTCCATCATCAAGGTCGAATTCAACCCGGATATAGACATTGACGACGCTTTGCAGAAGGTGCGCGACAAGGTTGATCAGGCCAAGCCGGACCTGCCCTCGGACCTTCCCGACGAGCCGGTAATCAACGAGGTAAACCTTTCGGAACAGCCCATCCTGAACGTTGTTCTGTCCGGGCCATTCTCCCTTAAGCGACTGAAAGTCTTTGCCGAGCAGCTGGAAGACCGCATTGAATCGGTACAGGGTGTACTCGACGCAAAGATCATCGGTGGCCTTGAGCGTGAAATCCACGTGGAATTCGACATGGACCGCGTGGCCTACTACAACATTCCCATTTCCAGCCTGCTGAATGCGCTGAAAAATGCCAACGTGAACACTCCCGGCGGGTCTGTTGAAATTGGAAAATCAAAATACCTTGTACGCGTGCCTGAAGATTTCAAGCACCCGGATGAAATCGATAAAATCGTGGTTTACGAAAAAGACGGACGCCCCATCTATCTGCGCGACATCGCTTCCATCCGCGACCACTACAAAGACCCGACCTCCAAAAGTCGCTTCAACGGAATCCGCAGTGTGACCATTGAAGTAAAGAAAAGGGCCGGGGAAAACATCATCCGCATCATTGATACAACCAAGGAAATTTTGAAGGAAGAGCAGCAGATTTTGCCGCCAACCCTCAAGATCAACCTCACCGCCGACCAATCCGATGAAATCCGCCAGATGGTTGCGGATTTGCAGAACAATATCATCACCGGACTGCTGCTGGTTCTCATCGTGGTCTTCGCCTTTATCGGCGGACGCTCAGCCCTGTTTGTCTCGCTGGCAATTCCGCTGTCCATGCTGATCACCTTCACGGTGCTGGAAATTTTCTCCTACACCCTGAACATGGTTATTCTCTTCTCGCTCATTCTGAGCCTCGGCATGCTGGTTGATAACGGAATCGTGGTGGTTGAAAACATCTACCGCCACATGGGTATGGGTAAATCCCGCTATCAGGCTGCCATGGATGCCACCGACGAGGTAGCATGGCCGGTTATCGCCTCCACCCTGACCACTGTGGGCGCGTTCTTTCCCATGGTATTCTGGCCCGGTATTATGGGCGAATTCATGAGCTACCTGCCCATCACGGTAATTATCGCCCTGATCGCGTCACTGTTCGTGGCACTGGTCATCAACCCGGTGCTTTCAGCCAAGTTTCAGGATGTGCCCAAGATTGATGAAAACGCCAAGCCCGGTTTTATTGACCGCATGATGGAAGCACTCAAAGCGTTTTACCGCCCTATCCTTGAATGGTCGCTGGATCACAGGTTTCTGGTGGTTCTCTTTTCCTTCGGATTCCTCATTGCCTCCACAGTCAGCTTCGGCATGTTCGGACGCGGGGTGGAATTCCTGCCCAAAACAGAACCCAAGCGGTCCGATGTAAAGATCAAGGCCCCGGTTGGGACCAATCTTGAAGCCTCAGACCAGTTCGTAAAAGTGGTAGAAAAAATCGCTGCTGAATACCCGGACATTGAATACGTCATCGCAAACACCGGGGAGTCCGGGCAGTCCGATGAAATCGGCACCCACTACAGCCTCGTAAAGCTTGATTACGTAGACATTCAGGACCGCAGCCGTCCTTCATCTGAAATCACAAATGAAATCCGTGACCGCTTGCAGAATTCCATCCGCGGTGCGGAAGTTCGTGCCGAACCGGAAAAAATGGGACCGCCCACCGGCAGTGCCATCAACATGGAAATATACGGTAAGGACTTGCGTCAGTTGGGTGAAATTGCGGCCTCTTTCAAACGGACCATCAAGAACATCCCCGGATTGGTGGACTTAAAGGACAACTATATCTCTGCCAAGCCTGAAATCCGGGTGGATGTGGATAAAGAAAAGGCTGCCATAATGGGCCTCGACGCCTTTACCATTGCGCAGGCGGTAAAGACCGCCATCAACGGCTTTAAGGTAGGTGTCTACCGCGAAGGCAAGGACGAATACGACATCATCGCCCGTCTGCCTAAAGAAGAACGGGATTCCCTTGAAGACATCAAGCGCATCACCGTTTCCGGCCCCAAGGGTGAACCTGTGCCCATCACCAGCCTTGCTGAAGTGACCATGGGCGGCGGACTGGGCGGAATCAACCGCATTGACCAGAAAAGAGTAGTGACCCTTTCCGCCGATGTATCAGGACGCCTTGCCGAGGAAGTCATTGGAGACATCAACAGGGCTGTGTCCGGCATCGAACTGCCGCGCGGATATTCATACAAATTCACGGGGGAACAGGAAGAGCAAGCCAAGGCCTCCGCGTTCCTTGAAAAGGCCTTTGCCGGAGCATTGTTCCTGATCTTTATAGTACTGGTCACCCAGTTCAACTCCATTGCCACCCCGTTTATCATCCTGACTGCGGTCATCCTCTCCCTCGGGGGTGTCATGGTCGGACTGCTCATAACCGGGACAGCCTTCGGGGTCATTATGACCGGGGTCGGGGTACTCTCCCTTGCCGGGGTTGTGGTTAACAATGCCATTGTACTCATTGATTACTATGAGCAACTCAAGGAACAGGGTCGCAATGTCCGCGAAGCACTTATCGAAGCCGGGTTGACCCGTTTCCGTCCGGTACTGCTCACCGCCATCACCACTGTGCTGGGCCTGATCCCCATGGCGACAGGAGTCAGCTTCGACTTCATCAACATGCGTCTGGACATGGGCAGCGAAACCTCCCAGTGGTGGGGCCCCATGGCTGTGGCTGTTATCTTCGGGCTGGCAATCGCCACCGTGCTTACGCTGGTGGTCGTGCCTACGCTCTGTTCTGTGCAGGAAAGTTGGAAGGAACGGGTCGCAAAACGCAAAGCCGCTAAATTGGCAGCTCAGCCCCAAAACTAGAGTTATGTCTGATGAGCAAAAATTAATTACCTGTTAAATTCCTATGGACAAACTTAACAGGCAAAACAAAAAAATGAAAAAAGCAATACTTTATATATTCGCATTACTGGCAGCAGCCGGGATTTCCATCGGAATCCCGGCCTGCTCCAAGATGGGCCACGCCCCTTCTCTTGAGGAAAGCCTTATGTACGAAAAATCAGCTAATTACAAAAACGGAACCTTCACCAATGAGACTCCGGTGAACATGACTGTTGAAGGATTCACTTTTGCCAAGGCTATTAACTTCTTCTTTGACCTGAGCCGCACACCGGACAAAAAACTACCCTTCCACCAGCTTACAAAAAATTCTTTTTCTCCCGATCCCGCAGGATTGCAGGTAGCATGGCTGGGACATTCTTCCATGATCCTCGACATTGACGGGGTGCGTCTGCTCATCGACCCGGTTTTCGGCAATGCTTCCCCGGTGCCGTTCACGGTCAACCGCTTCCAGCCCTCCCCCATCGCACGGGAAGAACTGCCCGAAGTTGACGCGGTAGTAATTTCCCATGATCATTATGATCATCTGGAAATGTCCACCATCAAGTATTTAGCCCCGAAAATAAAGCTGTTCATCGTGCCTCTGGGAGTCGGTTCCCACCTGCGCAAGTGGGGTTGCAGGCCGGAACAGATTGTAGAGCTGAACTGGGATGAATCCATCATCATCCGCGATGTGGAAATCATTGCCGCTCCTTCGCAGCACTTTTCCGGGCGCGGTTTAGGGGACAGGTTCAAGACCCTTTGGGCTTCTTTCGTCTTCAAAGGGAAAGACCACTCCGCTTACTATTCCGGAGATGGCGGATATGACGGACGATTCAAGGAAATCGGCGAAAAGTACGGTCCCTTCGATCTGACCATGATCGAATCCGGTGCTTACGACAAAGGCTGGAAGGACGTACACATGATGCCCGATGAATCCGTGCAGGCACACATTGATCTGGGTGGGAAATACATGATTCCTGTACATTGGGGGGCTTACGATCTGGCTTTTCACAAGTGGGATGAGCCCATCCGCAGGGTCTCTGCTCTGGCCGCAGAACAAGGGATTAATCTGCTGACCCCGCAGATGGGTGAGATCTGCATGCCCGGTAAAAGTACCCATAGTGCTTGGTGGAAACCTGCCGAGCAACAGAAATTAGCAATCGCTACGAATTAAGATGCCTCCGGCGGCTGGGGAAGGGGAACTTTTGGGAAAAGTTCCATCTCTGCTCTCAGTATCCGTAAGACTCGAAGCAAAGCTTCTCGTTAACGGCTACAGGCCTTCCCCAGACCCCATCCCCTCAAACTTTTCAGTAAGGCTTCGCCGCTATCGCTTATAGAAACGACCTAGCCTTAACAGAGCTTTGCCCCTAGCGGCACATCCTTATCCGGCACACAGAGTGCCACGTCTCCATTTTCATCATGAAAGCCTGTCACCAGGCACTCGGACATGAACGGGCCGATCTGTTTTTTAGGAAAGTTGACCACCCCAACTACAAGCTTTCCGGGCAGTTCTTCCACATTGTAAAGTTTGGTGATCTGGGCACTGGATTTACGCATGCCGATTTCCGGACCGAAGTCTATATGCAGGATATAGGCGGGAACACGTGCCTCTTCAAATACCCGCGCTTCGATTATCTTTCCGGCCCTGATCTCCACCTTTTCAAAATCATTCCAACTAATTGTATCCATTATTCTTCTCCTTCAGAAGTTGTTATCGTGAAGAGAGAATACCTATCTCTGTCTTATCAATATTGAATAAAATTGACATGAATTGCGATCTAGAAAAATTAAACCGGCGAAGCCCTAATAAAAAGTTTTGAAGTGTCCAGAGAAACTTTTCCCAAAAGTTTCTTTGGCCGCCGGAGGCATATCTTTTAATAAAAAACGCGGCAGCGCATCAGATCACGCATCAAAATGCCTTCTGATACTGGCGGGGAGTGAGCCCGTACCTGATCTTGAACAGGCGGGTCAGATGACTTTGATCTGAAAAACCGCACTGCACGGCGGTATCGGCAATATTTGCATTAGCGGCAAGGAGTCTGCGGGCTTTTTCAAGCCGCAATTGGATCAGGAAAGAATGTGGCGGCAAACCTTTGTGGCTGCGGAAGATACGGATCAGATGAAACTCGGTACACCCGACAAGATCCGCGAGTTCGGCAAGACTGAGACTGCTGTCCATATGGGCATGCAGGTAATCGATAACCATGGCAACCCGCTTATCTTCGCTTCCGGGTAAAATATCCTTGGCATCGGCCTGCTTGTACAGCCCGGACAGTACGGAAAGAATATTTTCCTCTGCTTCAAGCTTTTCAGCGGGACTGAGCAATTTATTGTGCAGCCCGGACAAAGCCTGCCAGAGCCGCTTATTTTCCAGCAGCCTGTTGCGAAATGGCGAAACTGCATTTTCCCGGCCCAGTAATTTAAAATTCAAGGAACGGACAAATTCTTCGGAAAAATAAAAACTGCGCAGATGCCTGCGCTCGATACAGCAGGGGCTGTTGGCATGGATGGTTTCCGGCTCGATTATACTGATGGAGCCGGGCTGCAAAATATCGGAACTCCCCTTCACGCTATAATTTTCCCCGGACTCGGAATTGAGCCAAAGCACATACCCATCGTGCAGGTGGCTCTTGAATTCGCGCCCGCTGCTGCATGAAAGAACTTCCAGCCCCTCCATGGGCGAAGAGTAAATTATGGTTCTGTCATTTTTCATTTCATTAAATCAAGCCCGTGTCTGCTAACTGGAATCAAGTGAAGCCAAAGTCGTTTCGAGCTGGGCTTCCTGTCCTGAATAGTAAGCCAGCATGGTGTCCAAAGCGGAATACTTGCGCTTCAACTCTGTTTCATAAGCGTCCAGACGGGCTTCTTCCTCGTAAATATCATTTTCAAGCTTAACAGTCAGGTCGTCATAACTTGCAGCCAACAGAGGGATGCTTCCGGTGGATACATCTGTCAGGGCTGAACACAGGTCCGCGACCTGCCCGCATTTCCCCTGCTTCACTGTAACTGTGCTGGAATAACTGCCGTCCGTCAAATCCGAGACCTCAAGGTAAAGACCGTTGGCATTGCTGTCACTCCCGGCAAGCAGGGTATTCCCGTCAACCATCATATCTACACCGTTAATGGTTGCAGATGTGATTGCGCCACCGGAAACCGTATACTCAACGTCATAATCCCCGGCCCCGGTCAAACCTGCAATGGATGATATGACCCGCAGATCCGAACTGTCCGTTTCCGCCTCTCCGTTGGCGGCAAAAAGCATGGCTACGGCTTCCGGGTCCTTGGCAAGAGCATCCTCAAGCTCTTCATAATCAACCTGCAGCTGACCGAAAGTAGCAGAGCCTTCTGTACTGTCCGTTGTAATGCCTAGGGCGGACAGGGAAGCGAATTGATCCCCTTTTCCGGTATCACTGTCATAATACAAAAAACCCAGTCCGGCGGAAGTGAGGGCGTCCTTTACTGAGCTGTACACCAGATCAAGAGTGGCATCCTTGATGTATACACTGGTATTATCCTCATCGTTCTCCGTATCTGTAAGTTCCCCGGTGATATCCAGCAGATCGTAAAGCAACTGGTTGACCTCTGAAACAAATGTTTCAATAGTTTCAACCATGGCATCCGTATCATAAGAGACACCTATGTTGACGCCTGCGGCATCGGTAGTGGCGTTAAGGGTCATGGTCATATTGTCGATAACGTCATCCACAGTATTAGTCGGCCGTTCTATCCACTCATCCGCACCGGAGGGAAAACCGTCTACCTTCATCTGCGAATTCTGGGCGGTCTGGGTATTAGTGAATGATCCTGATGAATATCCGTCAATGGCACTTAAGTCAGTAAGCCCCACGGCGTTATCTTCCCCGGTGTCCTGCCCGCTGAATTTGATATAATAGTTGCTGCCGTCACTGATCAGCGAGGCACCGATCTTGCCGTCAAAGTCAGGATCACTGTTAATCTGGTCCACCAGTTCCTGCGCAGTGGTCCCGGCGGTGACATTCATGGAAATATCTTCCCCGGCATAGGAAAGGGTGATGGAGGAATCGGATGATATGATCTGCTGGTCAGCTGAGGAGATAGACATGGACTCGGAAATCCAGACATCCTTCTGGGCCAACTGATTGACCACCAGATTATAGGAATCTTCCGTTGCCCCGTCCTCAATGGAGGCCTGCACTTCCCCATCCCCGGTAGTGGAAACGGAATAAGCCAGAAATTCGTCCATTTCATCCATGCCCTGCAAAGTTGCAGAAAGAGCAATCACCTCTTCGTTCAAGGCCTCAAGAAGCTCCGAAGCAGCTTCCGCCTCCTCCAGATCTTCATTGTACTGATCCAGCTCATAGCTCTCAGCCTCCACAGAAGCATTGATCAGATCGGTCCAGTCGGTACCGTCCCCAAGGCCGTTAACAGTAAAACCGCCGGAAGTACTGGTGGACTGATATGATCCGGTAGAAACAGAAGCAACAGCCATAACCGCCTCCTACAAATAATCCATAATGGACATGTTTATCACTTTGGATGAGGAACTGAGCACCGCGTTATAGATATATTCGGTACGACTTAGCTCCAAGGTCAATTCGGTGCTGTCCGCATCTTCCACATCGCTGACAGCGGATGCCACCCGCTCACGGGTCAGCGACAGGCTCTGGGAAGTGAAATCCGCTTTCTGCTCCCGTGCCCCCACATTGGAGGCCTCAATAAGCATCTGATTGTAGCCGTCATCTATGGTCTCAAGGGTTGTCGCAGTACCCTTTTCATCGCCGATCCACATGTAGGCCACAGAATCGCTTATGGCTTCAAACATATTCGGTTCCGGGTAAGGTTCTCCGGTAGCCGGATCAACACCGCCGAACATCTCACTGCCCACGGAATTGACTTCCAGATCGGTACTTTCAGAAATATTGACCGCCATGGCTTCGTCTGCGCCATTGTACTGCATGGAGTTACGGACCACGAACTGCCCGCCCATCTTGGCATCGGAATCATAAGCTGTTGCCGCTGTCCCGGCATTCATCTCCACGGAAACATCCCCCAGCTCCATGGTCGTATCGGGCGGAGTGGCGGTTCCGTCCATGGTCCCGGTCAGCCACGTACTGCCGCCGTCCAATGAGTAGCGGTAATCCACAGCATCGGTGCCGATGGTTCCGTCAGATGTAAATTCCACGATCACCGGATCATCAAGCTCCCCATCGAAACTTACAAAATCACTCTTGGCAGGGGAATCCCCGGTTATGGTCACTCCGGGCACATATTCATAAGGCGCGGTATCTGTGGATTCACCGGAAAATAGATAGTCATCACCCATCTCGGCATTGGCTATAGCCAACAGGGAATCCTGATAGCCCATCATATTTATGGACATAGCCTGCTGCTGTTCATCGGTATAAGTCCCGGTTGATCCCTGCTCGGCCTGTTCCTTGGCGGAAATCATGATTTCGCTGGCCTCACTGAGCAGGCCATCTGCACTGCCCAGCAGGCTTTCGGCATACTGGGTATTATTGTAGTAGCTTTCCAAGCTCTGATCATAGCTACGCAGATTGACTACATTTCCCATACCTGCCGGATCATCGGACGGGGTATTGAGCTTTTTCTGACTGGCAACCTTATTAGTGGCATTCATATAATCAGTAAGGGAATTACTGATATTCCCCATGCTCTGATCATAAATCTGTGATGTACTTACTCTCATGGATGCCTCCCTACATAATGCCCAGAATGGTATCGATCATATCGCGGGTAACTGAAATAATCTGGCAGGCAGCACTGTACTGCTGCTGAGCCTTGGTAAGATTGACCAGTTCCTCATCCACATTCACGCCGCTGACGGATTCCTGCTGCTCGGCATAAATCCCTGCCGCCGCAGTGTCACAGGTAACCTGCGTTTCCGCTTTGGATGCCGCCGCCCCCACATCAGAAACAATTGCAGCCAGATATTCGGTCAGTGAAGCATCAGTTGCCGAGACTCCCTCACCTATTGATACGGTCTCACTCAGCAAATCGTTTATGGACTTGGCGGTATAGTTACTTCCCGATGAAACCGTCCCGTCCCCCCCTACCTCTCCGGCATTGAGGTGCGAAGGATCGGATGAAACATAATTGTTGACCGCAACATCTCCCGCGGAGCTGCCATCAAAAAAAGTATTGATTCCCGCAGCAGCCAGAAAACCGGAACTATCTTCCCCGAACTCAAATGAAGCATCGCCCACAGCCTGAATTTCCAGTTCGCCGTCAGCATTAACTGAAGCGGTCAGGGTTCCCGCAAAGGCTGTGTTAATGTCCGCCACAACGTCATCGAAGGAATCCGTCGCAGGATCGACGGAAATAGCGGAACTTGCGCTCATATTGCCGTCAGCATCATAGGTGTAGATATTGAATTCACCGGAAGTGATCTTGTCTTCGTAATCCAGCCCGCTGCTTGAAAGTGCTGCTGTCTGATCGTCCACCCCGTAAGAACCTTCAACCGCAGTGTGATGCTCCAAGCCCGCTCCCTGTGAATGGGCAACATTGGTTTCCCAGATCAGGGCCGAGGTATAATCGTCCAGACTGTCCAGAGTGGGCTGAATGTAATCGTCGCGAGTGATGAACAATCCGGCAATGGAACCGCTGTCGGTGCGCCCGGAAACCGGGTCTCCGTCAGCATCTTTCATGGGCGTAATGTCGATCAGTGCGCCGGAACCGCTTTCCCAGAACAGTCCTGTCTTGGAAGTATCATCATCGTAGGCAACGGCGAGGTAATGAGTCTCTTCCCCTTCCACCAGCGGTTGCCCGGTCTCGGTATAGATCTTGGTCTGTCCGTCACTGTAGCTGAGCACTTCCACCCCGATCAATTCATCCAGTTCACGGATGGCCTGATCACGGCTGGCGGTCAGTTCATAATTTTCGGAGTTAGCTGCTATCTGCTCGTTCAGCAGCGCAATAGAATCAATCAGTTCGTTGGCGGTATTAACCTGATCGACAATTTCTGATTCAACACTGGCAGACATATCCTTAAGTTCCGAAGACGTTGAATTGAGCGCATAGATAAGTGAATCCGCTTCACCAAGCAGATCTTCCCTTTCAGCAAGAGAGTCCGGGTAGGTGGAAAGGTCGTTCCATGCGCTCAGGAATTCATCCTGCGCCGCAGCCAGCCCTTCCCCTCCACTCTGATTGAAGATGGAATCCATCTGGGTAAGATATTTATTCTGAGCTTCGCTGGAGGCCAGATCCGCCGAGGCTGCAAGGTACTGCTTCTCAATAAAGCTGTCCCAATTGGCCTGCACCGCAACAATGTCCGCCCCGGTACCCAGACTATCGCCGTAAACAGTGATGTTGCCCGTGCTGTCGTAAACAGCATCGGCGCGCTGGTAGCCCTCGGTTTCGGCATTGGCGATGTTGTTGCTGGTCGTGTTGATCGAGACCTGCGCATTGGCTACTGCCTTCTCACCTATGGACATTGCATTTGATAAACTCATGGTGGTGCCTCCGGCGGCTCTCCGAGGGCTTAAACCCTTTTTGTAAAAAGGGTTTAAGAATCCCAAAAACTTTTAATAGGGCTTCGCCGTTGCAGCACACCTATCCGTGCGTGACTTAAATTCAACCCTCAGGGATTCCAAAGGGGATTATCCCCTTTGGCCGCCGGAGGCGAAATAAAATCGACTAAAACGCGAAGCGTATCAAATTAACTCTTCAAAGAAATCGCAGTCTGCAACAGGGTATCAGCGGTTGTTACAACCTTACTGTTGGCCTGATAGGCGGACTGGATGATGATCAGTTCGGTCATCTGGGATGCGAGATCCACGTTTGAGGCTTCCAACGAATTGGAAACCACGGTTCCGAACCCTGCGGACCCGGCGGTTCCAATGATGGCTTCACCGGATTCGGTGGTGGCCCGGAACAGGGTTCCGCCTTCTGCGGTAAGCCCGCCCTGATTGGTAAAGTCGGCAAGACCGAGCTGGTAGAGTTCGATGGATTGGCTGTTGGAATAGTTACCAACGAGAATACCGTTTTCGTCCACTTCCACGGAGACAAGGGACCCGGTGGGATAACCGTCCTGCCCTATGCTGTATGTGGCAGAAGAACTGTCGGAATAACTGGTGGTCGCTCCTAAAGAGAGAGTGTAGTCTGCAAACGAGGGCAGATCCGAATAGGCGGTAGCGGCGGTGATATCACCGAGGGTGTTTATCCCCCCGGAAGTGTCCCAGGTAGCATCATCGCTGGACATACCGAAATTTATGGCAACATCCTGCCCGCTGGTGCTTCCGGTAAAGTTGAGATTTACCTCCGGGTATCCTTCGGGGCTGAGATCAGCCAAGCCCCACTGATCGGGGTCCTTGGTATCGGCGGAAGTTGCTGCATTGGAGAGAGTGAAAGCGGTCATGGAGGTCATCTGGCCTTCAGAGTTGAAGGTCATGGTCCCGGTCATGCTCAAACCTGCACCGCTGGTGGTATTCAAGGGATTGCCGCCCGAACCGGACCGCTGATCATCTTCTGCGTCAGTGGCAGCCACATATTCCCAGATAATATTACCGTCGGAATCCACATCCACCGGGTCCATATAATAGGTCATGTCATGGGCGGAACCGTTTTCATCGTAAACGGTCATGGTTGTGGAATAACTGTACTGGGAATCATCCAACGGCGGATTATTGGTACCGTCATAAAGCTCGAAGAGAGAGGTATAAGGATTGGTGGTCTTGGCCTCATCAACGCTCTGGGAATCAAGGTTCATGGTCAGGCTGATCTCGGAAGTTGCCTTCGGCGGTGACTGGGACTGGTCCAGCTGAATGGTGGTCAGCGACCCCGAAGCGGTTCCGTCTTCAATTTCCCAGCCCTGTACCTGATTACCGTAGGGATCGACAAGATAGCCGTCTTTATCGAAATCAAAGTTACCGGCGCGAGTGTAGTAGGTTGTGCTGGTGTCCGGGTCCACTACTATAAAGTAACCGTCACCGTTGAGAGCCACATTGGTGGATACACTGGAATCCTCATAAGACCCCTGAGTGTAATCGGTGTTGATTGTGGAAACCCCGGCCCCGTTACCGACCTGTGAAAGACCTCCTCCTGTGGTGATGGTAGAGTAGAAAACATCTTCAAAAACCGCATCCGAACCTTTAAAACCTACTGTAGATGAGTTGGCGAGGTTGTTGGAAACCACGGATGTTGCCTGTGAGTTTACGTTAAGACCTGAAATACCTGTGTACAAAGAACTGGTGACACTCATTTTTTTGCTCCTGCGGTTGTAAAATTTATTTAAATGAATGAAACGTCGGTAATGGAAACTTCCCGGCCGTCATTAAGGGTAAGGGTGGTGTTGCCGGAATCATCCTGATCCACCGCAGTGATGGTACCGGCGGACTTGATGTAGACAGGCACGGAAGAGTCGTTGGCATCGTTGGCGAAAACCATGGCTACAAAGGTTCCGTCCGTTTCAAGATTGCTCTCACTGAGCAGATCTTCACCGGAAACTTCAAACTCGCCAGCTTCAAGGTCGGTGTAGTAAACGGTGTCCACGAGGGTTCCTTCGGAGTTGTAAATATTGAGACCAAGGGTGGATGCGTCTTCCTGAAGATCAATGGTCACGTTGGTGGCATCGCCGCTTTCCACGGTGATGATCCCGCCGTCGGCCATGACTTCCTCGCCGATGTAGCCGGAAGTGCTCAAAGCGGAGATGGCGTCCAGTTTATTAATGATGGTTTCCAGATTCTCGTTCTGCTGCACATCTTCATCGAGCATGGAGTAACTGGTCATCTGGTTGACCATTTCCGTGTTATCCACGGGGTTGGTAGGGTCCTGATATTCCAGCTGAGTGGTCAGCAGAGTCAGGAAATCGACCTGATCAAGCGAGGTATTGTCGCTGGCGGTAGTTGTAGTACTGGCCGAATCTGAACCGGTTAAGCTGCTGTAGTAGCTGACGCCTTCGACACTCATGATACGACCCTCCTCTCACTGACCGCTGAAAAATGGCGGCGTAATTTTTGAATTGCCTGATGCTTGATGCAGCGGACAGTACGAGAGGTGATCCCCAACTGTTTCGCTACTTCAACAGCCTTTAAATCTCCCCAGAAAATCATCCTGACCACTTCATCCTGACGTTTAGACAAAAGTCCTTCAGGAAGATTAAAATCAACTTTATCTTTTTCTAATTCAGGAATATCACTCAACTCTTCTACATTAATATATATACGATTATTTCTTCTCATATAATCAACAGCAACAGAACGGCTTATGATATATAGCCATGTATTAAGTGAGCTTTTCTTAGAGGAATACTTAGATATATAATTATTTTTCAAAATCTTTAATGCTACTTCTTGGCAAACTTCATCCACATCACTTTTAGTAGCACCAACATACTTAGAGAATAAAAATTTATTAACAACATTTTTAATATAGTTAATATTGGTAACAAAAAAACAATTCACATCTCTTTCAGAAATATAATCATATTTGTTTTCAATGTAAGTATTCATAGTTCCTCCTACTGGTTAGAAAGAAGCAACTTACATTCCCTACAATATTAATTTACAATCACATTACATTCAGAATAAAACAGATTAGGTTTACGATTTATTAAATAGCTGTAGGAGAATTAATAAAAAAAGGCTGAAATTAACGATTCTTAAGACCAAAGAAGCAGTTTGTGCAGCAAGAGGAGCTCTTGGTTGAACTCAAAAGACAGAAGGGAATTTTTTGCCGGGAGATTCCCCACGGCATGAACGCAAAAAGCCGCCCCCCCTGAACACAGAGAGCGCGGCCTTAAGCTTGCCAACATAAGAAAGGCCCGGTAAACCGGGCCTGCCAGACTGATTGAAACTTTGTAATTAACCGATGAGCGACAGGGCCATCTGAGGCAGGGAGTTAGCCTGTGCCAGCATGGAAACAGCGGACTGGGTAATAATCTGCTGCTTGGAATAGTTGGTCATCTCGGTTGCCACGTCAACGTCCGAGATCTGGGACTCAGCGGATTGCAGGTTTTCGCCCTGAATCTCGAGGTTTGAAATTGTGGCTTCAAGTCTGTTCTCAAGAGCACCAAGGTTAGCCCTGATCTTATCCTTGGAAGTAATGGCATTGTCCAAAGCTTCGAGTGACTGCTGAGCTGCTTCCTGAGTGGATACCGTGTAACCGGCATTTACAGCACTGTTGTTACCGACCCCGAGAGCTGATGCGGTGCAGGTACCAATCTCAACGTCGTACTTGTCTTCCGCGCTGTCGTTACCGGTTCCAAAATGGATGGTAACAGCGTTATCACCGGAAACATTACCATTAAGCAGGTGAATACCGTTGAAATCGGTAGCACTTGCAATTCGGGTAATCTCGGAAGCCATGGCCTGATATTCCTGGTCAATCAGGGCACGCTGAGATGAGGTGTAAGTACCGGTTGCAGCCTGCTCTGCCAGTTCCTTCATGCGGATGAGCTTTTCATCCACAACTCCGAGGGCACCGTCGGCGGTCTGGATCATGGAAATACCGTCATTGGCATTTCGCACACCCTGTTGCAGGGTGGAGATATCCGAACGCATAAGTTCGCGAACTGCCAGCCCTGCGGCATCATCCGCAGCAGAATTAATACGCAAACCTGAAGACATCTTCTCAGTAGAAGAACTGAGTGCACTGTAGGAATCGTTAAGATGCCTTGCAGTCGCGTTTGCAACGGTATTGTTATTGATTACTAAAGACATAAAAACCTCCGTGTTGTATCGTACATCCTTGCACTTTCGACAGATGACCGATTCACCTGCCTTTACAAGATTATACGCAGCGGAGGTAAAGAACGTTTACATGGGAAATATTTTCATACCCTGCTCAAATTCTGGACACTATAGACAAATCAACTCTTTCTTAACATTTCTTAAGTTATTTAACACTTATTTACACTAAACTTATTTGCTTATCCCTTCTAAACACATAGTATGCCACGCAGGAGAACATTATGAACAAGATACTTCTTATCGACGACGACCCGGAGATGGGGGAACTTTTATCCACCTATCTGGACGGCGAAGGTTACAGCCTGCACCACAAATGCACTGCAAAGGAAGGGCTCAAATCATTCGGCAGCGGGGAATACGACCTTGTCCTGCTGGATATTGTCCTGCCTGACATCAGCGGGCTGAATGTGCTGGAAAAAATCCGGCTGGACTCAACAATCCCGGTAATAATGCTCACCGGCAAGGGAGACGAGGTTGACAGGGTTGTCGGTCTTGAGATGGGTGCTGACGACTACATCTGCAAACCCTTCCCTTTGCGGGAACTGCTGGCCCGCATGCGCGCTTCCCTGCGTCGCTCCACCATGACGCCGCAATCAGCAAGCATCATCCCCACTTCACGGGGAAAACTCAAAGTCGGCGAATTGGACATCAACCTTGATTCCCATTCCATTCTGGTCAAAGGAATCGAAACCCACTTCACTGCCGCAGAATTCAGCATTGTCGAACATCTGGCTTCCAGTTGCGGAAAACTCATCGAACGTGATGAACTTATGGAAATAGCTCTCGGCAGAAGTGCCGACTTTGACGATTATGTACTTAATGTACACATGAGTAACCTGCGCCGTAAGATCGGCGACTCCGTTTCCATCAAGACCATCCGCGGACGCGGCTACATGATGACTTCGAGGACTCAGGCCGAAGCATGATCCGACTGCGGCTGGCAGTTGTTGCCCTCTCTCTCTTTATTCTGGCCATGGTGGCCGGAGCCGCACCAAGTTTCGCAGAAGACAAGGATGTCTCTGCTGAACTGGAAAATCTTGACCTTGAAGACCTGTTGCAGGTCGAAATGGTCTCCCCTTCCGAACGCAAGCAATCCCTCGAAAATATAGCCGGTTCATACACCATCCTGACCGAAGAAGACATCAGACGCAGCGGAGCCAGATCGGTTCCGGAAGCACTGCGCACGGTTCCCGGCGTGGTCGTTACCCGTACCGACACAGACAAATGGGCCATCGGAGTCAGGGGATTTTCAGGCACATTCAACAGCAAACAACTCATTCTGGTAGACAACCGCCCGATCACATCCCCATATTTCCACGGGGTTATCTGGTCCAGCCAGAACCTGCCCATCCAGATGGTCAAGCGGATTGAAATTATCCGCGGACCATGGACCAGCCTTTGGGGCTCGGAATCATTCAATGGGGTAATCAATGTAATTACCAAGTCAGCTGCTGAAATGCAGGGAAACCAAAGCGTTACCACAGCCGGTACTGACGGGGTAAGCCAATTCATCCGCAAAGGCGGACATATTTCCGAAAACGCAACTATAGCCGTATACGCCAAAGGCGGATATGAACCGGGCACGAATTACCGTATCCGAGGACGCACCGAAAAAGGCTCTACCGACTGGACAACCGGAAGCGGTGGATTTCGAGCCGACTGGCTCAACGCATATACCGACCAATTCTCGCTGCAAGGCCAGCTTGCAGGTTCATCAATTACGGAACACTCCCCTCCGGGCAACCCCTTTTCAGCCAATAAGGATAAGAGTGATTACAGCGGCTATACCCAGATTCTATGGGACAGAAAAACCGGGGCCCGCTCCGGTATGCAGTTCCGTAGTTCCTACACCCGGACTGAAATTACTGTCGCCGATATGGAAAACATGTCCAACACAGTTGACGCGGAATTCATATATTCCAACGAACAATTTGAGGACCATTTGCTGACCTTCGGGGTCGGAGGAAAATATTTCTGGGACGACTTTAAGCAAGGCGAAAAAGTACAAGTTTCAAACGATAGTATATACAGGCTGGATTTCAGTGGATTTGCTAAAGACCGCATTACCCTCATTGATGAAAAACTTTTCCTGACCCTCGGCCTAAAACTGGATTATTCCGGTGATTCCAGCTTAGCCCCCCAACCCACGGCCCGGCTTCTGTATATGGAAGATGACGAAGAATACTGGGTGGCATATTCATACGCTAACCGCAAACCGGGTTACTGGCTGCGCGACGGAAGCTACCGAATCAGGGTAAGGGACAAAGAATACACAATGGATTTCAGCGACGACCTTGATAATGAGAAGTTGAATTCCTTTGAAGCCGGGTACCGCAAACTCTTCAGCGAAACCCTGAAGCTGGATGTCTCCCTGTACATGAACAGCTATGACCAGATGGTCACCTTCAGTTTTGACGACGACACTAGTACTGCTACCCCGATAAGTGGACTGAGTGGTCTTTCCTATGGAACTGAAATAGCATTTGACTGGCAGCCATATTCATTCCTGATCCTGCGTCCTTCCATTGATATTTCCAATCAGGACTTTCAAAAAGTTCCGGACGGAATTCCCGGATTTTCACCGCCGCTGAACACCCCGCTCTACAACCTCAAGCTACAGGCCTTAATAGAACTGGCTAAGAATTGGGAATTGGGCCTATTCACATCATATTTGAACAGCATGGACGACAAAGACCTTTCCACCGGATTCGGTTTTGATGCCCGTCTGGCGTGGCAGGCCCGTAAAAATTTATCCCTTGAACTAATCGGTAATAACCTGCTGACCTCTGCCGATGAAAGTAATTTCTCCCCTGTGGAACCATCCTGCACGCTGAGGTTGACATGGGACTTCTAAAAATCCATAAAATTATGGCAATTACAGTTGCCGCCCTTTTTATGGTATGTTCCATGCCGGAGTTGCCCGCCCACGCCCGTGCTAAAAACGGACATCAGCGCAGGATCAAGGTAACCCAGCCGCAATTGCAGGCCCTGTTTATCAAAAAAATCACCAAATATGTGCTCGGTCCCGACAAACGCAGAGTTACTGCCGAACGCCCGGTAACCGTAGCCACTATCGCCCCGAAAAAACTTTCCCGTTTCTTCCGGAAGCCGGACAAATTCAAGCTGGTTCGCTGGCCTGACGAAGAAAGCAAAGTCCTTTTCGTCGATGTGGACAACCCGCGTATTATTGCCGCTGTACTAAAAAAAGTAAAAGGCAAACCGATCCTGACCATCGGGCAAAGCCCCGACTTCCTGCGGTTAGGCGGGATGATCAACCTTGTGGAATCCGGTTCGCGCTTTAAGTTGCAGGTCAACATCTGCGCCGCGCGCAAGGCAGGGCTGACCATCAGTTCTAAATTGCTGAAACTCTCTGAAATATATTGCGGAGACACCCCCCAATGAAAAAATACCGGAACAGCATCGGGCGCAAAGTAGGCCTTGCGATTCTGGGTACGACCATTGCCGCAGTGGTGATCTCCATGACCCTTAATATCGCGTCTTTTTTCCATTCCTTCAGGCAGGGCACCATTAAAAAAGCAACCTCGCTGACGCAGGTGCTGAGTACTTCAGTTGCCCCGGCCCTTGATTTTGATGACCGGGATTCAGCAACAGAGGTGTTGGAATCGCTTACCCTTGTAGGCAACTCAGTGGGCGCGACAATCTTTACCCCGGACGGGCAGGTTTTCGCAGGATTCGGAACACAGGCAAAAAAACTTCCTGCAAATAAAACGGAAATAATTGAAGACTTCAACCGCTACCGCATAATTCAGGAAATCCGCTCCGGTGATGAATTGCTGGGCTATATTGTCCTTGACGGCTGCTTCACCGACCAGTTGGACTGGTTCTTCCAAAATCTGGCAACTTCCGGGCTTATTCTGGTCACAGTTTTAACTACTTGTTTTCTGGCCACCAGTTTTATCCGTAAAAAACTAACCCAACCTATCGGTCAATTAACCGATACAGTACGAGAAATTTCAGAAAGTAAAGACTACACCCGCCGGGTATCCTACCGCAGTGATGATGAAATCGGCTATCTGGTTACTGAATTCAACTCCATGCTGGCCAAGATCGACAAGCGGGACCAGTGGCTAAACAGCCATAGGGAAATGCTGGAAAACATTGTGTCGCAGCGCACCAAGCAGTTACGATCAAAACAAGCTGAACTGGAAAAGAAAAATAAACTGCTGGTGCAGCAGATCCATGAAAGACGCACGGCAGAAATGATTCGCGACGAGGTAGAACGTATCAACAGGCACGACCTTAAATCCTCGCTGAACCTTGTCATCGGTTACCCGGAACTTTTGCTCAACAGCGAAACCCCGCTAGCAGAAGATCAGCGCAAATATATTAAGCGTATCGCTTCGGCTGGCTACCGCATGCTGGACATGATCCAATTTCATCTGGACATGTTCAAGATGGAACAGGGGATCTACCGTTTGAAAACCATGCGTGTGGATCTGGTGGACCTGATGACCTCACTGGAAGAAGAAATGGCCCTGCTGCTAAACCAGTCCGGGGTAAAACTTTCCATCATGCTGGACGGCAAGGAAATTGAAGGGGTGGAAGAATTGTTCCTGACCGGGGAAGGAATGCTCCTGCGCACAATGTTCCGCAATCTGATCAAAAATGCTGTGGAAGCCTCCAAAGAAGGTGACACTGTAACCATCGCCATCAACAGTGGTCCGCCCGTTTCAATCAGCGTTATGAACACCCTTGCGGTTCCAGAAGAAATCAGGGAAAGATTTTTCGACAAGTACGTTACCCTCGGAAAAGAGGACGGAACCGGACTTGGCACATACTCCGCCAAACTCATTGCCGAAACCCACAAGGCAACGATAACAATGCACTCAGCTGAAGCCACCGGGACAAAAGTCACAGCCAGTTTTATGGATGAAAACAGCGCGGCCTGAACTTCCTGACAATCAACCCTGCTCAGCGTAGTAAAGACCCTCGGAACAGCCGAACAGTTCGTTCAAACGGTCCACATTACGACCTGAAGTAAGAACTATCAGATAATCCCCAGCCCGGACCGGCAAGGAAAACGGCGGCAGCTTGTTCAGCTCATGCCCCTGCCCGATATCCTGACTGACCCCGATAGTCAGCACGTTAAAAGACTCGCGCAATTCTTCAAAAATTTCCCCGTAACTCTGCCCGTCATATTTGCTGCCTTCCTTGATAAAATACTGCTGCACATCATAATCCTGATTACCTGAAGCAGAGGAAAGCAGGTCTTCATTAAACAGGGCAACACTGGGCTCAAAGATGTAGCTGGCTACAATTTTTGAAGAAATGTCATTACGGCAGATGGTGAAACTGACCCCGGCACTGGTGAACGTTTCCTTTAATTCGGAATTGTCGATGGTCGCCACAAAAGAAAGATGGGGATGGTATTTTTTGGCGTTAAGCACAAAAACAAGATTGCGGGTATCGTCCCCCAGATTGGGCATGAGCGAGACAGCCTCGGCGGCATTGGCTTTTTTCAGACATTCCCGGCAATTCATATCCGAGAAAATCACAAAGACCTGTTCCCGTGAAAAACTCTCGTAAATAAAATCAATATGGTCCTTATTGTCAGTAACAATGCAGACCTTTTTCCCGGCATGGACCAATTGGGTGACAACATCTTCCGAGAATTCGTTCCAGCCGACAATGACCACATGATTGCTAAAACCTGTTCCGTCAAAACCCATTTTACGCCTCTCCGCCAAAACCTGAATATGTTCGGTGAGCCTGCCGATAAAGTAACCTAGAATACCGATGCTGCCCAGCACCATGGTCATGGAAATGATCTTCCCGGCAACAGACGTAGGGTACAGATCCCCATAGCCCACAGTGGTCAGGGTGACCAGCGAATACCAGAAAGCATCAAAGATGGTTTTGATGTTGGAATCCGCATTGGCTGATTCAAAATAATAGATGAGCAGAATAGTGGCGAGGTAGCCAAGCAATGCCGCCCAGAAAAAACAAGTGCCCTTTTTCATGCTCTATTTTTAGCATTTTAAAGGGCACATAACAATGCGGCTGGCACTGTTCTTTATGGTAAAAAACAGGATTTAAATTAGTCAGGCTGCTTGATGCTGTTAAATCTGCGCACAATCAGGGCGATACATGGAAGCATGGTTCCAATAACAAAAAGTCCGCTGACAGTATCGACAACCTTTGCAAAAAAAGGATGGTCAACAGCAAAACCAAGAAGAAGAAACACGCCGAGGATTGCAAAATGAATCACGGCAAAGTGGATAAACTCTTCACGGCTGGCCTTTCCATGAAAATCATTAAACTGCTTAAGGATCGCTATATATTTTTTCATTCTTTTTTCTCCTGTTCTAAAAAACTGACCGTTGTTCGGTCTGGGAACTTTTCGGATCAAATCTAAATTGTGTCAAGAATTTTTGACAGAATCAGGAGGGAATTCTACAGGACCAGCTGTTATCCGGTAAAAAAGATCAGCCCGCCCAGCAGAATAAGAATAGCCCCGGTAACCTTATTAATAAGACCTATATTGCCCCCATAAATACGCTGCACAACCGCAGTATTCAAAAAAAGCACAAACAAGCCCCAGCCGAAAAAAGCTTCCAGCACAATAACCGAGCCGTAGACAGCTTTCTCGCCCAACCCGGCACCCGGCCCTACAAGCTGCATAAAGATGCTGATGATAAACAGAGTTACTTTAGGATTAAGCAGGTTACAGAAAAGCCCGTCCTTTACGCCTTGCATGAAAGTTGTACCGGCGGGACACTCAGAGGATGCTTCCAAGTCCAGTCCACCACGGTCAGTAAAACAACGGTAGCCGATATAAAGAAGGTAAGCTGCCCCGGCGTAACGAAGAGCATTGTAGATAAACGGATTACTCTTGAGTACGAAGGCCAATCCCAATACGGAAAGGCTGACATGAAAGGTAAGCCCCATGCAGACCCCGAGAACACAACCGTACGCAGCGGGAGATCTGCGAAAAAAACCACGCCCCTTAGCGGAGGCACCGCATCCGGCATGATGGATAAGCAACATCATATCCGGCCCCGGACTCATACGGCCTAAGAAACATATTGTAAGTAAGGTAAAAACTGTTTCAAGCATTATCCCTACTTGACCCCATGACTGTTCAGGAATGAGGTATATTTCATATCCTCGCCCTGAATATGCTCGATAAGCCAGTCTTTGAGAAATTTCATAACGTCCATGGTCACCTTAGCCTTACCGCTAAGCAATGCAGCTTCAAATTCAAGGACCTGATTGACGAATTTACCGTGCAGTTTTTTGTGTTCGGCAGTTTGCGGGTAGCCGAGGCGATCAAAGAGCTTTTCCTCAGTACTGAAATGATCCACGGTGTAATTTTTAAGCTCTTCCACCAGACGCTTCATCACAGTATCGGAAGCGCGGTCACGCATGGCCTTATGCAGTCCGTTGATCATGCCGACCAGTTTTTTATGCTGCACATCAATGGCCCGGACATTGACGGAAAATGCTGAATCACTCCAAGTGACAAGTTCATCCCCGGCCACAGCATCAAGGTCGCCTCCGGCCATACCGTGGATCAGCCCGTCCAGTTCCTGAACAAGGCTTGAAACTTCCAATAAAATCTGACGGGCCTCGCCCATTTCCTCTGCTGTTTCCTGCGCTACATGGGTAACGTCTGAAACCGCGCTGTTGATCTCTTCACTGGTGGCAGACTGCTGTTCGGAAGCAGTAGCAATGGATTCCACCTGCTCGGAAGTAGACTCAATGATAGTCACAATTTCCTGCATGTATTTACCGGACTCAACCGCTGTCTCAGTACCGGCAACAATATCTGCTGCCGCACGGTCTACAGAGGCTACGTTGGTCTTGGCATGCTCCTGAATATCGGTAATGGCGTCGCCAACTTCTCTGGTCGCTTCCATGGTTTTCTCAGCCAGTTTGCGGACTTCATCAGCAACAACGGCAAATCCTCGCCCGGCCTCCCCGGCCCTCGCAGCCTCAATGGCAGCGTTCAAGGCCAGCAGGTTGGTCTGGTCAGCAATATCATTAATGACGTTGATAACCCGGTCAATATTCTCAGCACGCTCACCAAGCTGCCCCATAGTCTGCTTAAGGGAAAGAACTTCGTCTTCAACCTTTTTAATGGCATCCACAGCGTCATTAACACCACCTGCACCGGTGGCGGCATTTTCCCGTGACTGATCGGCATTGCCGGCAGCAAGGGAAGCGTTCCTGGCTACCTCGGCAACAGTGGAATTCATCTCTTCCATGGCGGTGGCGGTTTCGGTCATACGGTCACGCTGAACCTCAACACCTTCGCTGACCTTTTCTATCCGGTCACTCAAATCGCTGATATCTGAAAAAATACGTTCGGATGAATCTCCGGCCTTATCTGCAACTTTACGCATGGAGGATAGAAGCCTTTGTGTTTCTTCTTCCTTATCCCGGCTGGTCTGCAAGGCAGCCTCAATCTCAAAGGCCTTTTTATGCGCCTCATCGCTAAGGGACTCAGCTCTTTTGTTGGCTTCTCCCAAACTATCGATCATGGAACAGACTGCTACTTTAAGTTCCTCCAGTTCATGCATGTAAAAACCGGAGCATTCGTTGTTAGCCTTCCCTTTCTGAATATCAACAGCATAATCCCTTAAATTTTCAATAGGCGAGATAACATTGCGGCTGATGCTGTAAGTAATAAAAAAGGTCAGTACAATACTGGCCGCAATACCGACAAGCAATACCGTTGACGACGCTGACCCCATGCTAAAATCAGGACAAAAAACATAAAGAATCAAGCCGATAACAACAGGGATAAAACCAAGAGCAAAAACCGAAAGTTTAAGGCGGGCAGATAAATTCATGTATGATACCTCTGATTTCTTCAAACATTCTTGATTAAGAGAACTCGAAATAACATCATCATATTCAAAAATAAAATTATTTTCGTGTGACAGACGTTTTCAGTTGATTTCGTTTTCTGAGCAACACCTACTTAGTAATCATTACTACTTAGGTCAAGGATAAAATAATCAAAGAGAATAATTAATGCCTTGCTACAGCGGCCTCAAGCCAGCCTTCACGGGGGTATGCATCGTCATCCATAAACGCAATAATATCTCCCCGGGATTGCTCAAAAGCAACATTACGACGCACATTGGCGTGGGTCTCGACGCAGGGAATCAGCTTAAAATCATACTTATCAGTTTTAAAATCCACACCGGCAACATCCCCCGCACAAAGCACTTCAAATTCAACTTCGCTATCAAGCGCATCAAAAGCTTCAAGACAGCGGATCAGGGCCGCGGGCCGGGAACAAGCAATAATTACACTCAAACGAAGGTTGGCTGAACTCATTACTTTCTCCTGCAAACCATGCTGCGTAATGCTCCAAAACCGATGAATGCAGCATCTTTCACATTAATCACCGAAGCACTGTTGATCGCGCAGGTCCACGTACAATTGCACTTACCCTGTCCTAAACGGATTGCACAAAATTCATAGTAACGGTCTCCTTTCAGGATGCGGGCAAGCTCATAATTTGACTCGCGGAGATTGCCAACCGACTCCCAAAGAGGCTCACACGGAAAAACATTTCCCTCCTGGTCAATAACCACTATGGATTTACCTGCGCGACAATATGCTCCGGTATCCCGTTCACCTAAAGCTGCCTGCATCAACCTTTTACGGGACAACTCCTTGGAAGCAGCAATGGCTGCGGTAAGCAGATCCATACGTGAAGAAAAGCCTGCTCTGTCCAGCACCTTCTCCACTGCCGGGATATATTTTTCAAGCTGAATACGAACTTCGGGATTATCATCTCCCGGCTCCAGCATCTGTTGCGGAAAACTGAGATTGAATCGATCGCAACGGGCAACATCTTCAAACCATGCAGCCAGCTCATCCAATTCATCGGCATTGGACTCCAGATAAAGACCGTTGCCCTTAATTTTAAAATTATCATATCTTCGCAAAAATTCGAGTGCTGCAAGAGTTTCCTTTACCTTGTCCAGCAGCCCTGAAATACCCCGTATATCATCATGCCTATCGTCAGGATGATATACGGACAGCTGCAATTCAAAATGCACTGACGAATTAGCCGGAACCAACTTTCCAAGAGTGGAAACCATACGCGAGGTGTAAAAAAAATTGGAAGGGATATCGATGGCCTGAACATCGCAGTGGTCTATGAAGGTTTGACAGATTTCTGCAAGGTCTTCACGAATAAAAGGTTCGCCCCCGGAAATGGAAAGAAAATGGAGCGGCCCGTAATTTTTAGCTATCTTATCATATTCACTGACTGAAAGCTCCGCAGAACGGGCAGTGGGATTATCAACAGAATGTTTGTAAAGACAAAATTCACAGGTTGCATTGCAACGTGCGGTCACGAATAAATTAAGGGTCTGCGGCAACAGACCCGACTTGAACGGGAGGAGTGCTGTTCTGGTAAATAATTTACGATTTCTCATGCCCGACGCATAATACAACAATATTTTTGCGGCAATATTTTTTGCAGAGCATTACAGAACTGTAATTTTAAGAACGGAAAAAATTTTATTCAACCGGACCAAGAACGACTCTATCCCTTCCATCAGCCTTAGCCTTATAAAGGGCCTTATCTGCAATATCCATGAGTCCCTCAAGCTTTTCCGAGCCATAAAACCCGGTAAATCCGACGCTTACGGTAACTTTCTCACCATGGGGGAATTCATGTTCTGCTACGGCCTTCCTTAGCCTGTCCAGCAAACGAAGAGCATCCTCGGACGGGGTCTCAGGCATGACCAGAACAAACTCCTCTCCGCCGATACGAGCCAAAAGATCGGTCTTGCGGATTCGCCCTGAAATGATTTCAGAAAATTTTTTCAAAACTTCATCACCCACCGGGTGACCGAAATTATCATTGATGGATTTAAAGTAGTCGATATCAAAAATAGCGAGAACCAACGGGTGTTTGTAGCGACCGCTAAGCCAGAGCAACTTTTCCACCTCACCGTAAAAACCACGCCGGTTGGGCAGCCCGGTGAGTTCATCGGTAATAGCCATCTCCCGCATGAGGCTGAAAGTCTTGTCCAGCTTGGTACGCATATCATCAAGGGTTTTACCCAGCATGGAAAATTCATTATGCCCCTGCCAGCGGTAAGGAATTCCCAGTTCACCCTTGGAAAGGACTTCCACCTGCCGCATCAATCTGTTCAGGGGTCTGAGGACCTTGAAATAAATAGCCGGAATAATCAGCAGTAATCCGCCCACAAACATGGTCACAAACATGACTATAATATGATTGCGTTCCTTCTCTATTCGCGGAGTCACCCAGTCTTTATCCACCGCAACCAGTACATAACCAAGTTCTTCGCCGTTTTTGACTACATACTTTTTTAATTCCTGAGTTTTGAACCGATGTTCAGGAGTCACCTTGGAAACACGCAATAGGTACAAATCATAGATTGACGAAAAAATTTCAATTTTTACAATTCGCTCATCCTGCAAAAGAAAACTAGCTATATTGCGTGCTCCCTCCGGGGAGAAAGAAACCATTGCATCTTCAGCACTATCAATCAGGGTATCCAGAGATCTCTGGTTAAAATCGTTAAGTCGAGCCTTCATCTCTTTTTTTTCCAACTCAAAAGAAATAATCAGACCAGCCGCCAGCGGGACAATAAGCCCGAGCAGCATGACCTTCAGCAAAAAAAAGGTGATACTATGCAGTCTTGTAACGTATTTACTTATCATAACTCGGACAGGTCGGATTTTCAGTGTACTCGTCCACTACAATTTCCCCGAGGACTATCTTCTTTCGTAAATTTTCTATTCTGCTGCGCATTTCAGGGGTGACCAGAATTTCGTTATGTTTATCGAACGCTAAACCGACGGCTTCCTGTGCCAAACCAAGGCGTTTATAGTTATCCCGCCAGATCCCTCGTTTAGCAAGCATCAGAGCGGCGAAAATAGCCTTATCCGTATGCTTGACCATGGAGGTGAGCACACTGCCCGGATAAAGACCGTTCTGGTTGATATCCACACCTATGCCGAGCTTTCCCCGCGCAGCACAGGCTTCCAGTACGGCGGGCCCGGCTCCCCCGGCAGCTTGGTAAATCACATCCGCACCCTCATCCATCATCTCATTAGCCAACCGGGAAGTGGCGTTTCCATCAAACCATGCCCCCTCATAATTACCGGTAAAACCTTTGAGAACTTCAATATCCTGCTTAATATATTTTGCGCCCTGAGTGTAGCCGCATAAAAAACCGCGCTGGAAGTCAGTATCCACCACCGAGACAAAGCCTATTTTGCCGCTTTTGGAAACCATTGCCGCCAGGGCCCCGGCAAGAAAAGAACCTTCATGATCAGCCAGAACAAAGGAATAAACATTAGGCTCGTCACGGACAGTATCAAGGACAATAAAGCGGGTTGCAGGATACTTACGCACAAAAGGAACCATGTCCGGAAAATGGTTTCCGTACATAAGGAAAATCGGAGAGTACCCCTCATCAGCGAACTTTGTAATCGTATCCACGTACTCTTTGAGGGTCATACCTATTTCAATTTCCGTGCACTCCTCACCGGTCTTGACCTTGAACCTCTCAACTCCTTTATGGATTGAGACACTGAATGAATTGTCTTCAACTTTGCCCTGATAAACAAGCACCGGCTTGAATTCATCCGCATAGGAGTTAAAAGGCGATAATATGAAAGTTGAGAGAAGTATCAATAGTACAAAAACATATCTCATCAAACACCCGCTGATAGACAAAATTAGTTTCACACGGCAACATACCGATCATCTGTATTTTCAAAACAGTTTGACTTTATTAAACAATACGTCTTTAGCCGCAAAAATCAAGAAAACATTATTGCAGCTTATTATGATTTTTTCTCTGCACCTGATACTCTTGTCATAGAATAATGTTTACATTAATAAAAACACTATTTTCAATATCTTCTGGAGAATCAATGCGTTCAAGTATATATATTCTGGCTGTATTTCTTCTTTCGGTACTGCCGATACCAACTGCTCAGGCAAAGGACATTCCCGAAACTCTGGTTATCACCAACTCAAATTCATGGCCTCCGTACTCTTTTGCAGGGGAAAACGGTGAGCCCAGAGGTTTACTGGTCGACCTTTGGCGTGAATTCGAAAGACAGAACAATGTAAAAATTGAATTCATACTCGCAGACTGGGCAGACACTTTGAAACTGATTCAAGAACGTAAGGTCATGGCCCATGCAGGACTCTTCGAATCAGCACAACGCAGCAAATATCTTGATTTCACCCACCCGCTGAGTCTTCCTTTAAACACAAGACTCTTTATTTCCACCAAGCTGAACATCAAGGGCCTGTCAGATATGGGGAATATCTCCATAGCTGTCACAAAAGGAGGCTACGTTGAATCTTTTCTCAATCGACTATATCCCGGATTAATTCTGGTTCCCTACCCTAACAGCCGGGAAGGGATTGAAGCTGCTGTTCGCGGAAAGCATCTGGCCTTTGCAACGGATTACCCTGCTGCCATGTATCATCTGCATAGGCTGGACGCATATGACAAATTTTATGTTGCAGACACCCTGTACACAAAGAAACTGAGTGTCGGAGTTCCAAAAGGTCAGACAGAACTTCTAGAATTTATTGAACATGGAATGGCAAAAATCCCCCCGCAGGAATTTGACCGCATTACCCAGAAATGGATTCAGACAACGACAATAACCCCTGAATGGCTTATGCCTACAGCAGTCTCCGGCCTTGTAATTATGGTTGGCGGATTCGTTTTCATTTATATATATTTCTTGAAGCGGCAGGTAGCCGCAAGAACAATGGAACTCCAAAAAATGTCGCAGACCGACATGCTGACCGGGCTGTACAACCGTAGGAAAATGGATGAAGTCCTGCAACGCGAATTTGACCGTTTCAAACGCTATAAAAGACCGCTCTCGCTTATTTTGATAGACATCGATAATTTCAAGGAAATCAATGATACATACGGGCATGCAGTGGGAGATAAAGTCCTTGTCCGCTTTGCTGGGATTCTTTTATCCAGCACCCGCAGCATGGACCGTATCGGACGTTGGGGAGGTGAAGAATTTATTATTGTCTGCCCGGAAACAACCGTATCTGAAGGTGTCATAATTGCTGAAAAACTACGCAGCCACATTGAAAATTCGCAATTCAACACAATAGGCGGCAGCACCGCCAGTTTCGGGGTGACTGAAATAAAGGACGACGATGATTTCATAAGTATATTTGTCCGTTGCGACGCAGCCCTTTACAAATCAAAAGAAAATGGACGTAACAGGGTCAGTGAAGGCTGAAATTGTTTCAGCCATAAGAAACCAGAACTTTTTTCTTGATCTCTCAAATTTAAAAGAAGCCGACAACAGCTTCAGTCCCTACTCCTTATTCCACTTTTCCAGTGTTTCCCGCACATCGGTCAGTAACCTCGTTGCTGTGAGCACATCATCTGCAATAAAATCCGGAAAGGCTTTTTTGATGATTTCGTTCTCAGCTTTTTCCGACAACTCATACAATTCCCGGCCATAATCGGTCACTTCAAGTAACTTAGCCTTTTTGTGCCGGGGGTTATCAATCATCCGCACATATCCCTGATCAACCATGACAGTAGCCCCCACCTGCACTGACTGCCGGGAAACTCCGCGCGCAAAGGCTAAGTCAGAGACCGTCATCGGTCCTGATGTAATAAGATGCGCAAGATTAATCTTCTGGGCCTTACTCAGCCCGCTTTCCATGTGGATGGATTCCTCCACGCCCTCTACCGCTTTCCAAGCCCCGTACAAAGACTTGAAGAACTCATGAAGCATTTCTCCGTCTGCATTTTTCATAACCAGACCATTAGCACAGAATTTTTTTTATGACAACATCAATGTCGTTTTGACAACAAGGTTGACAAAAATAAAAGCCGAACTTATTTATTGGATAAACACATGCCACAGGAGGCAAAAATGAAGTTTTATCCATTACCCCCCATGCTGTTCTTCTTCAGCATCATTATGATCACTATGGCCTCTATTGCTGATCTTACTCCCATCAGCAGACCGGAGTATCTCACTTGGGCCGGCTGGTTCCTGATCGTAGCGGGAATGGCTTTCTGTTATTCAGGTTCTATCCTATTCAACAGATTGCGGGCAAACATCAGTACTTTCAAAGACCCCAATAAACTGGTTGTCAGCGGTCCGTTCAGGATCAGCCGTAATCCCATGTATGTAGGCATGGTCGCAGCCTTGCTGGGCACCACCCTTGTGGGCGCAACCTATGTCGGAATCGGATTCTTGTTACTATTCATAATGATTGTGGCAACGGTCTACATTCCCTTTGAGGAAGGCCGTATGATTGCTATCTTCGGAGAGGAGTATGAGGAGTATTGTTCGAAAGTAAGACGTTGGCTGTAAGTAACGGGCTGGAAGAGTGAGCTTCCAGCCCGTTCGGCTTTCATGGGGACAAGGTGATCCCATGTATGAGGCTGTCGTATTCCGAATTACTGAGTTGTTGCCCTGAACGGTGTGAGAGTTACCGTCCCTTACAGTGTGCAGGAAACCATTCATTTAGGAGGTTTTAAGCTCCCTGCATCCGGAATCGACTTTATATTATTTTAAATCCCGACCAGAGTTCCCCAATTGCGGGAACCAATCTTAGCACCGGATGAACCGGAGATCAGACATTCACTTTTATTCTGCGCATTAATGAAACGAAGCGCACCTTTCTGGTTCATGGCAAATGCCGAAGTAGAAAGCGCATCCGCCTCCATCACCGTGGGAGCAACAACCGAAAGGCTGGTGCCCTGACGTGATGAAACCGCTGTTTCAAGTTTAAGAACGTGATCATGAGAATGATCGGCATCAAAGTAGAATTCACAGCCGCCGGAAGTTGCCACAGCTGAATCCCTAAGCTGAATCACCGCCGAGTATCCTCCTTTACCGGAAGGCTTCTCAATGGCGACGATCCACGGCTGTCCCATAGCACGTTCACCTCGAGCACGGATATCACCGCCTGCGATAATCATGTGGTTGTCCACACCGTTTGCCGCCAGAATATCCGAGGCCCGATCTACAATGTAGCCGCGCCCGATCCCGTCAAGAGTAACGGCCATGGAGTTTTTGCTGAAGCTGATTCCATTGTCAGAAACATTTACGGAACCAGATCCGACCAGAGCCATTGCATCATCAAGATCACTTTGACTCAGCAGCAACCTGCCCTCAGAATCACTGTTATCACGAAGCATTTCCAGAACAGGCAGAACAGTAGAATCAAATGTTCCGTTGGAACGGTGATAAAACTCTTGGGCCTTTTCCATTACTTCACGCAGTTCTGGTGGCACATCGCACAACTTTCCGGTTTTATTGAGCTGGAAAACCGGAGTGCCGGAATGATGACGATCAAAAATTGCGGAAAGCCGTTCTATCTCGCTAAAGGCCAGAGACACGGCCTGCTGGGCCGCATCTTTGGATAGATGCAAAGCTACGAGAGTAACCTGTGTTCCCATGAGGAACCGGGTCTCACTCTGCTTGTGCCTTCTGTCACCGATTCGCAGGGTATCCGCCAATTTCATTGCCGCAGCCAGCGGATGGGCAATGGAGGCCGCCTTTGAACCGAATGATTTAGCGAAGGAACGGTTAACCGCATTTTCCATGAGCTGACTCCCTACTCCTTGCCCTGCTCGCTGAACTTCTGCACGTCGGAATCCTGTGCGTATTCCGCACCGGCTTCGGCATCGTAGCAGGTCAGGCCGCAACGCAGGCAACGACTGCCTTCCTTGCGGGCTGCTTCATAGACAATAGAACCTTTGACTTCTTCCTTGAATGTGGACTTACGTTCTTCAACGGTGATCTCGGGAACATTGATTCTCGGGATGGTGTAGGTCACGTCCATATTCTTGAGAATGGATTCGGGAATAACACGCAGCTGGGGATTTTTAGGCAGAGGAATTTCACCTTCAGTGATAAAATGGTGAATTCCGCGGGCAGCCATACGTCCGTCAGCAACGGCCTGAATAATGATGGAACGACCGGTATGCAGTTCGCCGCCAACAAATACGTTGGGCATGCTGGTCTGCATGGAGGTCTTGTCGCAATCAATACCGCCGGTCTTTTTGTTAAGCTTAAAGGGAATTTCGCCTTCAGCATCCTTGAACGGAGTCATGTCGGGCACACGGTCGGTAGCGACGATGACCAGATCGGCATCAATAACAGCTTCAGTGCCTTCAACAGGCAGGGGGTCGCCAAGGGCCTTTTTGGGGTCTTTGTACTGAACTTCAATATATTCAACTCCGCTGACCTTACCGTTCTCAGCAATAAAACGGGAAGGCTTGGTCAGGTAAAGGAGTTCACTGCCCAGTTCGGCAGCGCGTTTAACTTCGTTTTTGTTAGCAGACATCTTGCGCTGGATGCAGCCCACCAGAGCGGTTACATCACAATGGAGACGTGCTGCACTGCGCACAACGTCCATGGCGGTGTTGGTGTCGCCGATAACCACAATTTTCTTGCCTTTGAGATCGGTGATGGACTTACCCACTTCCTCAAGGAAAGTAACTGCGTCCATAACCCCTTCAGCCTGAGCATTCTCAAGTTCGAGGGTGGGAACTTTCCACGCCCCGGTCGCGATAAACACGGCTTCAAAGCCGTCACGCTCAAGAGTCTCAAAGGTAATATCCTTACCGAATTCAACGCCGTTTTTAACTTCAACGCCGAGATCAAGGATGGTCTGGACTTCCCAGTCAACAACCTTTGCAGGCAAACGGTACTCGGGGATAATTCCCTTCATCATACCACCGGTCTGTTCGCGCTTTTCAAAGATCACAGGTTCGTGACCGATGCGACGCAGAAAGTATGCTGCGGAAAGACCTGCGGGACCGGCACCGATGATAGCCACTTTGTGGCCGGTGGGCGGGTTGCAGTTCAGGTTTACGCGGTTACCGGAATTCATTTCCCAGTCAGCCACGAAACGATGCAGGGTGTGGATAGCCACACCATCGTCAGCAATGTTACGACGGCAGATTGTTTCACAGGGTGCGGGGCAGAGACGACCAACAGCAAGCGGAAGCGGGTTGCGTTCCTTCATGGTCAGCAGTGCGCCGCGCATATCACCGTTTTTCATCTGGTTGATATAGGTACGAACATCGATCTGAGCCGGGCATTTCTGCATGCACGGAGCCAGACAATCGTCGATTTTATTCAGATGGAGCAGATCCATGGTCATACCGCTCACGCGGATGGCTCCGGTGGGGCAGACTTCAGCGCATTTGCCGCAGGAAACGCAAGCGTTCATATCGACAATAGGGACGCCCTCTTCGTTAAGGCGGATGGCATCAAAGCCGCAGACCTTTACGCAGGAAGCAAGCCCGAGACAGCCGAGGCCGCATGATTTTTCACCGCCGTAAAGCAAAGCTTCAGCGCGGCAATCTTCAACGCCTTCGTACTCGAAGAGCAAATTTGCGCGGGAACCGCCGGTGCAGATATTGTTGGCAACCTTGGGTTCCTTGAAAGAAGCTTCAAGCCCCATTATGGATGCGATATTCTCGGCAATTTCAGGACCGCCGGCTACGCAGATCTCAGGACCGGCTTCACCCTTTACAATAGCACCGGCAGCAGCGGAACAACCGGGGTATCCGCAGCCACCGCAGTTTGCGCCGGGGAAACATCCTTCGACTTCAGCAATGCGGGGGTCCTCCTCCACATGCAACACCTTGGATGCGGCAGCCAGTACGGCTGCGGCGGTTAGACCGAGCAGGAATAGGACCAATATAGAAGAAGTAACCATAACTAAATATTCTCCTTGCTTAACCTGTTAAGCAGCCATGCCCTGAAAGGCGAAAAAGGCCAGAGACATGATCCCTGCCATGATCAGCGCGATGGGTACGCCCCTGAAAACATGGGGAACCGGAGCAATGTCCAGACGTTCACGAATGGACGAGATGATAACCAGCGCAATGAGGAATCCGATACCGGAAGCCAGCCCATACATCATGGACTTGAAGAAAGAATATTCGTTACGCTGAACCATGATCGCCACACCGAGCACCGCGCAGTTGGTGGTGATCAGCGGAAGAAAGAGTCCCAGAGATTTATACAGAGGCGGGATGACCTTTTTGAGGAACATCTCAACAAACTGTACCAGTGACGCAATGACCAAAATAAAAACGATGGTCTGGAGGTACTCGATTCCACAAGGGATGAGTATGTACTGGTGCAGGGGCCAGGTAATGGCGGTTGCCATCAAGGTAACAAATATAACCGCTCCGCCCATGCCCATGGCAACATCGGTAGACTTGGATGTTCCCATGAAGGGGCAGGCACCAAGGTACTGAACCAGTACGATGTTGTTGATGAAAATGGCGGAGATAAAAAGCAGAAAGTATTCCATTTTAGCACTCTCCCCTATTTATCCTTAAGGTTTTCGATTCCGCCGCAGGCACCACAAGAGGCACAGGAGGAATTCATTACATCCGGCGGGGTCTCACCCTTCTTACGGCTCTGGTACCTGTTGAAGGCATTCATACCGGCAAGGATGACACCGAGGCCGACAAACGCACCGGGAGCCATGACCATGAAACCTGCGGGATTAAATGATTCCCACATGACCGGAACACCGAAAACAGTTCCGGCACCAAGAATTTCACGGAGAGCGCCAAGAAAGGTCAGGGAGGCGGCAAAACCGATTCCCATACCCAGAGCGTCGGCAATGGAGAGGATCACTCCGTTCTTGGAAGCGAACGCTTCAGCACGACCGAGGATCAGGCAGTTAACAACAATCAGCGGAACAAAGATGCCCAGCTTCTGGTAAAGCGGATATGCGTAGGCCTGCATGAGCAGCTCAACCGTAACAACCAGTGATGCGGTGACAACGATGAAGCAGGCGATACGAACTTTCGCAGGGATAATTTTTCTGATGCTGGAAATGATCAGGTTGGACATGGTCAATACAAAGATGACCGCCATTCCCATGCCTAGGCCGTTCTCCGCAGAGGAGGTAACAGCCAGTACGGGACAAAGTCCCAGCAGAACTCTGAACGGAGGAAGCTCATCCCAGAGTCCTTTTGCAAATTCTTTTACTAAACGGCTCATGGTTTCTCCTTAAGAGTTCTTCCAAATGTTGGTGATCTCAGGCTTGATGGACTGGTAGACCTCAATAGCCTTGCGGACAGCGTCCACAGTACCTACGGAGGAGTAAGTCGCCCCGGCGATAGAGTCGATGTCCCCACCCTTCTTGGAAACCTGCATGGAATCAAGACCGTGGCCTTTGAACTTGTCGGTAAAGGAAGGTTTCATAACCTTGTCACCGAGACCGGGGGTCTCAGTCTGGGTAGTGATGCCGATGCCGATCAGTTCGTCTTCATTCACATCAAAGCCGACCATAACGCCGATGTCGCCGGAGTAACCGGGAGCAAAGGCTTCAAGGGCGATACCGACCAGCTTGCCGTCCTTCATGGCCGGGAAGACAGTCACATCTTTTATTTTCACACGTTCCTTAATGGGGTCGTTGTCACGATTTTCAAGGACTGAGAGCAATGCGGGACCCTGCACATAAGTCAGGACCTGCTGTTCAATTTGGGATTTGGTGGCCTGCTTCAGGTTAACCAACACCGCACCGGATGTGGCGCAGATTATGGAGAGGACCACGAGCATATGAAGTATTTCGCGCATGACTTACTTGCCTCCGAAAGGTTTGGGACGCACGCGGTCCAACAAGGGGGTAAGCAGGTTTGCCACCATGATGGCAAAAGGAACGCCGTCGGGGTAGATACCGTAAACCCGGATGATGATAACCATAGTTCCGGCAATAAGTCCGAAAAGGACCTGCGGAATCACACCCACCGGGCTGGAAGCAACATCGGGAGCAAGAAAAAAGGCTCCGAACATTACTGATCCGGTCAGCAGATGGAAAAGCGGGTTGGCGTACATCTCAGGATCGATCATCCAAAAAATGGAAGCGGTAACAGTCACGCCCACGAGGAACGCTGCGGGAATGAAGAAACGCACCCAGCCTGTGGCGATGAGGAAAATTCCCCCGGCCAGTACGGCAATGATCTGGGATGCGCCCAGTCCGCCAAGCTGCTTGCCGAGAAACAGGTCGGTGTAGTTGAACTGCTCAAGAGTATCAAGACCGAAGTACTTGAGCTGGTCCAGAGGCGCGTTGATCATGAAATGGGCAAGATTAGTGTCAATATCCATGGCGGCAGGCCATGAAAGACGACAGAAAGCCCAGGCAACCAGAGGCGCACAGATGGGGTTGCTACCGAAACCGCCGAAAACAGTGCGGCCCATGACAATGGTCAGGATTGCGCCGCAGGCTACCAGCCACCACGGAGCTCCCGCAGGCAGCAGAAAGGCAAAAAGAATACCTTCGTAAAGAGCGGTGTAGTTATCTACGTTTACGTCGCGTTCCTGCATGCGGAGGCAGATTACCTCGGCAAGAACAGCAGCGGTTCCGGCGATACCCACAGTCGCGAGAGCGGGCAGGCCGAACATATTGAAAGCCATGAGCAATGCGGGAACCAGAGCCAGAAGATGATACTGCATCATCTTCTCCACGGTACGCTTGCTGCGCCAGTGAGGAGCAGGCGAAACCGTGAGTCTGACCGCAATGTCGGACATTGCTTTAATTACTGGAGGAGTCATATTTTAACCCTTGGAACTTGTATGTTTAACCGCGATCCATGCGTCCCTGTATGATTATTCAATCAATATCCAGAACAGGTTACCCCGGTTTCATATCAGGATTGCCTTCGGCGAACCTGCCGGGAGCCTCAAACCCTTTTGCAAAAGGGTTTAAGAATCCCAAAACCTTATATTAGGGATTCCAAAGGGGCTTAATCCCTTTGGCCGCCGGAGGCGAAATCATCCATCAAAAGCGCGAAGCGCAACAAATCTGCCTTTAACTCTTCTCTGCCTGACCGCTGACCAGGAGCTGATCCTTGGCAAAGCGGATATACTGAAGAATGGGGCGTCTGACCGTACAGTTGAAGGAACAGAGACCGCATTCAAAACAGCTGTGCAGGCTGTGCTTCTCAGCCATTTCAAACATCTCATACTCGGCATAGCGGCTGAGCATATTGGGCTGAATCCTAGCAGGACAACTGAGTACACATTCACCGCAGTTGATGCAGGTTGCGTCTTCAATGGAAGGAAATGTTCCCGCAGGAATTACGAACAAACCGTAATCGCCCTTCTTGACGCCTTCATCAAGGCTGTAAATAGCTTCGCCGCGAAAAGGACCGTCAAGAACAACCTTGTCACCGGACTTGATGTCGATATCCAGTTCAGCACAGATGTGGCGGACAGGAGTTCCGAAGAGCACCCGGTAATTATTCTCGCCGATAGTCATAATTGTATCGGTGATGGGCATGCCGGTTTCGTAGACCCTGCCGAAGTTGTAAAGATCCATGACACTGATCACCTTGGTGTCATCAGGAAATTCCTTTCCGGTGACTTTCTTGACCACGAGGGCATCAAGGGATCTGGGATATTTGGGTTTTACAAAAACCCGCTCTGCCCCGGCAAGTTCGTAGGAAGAACCGGCTGCAACAGCCAGAGTTGTGTGCACGGGGTTGATCATTGATTCAACAAGACGCAAACCCGCTTCAATGGTCTTTTTTTCATCCTTGAGCAATTGTTCAGCAACGGAAATTCCCGGTTCGGGATTAAGGCCGTTGATAACCAGATTATCAGCATGGGAAGACAAGGCGGCAATGTTCAGACCAAGCTCCTGCAAGGTACGCAGCAACTCTTTACCCGGTCCCATGGATCTTACGTCGATGGGTTCAACACTTTCCTCACCGCCATCGGCTTTGATGGTCAGGTGGTGGTAGTTGACCTTAGTCGCCTTACCGGAAAGAGCCGCACTACAGGCAGCACCGTATTTGGAAGGACGCTCGGCAAGGAGTTCACCTGCTGCGAGCTTTTTGCCTTTTTTAATTTTCAGAATCTTGTTGCGCATGGAGATATTAAGTTCCGCAGGCGCAGCGATGTCGGAAATGGTCTTCTGAACATCGGATTCAAGGGAATAATGTATTCTAAGCATGAGACCTACCTCGCATGGCAATCGTAACAGGAGTCTTCACCGTAGGGTCCTCCGTCACTCTCGTGACAGTCCATACACTGGGCGTGAAAAGCTTCGGCGCGCAGGGGAATGCTCTCAGTGTCAGGCTTATCCTCTTCTGCGAGAGGACCTGCGGGAACATCGTCGTGACAACGCAGACATGCTTCTTCACTGGGGAAGTTCTTCTGATGTTCTGCCCTGAATTTGGCATCAAAAGCGGCCGGATGGCAGCTGCCGCAGGCTATCGGTCTTTCCTGACCGATATCATCGTGGTGACAGTCGGAACATTCATAACCATACTCGTCCGCGTGGACAAAATGGGTAAAAAGAACCCTGCCGCCACTGTTATCCATAACGACACGGGCGGGATTTTCCTGCACTGCCGGCGGAAAAAGAAACCCTGCTATGGCCGCAACGGACAAGACAGCAACAATTAAAGTTATTGGGATATATCTGTTCTTCAACGGATCAATCCTTAATTTAGAAAGATTCAAGATTAAGGCCCTAAGGCCGGAAACTACCGATTAGAAGCAATACCTAATGCATCAATTTGCAGTTTCATCCTCCGGTAAATCTTTAAAAAGTGTATGGAACCCTCTCCCCACAGCCTTTTACGAAAGATTCAGTCCGCCCCCGCGATCCCCTTTCCGCAACCTCTTGGGAAAGGCACGAAACGAAAGGAGAGCACGAAGGCAGTTAGTGATTGGTCAATCATTCAGTATTTATTTCGGAGTAACCCTTTCCAAAAAATACCGTTTCGGTCAAGTAGGAAATAACTCCTTAACCTACGACCAGAGCCAAAAAACAATTGCCTGAAACCACCGACACCTGCCCAGCAAGTACCGGAGACAATTGAGTATTCATTCAGCGCATGTAAGTAAGCAAATACTATACCACGATTTTATAAATTCATGTCCGGATAATTATTTTGGCTACTCAACATATTGAAAATATGTCATTTAATTAAAACAGAAACATATTGTGAAAAAAATATTATAATTTCTTAATCGAACTTGAGCCCTTTCTTTTGTGCTTTTTTGCACAAAGTCTGAAAAATAAGAGTCTGAAATTAAAGACAACAAATCATAACTAGCTGTTTAGACAAGTATTAACAGTGTAAAGACATCCCTAGAAACAGTCTTCTTTTCAAGACATAAAACTATTTAAAAGATCATAGTCAAAATTATTTACCAATAAAATAAGCAACATAATCATTTTTAGTGCAAATTCCGAAAATCGCTTGTCTGAAAATCCGGAGCAGTGCTATTTCATCGCATACGAAACAAACAACCGATAACTTTGTTCAGGAGAGAACATATGTATGCAGTAATATTTGAAGTTTACCCGAAAGCAGATGGAAAAGACGAATATCTGGAAATCGCCGCTAAGGTGAAATCTTTCTTAAAAGACCGCCAAGGATTTATATCAATTGAAAGATTTCAAAGCCTTGCTGATGAAGGCAAGGTATTAAGCCTGTCTTTCTGGGAGAATGAGCCTTCAATAGAAAAGTGGCGTAATCTTATTGATCACCGCAAAGCCCAAAAATCAGGCAAGGATAAACTTTTTCATTCATACAGGATACGAGTTGCAAAAATCACACGAGACTATACGGACAATAACAGAGCGCAAGCCCCGGCAGACTCAAACCTAGAACTCATGGATTGAGCATACACTTCTCTTTTATATTTAATCAGGTGCCAAAGCACACTCATATTTTATAATTGCCCCTTTCTTAATATTCACTATAATTACTAGAGTAAGAATAATTGCACCACTATAGGCATAGATAAGCACACAATTATTTTATTGGAGAAAGGCTCAAAAGAATCTCCGGGGAGGGAGCTCTTTTGAGTAAAGGGATGAAAGCAATTTATAATCAAAAAGGGTGCTATGACTTTTTCAATTCGAAACAAAATCGTATTGATGGCAGTGGTGATCGCTTTGCTGACCGCCACATCAATTTTCCTGACTGTTAACCATTATGTCGGCGAAGGATTTTCCAAAGAATCAATCCGCAATATTTCAACCATGAAAAAAGTTGTCGACCGCCATATTGACAGCCTATCAAAAGGGTTCCGTGAAAAAGCGGAATTAATGGCCCGCGATATTGACCTGATCAATTCAATCAAACTGGGCAGCTCTGAAGAATTACAGAAACACCTCCGCGCATTGATGCTGGAAACAGAATCCGAATTCCTGACCCTGACCGATGCAAATGGAATTGTCCTCGGACGTGCTCATGCCAACAGTTTCGGCGACAATGTGCAAAGACAGGGGACAGTGGAAAAGGCCCTGCGCGGGACAGTCACTTCAGGAATAATCAAGGGAAAAGAAATTCCTTTTTCTTTGCGGGCAACAGCACCGATCATGGAAAATGGTAAGATAATAGGAACAATTTCGCTGGGTACCTCCCTTTCGGACAAGGACTTTGTGGATGACGTCAAAAACTTTTCTGACCTTGAAGTAACTGTATTTAACGGTGATACCCGCGAAATGACGACTATCATCAAAAATGGGCGTCGGGCCGTGGGAACGAAGATGACCAACCGTCAGGTTACCGCAACAGTCATTGATCAGAGCCAAACCTTTCTTGCCCGCAACAACATTCTCGGAATCGACTACCAGACCGCGTACTGGCCTATCAAAGGCGTGGATGGAAGAAATATCGGGATGTGGTTCATTGGAATGCCTATTGAAACCATGGTAACCGCACAGAATAATGTAAAAACATCCTCGCTGATGGTCATCGCTGTCATCCTGCCGCTCATCATGCTTGCAGCGTGGCTCTATGCAAGGTCAATGTCCCAACCTATTGTTGAGGCAACCAAGTATGCCACCCGTGTTGCCGAAGGTGATCTCGACCATGTTCTTGAAATCAAAACCCGCGATGAAGTTGGCGTGCTTGCTAATGACCTGAATGCCATGGTTGTGACCCTCAAAGAAAAAATCAACGAAGCAAACGAACAAACCCGCCTTGCTGCCGAAGAGACCGAAAAAGCACAACAGGCCACGCATGAAGCAGAAGAAGCACGCAAAGAAGCAGAAAATGCCAAGCGCGAAGGTATGCATCAGGCCGCCCGCGAGCTTGAAGATGTAGTTGAAATTATATCCACTGCTTCTGAAGAACTTTCCGCCCAGATAGAACAGTCTGCAACCGGGTCCGACATGCAGAGCCAGAGGACTGCGGAAACGGCCACCGCCATGGAACAGATGAACGCTTCCGTACTTGAAGTGGCCCGCAGCTCCGGTGAGGCGTCTGCAACAGCCGGAGACGCCAGCGAAAATGCTACCAGCGGTGCTGATGTGGTCAAACAGATGCTCTCAGGAATTGATGTTGTGCATGAGTATTCCGAAGCTCTTGAAAAAGAGATGGGTGAGCTTGGTGAAAGTGCTGAAAAAATCGGCCAGATCATCGACGTGATCTCCGACATTGCCGACCAGACCAACCTGCTGGCCCTTAACGCTGCCATTGAAGCTGCTCGAGCCGGGGAAGCCGGGCGTGGATTCGCTGTTGTAGCAGATGAAGTCCGCAAACTGGCGGAAAAGACCATGACCGCAACCAATGAAGTTGAATCCGCAATTGGCGAAATCCAGCGCGGCACCAAATTAAGTATGGGCCAGTGCTCCAACACTGTTCAGGAAATCGGAAATGTTTCCGCAATGGCTGAAAATGCCGGCAATTCACTCAGTGAAATTCTTTCGCTTACCGATACGGTTTCCGAACAGATTCAGGGAATTGCAGCCGCATGTGAAGAACAGTCCGCCACATCGGAACAGATCAACCGGGCTGCGGATGAAATCAACAATATCTCAATAGAAACAAACAGTGCCATGCGCCAATCCGCAGAAGCGGTATCCGACCTTGCTTCACAGGCACACCAACTCAAATCCATTATCGACAACATGAAATCAGCGTAGAAAAATAAATTGCCGGTGCACTGAAGTGCACCGGCAATTTAATCTGTCATCCGGCAATATGATACAACCCGGTTGCGGCCCTGCTCCTTGGCCTGATACAAACAGTTATCCGCATGCTTCAGAGCCACTTCAATATCTTCATCGGCACAAACCATGGTAAGGCCGATACTCACAGTAAATTTTACAACATGATTTCCGGCATGAACCTCCAAATCTTCAATAGCCGCACGTAACCTTTCAGCCACCTGCATAGCTGATTCTACGCTCCCGTGAACCAGCAGGGCTGCAAACTCCTCTCCCCCCAAACGCCCGAAAACATCAGAAGTCCGCAGGGTGGAAATGCAGCACTTGACCAGCTCCTTGAGAACAATATCCCCCACGCTGTGTCCGTAAGTGTCGTTGACATTCTTAAAGTGGTCAATGTCCAGCATCATCAGGTAAAGTTCGCCGCCGTATCGCGCCAGACGATCCAGTTCGGTTTCCGCGCGATCCATAAAGGAACGTCTGTTGCTGGCACCGGTCAAATAATCAGTACTGGCAAGTCTCTTGACCTCTTCAAGCATCTCTTTCTGCTCAGTTATATCGTGGGCTGTAATACTGACCAACCTATCCCCGTCAACAGTTGATTCTACCGGATGATAGGTAACTGAAAAAAAACGTTTCCCAATAGATGGCAATTCAAGCCATGCTTCAAAATTTGTTGTACCACCAGCAAGAGCTGAATCAATCATGGGCTTTGAATGTTTTTCAAAAACATCATGCCCGACAACCTCAGACACTGATTTGCCTACAAAAAATTCACTTGGCTTGTTGAACCTTTTCTCATAGGAACGATTCACCATCACATAACGATATTCTGAATCGACCAAGGAAATCATATCGGGACTGACCGCGATTATCCTTTCAAACTGGCGGAGTTTTTTCTCAAAAATCCGACGCTGCTCAACTTCCTGCTCTATCTCCGAATTGATCTGCCTAAGGTCCGCAAGGGCTGAACTCAGTTCCGCTGTACGCTCTTCCACCTTGCATTCCATCTCCACATAGGCCTGCCGCAAAGCCTCATCCGCTTCCTTGCGCCGGACAATATTCCACATGCCCTCCATGAGCAGGCTCAACTGACGAACATCCTCATCACCATACTCATCTTCCTTGTTCCCGACGCCCACAAGCAAAACAATTTTACCTTCATCAAACAGAGGAACATTCATATGGCGCTTAATGGGAACATGCCCCTGCGGAAGCCCCTTCTTGCCTTCACAAGCAGCATAATCATTAAGAATCATAGGACGGCGTTGCCTGATGGCCTCTCCCCAGACGCCCACATCGGCCACGTGGTAGGCATCGGGAATGGACTCCACCGAGCATTGGGGCATAACACTGCGCGACCAGGCATAAAGTCTGAGTTCCGATTCATCCTCATTAAGAAAATAGATATATCCGATCTCGCTTCCGGTGATCATGACCGCCGCTTCCAGAGCAAAGTCATAGAGCTTATCCAGGGAATATTCGGCCATCCCCGCAAGAGTGGAAAGAGCCTCGAACCTGCTTTCGTTCAACCGGGCCGCCTTCTCACCCTCCAACAGCTTTGCTTCAGATTTTTTGCGCCCTGAAATATCCCTGAGAATGGACACAAGTACCATATGCCCTTCGACATCCATAACCGAGACACTGATGCTGGCAACAAAAGAATTCCCTCTACGATCCAGAAGTTCGGTTTCAAAATCCTGCACATGCTGCCCGGAGGAAAGCATGTCGAGCATTCTGGACCGATCCGCAGCGGACTTGTAACTGCCGTTAACATTGTGGGGGATTGCACTTTTATCCAAATAGCCGAACAACCGTGCAGCACGCGAATTCCCGCCAAGCACAGTTCCTTCAGCATCGGTAATTACAATTGCATCAGGAGAGACTTCTATGAATTGTTTGCACAGGCTGTTATTGGCAAATAGCTTCTGAAATTGCTCACTCAAATAAAACAACGGATTCCCCCTTCAAACTGGCTTAAAACTCTACCGCATTCATACACCATAGTGAAAATAAATACCACACTACAACTATTTCCCTGCTTTCCTACCGGCAAGCAAAATCATTGCCGACGAGAAACAACGTTTGCGGACCAGCAAAAGTACAATGATAGAAGAAAGGGCCGTGGAAGACACCAACATAAACATAACCACAATCTGGTAACGGACCGCCTCTTCAGGGTCGGCCCCGGCCAAAATCTGTCCGGTCATCATGCCGGGCAGAAAAACCAGCCCTACACCCATCAGGGAATTAATGGCTGGAATCATACCCGCACGCAGGGCATCACGGAAAATTTCAGCTGTAGCTTCCTTGTAATCCGCCCCGAGGCAAAGCAGCATCTCCACCTCATCCCGGCGGCTTTTAAGTTCGGAAAAAAACCTTTCAAGTGAAAGAGCCAGTGAGTTCATGGAATTACCGGCAATCATACCTCCAATGGGTATAAAATACTGGGGGTCCCACCAAGGCTGGGCACCGATAACCACTTTAGTCACCAGAATAGTCACCAACGAATAACTGAACATGACCGCCAGTCCGGTGGGCATGAGGTAGGAAATGTTCTTTTCCTTAACCCTCCCGTGGATGATGTGGACCGAGAAAAAA